>JAFMDE010000156.1 GCA_017857425.1 Akkermansiaceae bacterium
TCCATCTCTTTGAGTCGTGCAAGGTAAGCATTACGCGGCTCCCGCTTGAGCGGTCGCTCATGCTCGTCCATCATGGATTGCACCTGATCGCCACTGCCGGTGATGAGCTCTTCGATGATTTCAGCCTCAGGAAGGTTTTTCCAGTACTTCTTGGGCATCTCGGTCTGCATCATTTTGATCTTTAGACGCGCTGGGTTAAAGATACTCCGGTAGTAGCCGAGCCACAGCTCCTCAAGCTCATCGCTATCAGGAGCCACTGATTTCTCCACTCCCTCGGTGTAGGTGATATTGCTACCATCCCAGTGCACACACTCATCAGGAGTCAGGATGGACCAGTGCATGCCCGCAAAACGTTTGCGAAAAAAGGCTGTGTTCAGGCGCACGATCAGATGGTCTGGTTCAAACCAGGCTACGAAATTCTCAACGGCACCCTCCACGGTATGTCCCCCGGCATCATCCTCAGTCTTCACTTCACGGAAGCGCACAAAGGCACGCATCTTATGAATGTCTCTACTGACGGTGGCACGCATGCGCTCAAGGCTACGCAACCGAATGTCTGTTTGGTTACTGAGAATGCGGCGGTCATTACCACAGGTCATCTCCCAGAGTATCTCATAGAGCAGTGCCCACTGCTTGCCTGAGCGGTGAGCAGATACAGTCTCGGCGAGGCGCACAAAGGTTTTGGGCACCTTTAAGCGTGGCGCTGTGGCTGGACATGCAGGCAACTCATCAGCAAACAATAACCCTTCACCTTCATCGTTCTTAGCACTCCACAGGACATCTGATGGATGACACTGCTCGGCCAATAGCGCGCGAGCAGCTTTACGCCATGCTTGGAAATGGGGCTCAATAGATACGGTTTTCATCCTTGCTTTTTGAGCTCTAGAATTCGCCATGCAAGGCTTCTACCCCAGCTTGTTTGACCATGTTTTTTTCTGCAGCTGGAACGATCGGCGCTGCTGAAAAATCCATCTCTAGCTGCTTCGGCGGCGGCGCAAACTTGGCGCGCAGATCACTACTTGATAGCTCTAAGCGAGCCGGGTGATGATTAACACAAATCATAAAGGGCATGGTCTTTTTCAAATTCACCCTGAGCTTGATCAAGTCCTCAAGACTAACACCGTGGTGACGCCGTAGGCGCACGATCCTTTTGGCATTTCTGACTCCAAGTCCAGGAATACGGTAGAGCATCTCCAGGGGTGAGCGGTTGATATCAATCGGGAATGTATGCCTGTTGCGTAGCGCCCACGAGAGCTTGGGATCAATATCAAGATCGAGGTTGGGCGCATCCGCAGTGGTTAACTCATCAACACCATAGTGATAAAACCGCATCAACCAATCCGCTTGATAGAGCCGGTGTTCACGCACCAGCGGCGGTGCTTGTAGCGGCAGGATCACTGAGGGTTCAGGAATCGGGCTAAAGGCAGAGTAATAGACTCGATTGAGTTTGAAATTCCCATAGAGGTCGCCTGCTCTGGCAAGGAAGTCACCGTCATTGGAATCATCTGCACCGACAATCATCTGGGTACTTTGGCCAGTGGCAAAGATCGGCTTTTTGGCAGTCGACCTACGCTTTCTGAGTTCTTTACGATCGGCCTTGGTTTCAGTGATGCGGGCGTTGATGGTGCTCATCGCTTCACGTGTGCGCTGGACGTTTTTCTCAGGAGCGAGTTTCTTGAGGCTTTCTTGCTTGGGAAGCTCGACATTAATACTCAGGCGGTCGGCATACTTGCCAGCTTCTGCAATCAGTTCCGGAGAGGCCTCAGGGATGGTCTTCAAGTGAATGTAGCCGCGGAAGTGGTGCTCCTCCCTCAGTAGCTTCGCCACTCTGATGACCAGCTCCATCGTGTAGTCAGCGCTGCGTATAATGCCCGAGCTCAGAAACAAACCCTCGATATAGTTTCTCTTGTAAAATGACAAGGTCAGCTCCACGACCTCTTCTGGCGTGAACCTCGCCCTCTGCACATTACTGGAGCGGCGGTTAATGCAGTAGTGGCAATCATACAGGCAGACATTGGTCAGCAAAACCTTAAGCAAGGAGATGCAGCGGCCATCAGGAGCATAGGAGTGACAAATACCCGTTCCACCAGTGGATCCAACCCCTTTACCCCCCGTGGAATCCTTCCGCGCTGCACCCGAGCTGGCACAGGAGGCATCATACTTGGCCGCATCCGCCAATATCTCCAGCTTCTTGAGAGTATTCATGCGAACAGGGTAATCTAATGAACACTTCAAGCAAGCAGATTATAACGCAATTACCATTTGACTGAGTTCTGACTCGGTTCTAAGTAAGGGTGCAATGGCTAAGTCGACTTCAAAAAAGAACCCAATGGAAGAGCTAGAGAAGCAGTATTGGCATGTGCTGCTCACCAAAGGTAAAAGACCAAGTAGTGTTTACGCCTTCACCGAGGAGATCGGCATGGAGGAGGCTGAGTTCTACAAACACGCTGCCAGTTTTGATGCTCTCGAGTCTGGTTATTGGGATCGCTTAGTAGAGGAGACCATCAAGGTGCTGCACGAAGATGAGGACTATGCCAACTACCCAGGTGACCAGAAGATGCTCGCTTTTTTCTTCACGTTTTTTGTCCACTCCCAGAAAAACAGATCACGTTTGGTTGAGTTTTTCCCTCGCCCAGGATGCAGTAAAACACTCAAACCCATGCGGCATCGCTTTGTTGAATTTGCCAAGGAGATTATCGAGCAGGGCATCGAGGATGGATCCATCGCGAACCGTAAAAAGGTCAGTGAAAAATACCCCGAGCTGCTCTTCGAGCAGTTCCGCAGTATTATCGAATTCCACCGCAAGGATCAATCTGCTGAGTTTCAAGATACCGATGCTCTGATTGAAAAGAGTGTTCGATTTAGCGCTGACATGGCCCGCTCGGGCACCTTGGATTCAGCATTTGATCTTGGCAGGTTCCTGATGCGTCGCTTCACCCTTCCGGGATCCTAAGCTTGATGAAAGAGCAGACCAAAATCCCAAAAAATAAAATTGGGCGTGCCAGCAAGCTTGCACAAACTGGTATTCAAGTTGGAGTGAATTACCTCAAATATAAAGCGAGGAAAACCATCACCGGCAACGATGATAAGACGGCCTTTCATGAAGTCACGGCACGCCAGACTTATGACACCTTCAGCAAGCTTAAGGGCGGCCCACTGAAACTCGCGCAAATGCTGAGCATGGATCGCAACATGGTGCCCGACCAATACGCTGATCAATTTGCCCAAGCGCAATACAACGCCCCTCCCCTCACCTACCCTCTGGTGGTCAACACCTTTATGAAGGAGTTGGGCAAAAAGCCCACTGAGATCTTTGATCACTTCACCACCAAGGCTGCCTCCGGAGCTTCCATTGGCCAGGTTCACCAGGCTGAAATCAAGGGCGAAAAATACGCGGTCAAAATTCAGTATCCAGGTGTAGCGGACAGTCTCAAATCTGATCTGGCGATCGTCAAACCCATCGCCACTAGGATCTTCCAGTTAGACTCTAAGGCGATCGAGCCATACATGAAGGAAGTCGAGGAACGCCTGCTTGAAGAGACCGACTACCACCTTGAGCTTGAGCGATCCCAAGATCTCGCAGCCAAGTCCAAGCACCTCGCCCACACCCGTTTCCCTGAATACTTTCCAGACCTCAGCAGCAAACGCATCCTTACCATGGAGTGGATTCATGGTGTGCAGCTTGATACCTTTGCCGAGTCTGACGCACCTCAGGAGCTGAAGCAAAAACTCGCCCAGGCCTTGTGGGATTTTTACCACCATCAGATCCACGAGCTTCGTTTGTTTCATGCTGATCCACACCCTGGCAACTTCAAGGTTCATGACGACGAGCTCTGGGTTCTCGATTTCGGCTGCACCAAGTCTTTAGAAGATGGTTTTTACAAAGACTACTTCGCCCTGATGGATCCTGATGTGCTCAACGATGACACCACATTCCGAAATGCTCTCAGCAAAATCGGCTTATTGCTCGATACGGACAAACCCCATGAGAAGGACAAGCTAGCTGCTTTGTTCAGGGAATCTGTTGAGCTGCTCTCACGCCCCTTCAAGCATGGCACCTTCGACTTTGGCGATCAGGACTATTTCGATGAGCTTGCTCAGTTCGGTGAGGACGCACGCCTCGACAAAGAGCTGAGCAAACTGAGCACGTCCCGTGGCAATGCCCACGCACTTTACCTCAACCGCACTTACTTTGGTTTATATCATCTGGTGGGCAGCCTCAATGGAATGATCACCACCAAGTTACCCGAATACGCAGAGGCCATTCCATCTTAAGGAAACCTCCGGCAACCCGTTTCCCTACACCCATTCAACCTTATGAAAACAGTTCTCATCATCGGCGGATCACACGGCATA
>JAFMDE010000157.1 GCA_017857425.1 Akkermansiaceae bacterium
GCAGCGTCCATGCCATCGATGCGGACATCAGCATTGAGGTCCAAATCAAAAGGATCTGACATGGCAATGCGGACATTGTCACCAATGATGTCAGCGCTGAGCGTGCCGGCAATGGTTTCGAAGGTGACGTGGTCAGTGTCTCCGCCCATGAGCATAGCGGTGAATTTGCCGAAGCAGCGCGCGCCATTACCACACATTTCAGCTTCACCACCATCAGCATTGTAGTAGCGGAACTTAAAATCAGCACCGGCCTCAGCTGGCTCAACGGCAAGCAGGCCATCAGCACCAACGCCGCGTTGACGATCACAGAGCAGTGCGATTTGCTCGCGGCTCAAGTTGATGTCGAGCGAACGGTTATCGATGACAACGAAGTCATTGCCTGCGCCGTTCATTTTATGAAATGGTAATCTCATGACTAGTTTCGGTTTTTGGTGGCGTTGATGAGAGGGGTCGTGAAGTCGCGGACGATTTCCGCCAAGTTAGCTTTGTCGGCATTCTGAGCCACTTGATTGACAATGGCTGAGCCGACGACGACGCCGTCAGAGGCGGCTGCGACCTCAGCGGCTTGTTCTGGGGAGCTGATGCCGAAGCCGACGCAAACGGGAGTGTCCGTGCACGCTTTGATTGAGGCGACTAGCTCACCGATGCCTGCGGAGGGAGCCTGCTGGGATCCGGTGACTCCCATTCTTGATACGGCATAGATAAAGCCCTCGGACTGAGCTGCGAGCATTTGTTTGCGTTTGAGGGGGGTGGAGGGGGAAACGAGAGTGATGTGCCTTAACCCTTCAGCACTGGTTAACTCCTTGTTGTTGGCGATTTCATCAGGAGGTAGGTCGAGCAGTAAGATGCCGTCAGCTCCTGCCGCTGCAGCGTCGGCATGAAATTGTTCATAACCATAAGCATACACTGGGTTGAGATAGGTGAAGAGAACAATGGCTGTATCATGGGTAGTTCGAAACTCTCTGATCAAATCCATTAACTTATGCACGGACATGCCAGCTTTCAACGCGCGCTCTGCAGCAAGCTGGTTGACAACCCCATCTGCCTGCGGGTCAGAGAAGGGCACGCCGAGTTCAATGATGTCAGCTCCAGCATCGGCAAGAGACTTGGCAATCTCAAGGGAAGCATTGTAGCTAGGGTCGCCAGCACAAATATAAGCGACAAAAGCGGCTTCTTTGTTTTCCCGGAGATGCTGAAATGTGATGTCGATTCTATTGCTCATGTATTTGGCTGCCGTGAGATAAGCTGGATTTATGAAAAAGAAAACACTGAATCATGGATTAAAGTCATGATTTTTCCTATTGGTCTATAAGAAGGGTTTAATGTGGGCGGTCTTTTTTTCAAAAAATCAGAAGCCGTTTTCGGGCGAGATTTAATTATAGCGGTTTTCAGGGCATGAAAGAACGATCTTATTGAATATTTATACAAACCAACGTCATTTTTTGTATATTTTATGTAATGGATTACTTGATATTCTTTTTCCCTTGCATATAAATGAATTGGAGGGTATTTTTTTCGTTAGTTGAGAAAATTACATTCATGAACTTGCCGGAATCATCACCCCGTGTTGAGCTTTCTTGTGGCCTAAGTATTGGTTACGAGGGTCGTCTGGCTTGTGTTGATGGGCGAGATGAGGGCATCGTTCTCGAGGGAGGCACCCATTATTTGCTGGCTCGCAACGGGCGAGGGAAAACGACACTTTTAAAGACCTTGGCGGGTGTGTTAAATCCACTAGGAGGCGATTATTCATGCGAAGGCAGATGCCAGTATCTCAGTGAGGATCTGACATTCGATCGTGAGCTTCCGGCAAAGGCAATCTTCAAAGCGTTCCTCAAAAAGGGCAAGTATGCTGAAGCTATTGATTTGGCGCAAACTTTGGAGCTCGATGTTAAAAAGCCCTACGGGCAGCTCTCTACCGGCAACAAACGCAAGGTGGCATTGTTAGTTGCAGAGTTCTCAGTGCAAGATCAAGGCCACGATGTTTTATTGCTCGATGAGCCGTTTACGGGTCTGGATACATTCTCTCGAGAAGTTTTTCAGAAGCGTTGGAATCATAACCAAGATGGCGTTTTGCGCCTAGTGAGCTGCCACCCTGATTTTGACAGCATGGAGGTGAACAGCTCTGTGCTCATTACCGACGGTAAGATTGTGCATGTGGCCGGTGACGGCGAAGCGCAGTGCTGGGGGGAGCTCAAAAATCAGTTGAATTAATAGAATTAGGACATGCAATTATACCGGTTAACATTAGCAACCATGATCCAGCGGAAAGTTTGGATCATCGCATTGTTTTGCGCATTAGTGCTGCCTATCGTGCTCCCTTATCTCACCCCCTATGAGAGCAACCCTTCTCTGATCGAACCTGCTCGGGCCCAGGCGGCTTGGGGTTGCTTATGGGTAGTGACGATCGCTTGGTTGTTTTTCCAAGCAGCGCGTTTCGGCGATGATACAGCCCGATCCGGTCTCGGTGGCTATTTCTTAAGTTCAGGAGTTTCTGGTCTGAGTCAGATGATGCAGATTTGGTTAGCTTGCCTGAGCTTTTTATTGCCTCTTGTTCTTGTTACTCTTGCGGTTTGTTTTATTGGAGCCATGCCGAGCGATAGCGCCCAAGCCCAGATGTGGGTTGCCACTAATTTGCAGTATGCTGCTCTTTTCCTTCTCGTGGTAACACCATTAATGATGGTGGCGGTTTCGGTAGGAAGTCGTTTTGGCAGCACCGTCGGGTATCTAATCCCTCTCTGCATGAGCATTTATGGAATGTATGGTGTAGGCTACCTTGCTATGATGACTGACGCTCAAAGCAATCTGTTACTTGATTGGTTGTATGTTGTCTCGCCACACTACCACCTAGCGGACCTCACCCCGCGCCTCGTCTTTAAGCACGGAAGCATGCTCGGTTCAGAGTTCTTACAGCTCGTTATCTATTTTGCCGGCATCAAAATTGTCCTGGCGATGCTTTCAACCCTTACTTTCCAGCCAAAGGCAGCGACCTAGTTGCCTTTAACGTTATTTAGCATGTCCGCAACTCATTCCCTTACAATGAATTCTTACCCAGCCAAGCTTACTATGTGCTGCGCCCTTCTTGTGGGTGTAGCTCTATGGGGGGGTATGGCGGTTAAGTTTGCCTCCGAAGACAAGCTGTCTTACGAGCCAAATGTGGCATGCCTGAAGGGTAGTCCCTATGGGAAGATTTTTGCTTTAGCGATGCAGGGGCCGATTGGCTTTTACTGGCATGAGGGCAAAACTCACGAACATGCATCCATTCTAGCGGATGATCACGAGCACCACGCAGGCTGTGCTGATGGTTGCCATGGGCATCAAGCTGCAGCTACAGGAGCTGAGCTAAGAGAGGGAAATGTTCCGCTTCGTGTGCGGACTCAAGAAAAGATCAAGCAAATGGAAGCGGCTGTACATCGCAAGACTAACGGGGAACCCTTGTCTGCAGCTCACAAGCAATTTATTCAAGGAGAGATAGAAGATAAATTGCGCTTAGCCTATGAGTTGGATCCAACCAACTATACGAATTACGGTAACTATCATCTTTTTTTGTATACAACAAGCTATGGGGAAGCTGAGGCGGATGAGGACGCAGCGCTGGACATAGCTCGCCAAACACTCGAAACCTGCAAAAAAGATGAGTTTGATCCAGCTTCTTGGCTTACAGCTGCAAATGCAGCTTACAACATCATCTATCACATCGGCAGACACCATAAGGATTATTCTGTCGCGCACGCTAAGGCCAGCCTTGCCGAGTTTGATTACTGTATAGAGAGGCATCAGGAACTTTTGGGTCAAGCGCTTCGTGACGGACGTGCAATACCTGCACCACGCCTAACCGAGATGAAAGAGAGGGTAGCCTACCTGAAAAAGCTACGCAAAGCTCAAGGTGGTTATATGAAGCGAGTTATGTCCACTAAAATGGCAATTCACTCACCACATCACGCTAACTAATCACCGCATGATATCTACCTCAACAAATGCTCCCGAGCACCCTGAACAAGCAGCTGCGCCGCCAGCCCTGCCTGGCGAGAATCAGGGTGGTGGCTTCCAGCCTGGAATGAGAGGAGAGGAAATGTTAGGCTTGATTTTCCAGACTTGTGATGAAATGGGCGTGTCGGATGTGCAAATGCGTTCGAATCTACCGGTTTATATTGAAACCAACCTAGGCATGGAGTGCCTGCCTCAGTTAGGGACATTGTCATCAGATGATGTTTACAAAATATACTGTGAGCTGCTCAAAAACAGAGAGTCTGCCAGTCATGGATTTGGGGAAGAGGATGATGTGAATGATCGGTCCGGACGCAAGATTGATGAGGCTATTACCGGTTTTAAGGAAGCTGCTGTCGATGATTTT
>JAFMDE010000026.1 GCA_017857425.1 Akkermansiaceae bacterium
TCCAAGTTGATCGTTATGCCGACATTGTCACAACCAGCTTAACCAAATGGATATCAGGCCGCGGCGATGTGATGGCTGGCCAGGTGACTCTGATTCCCGGTTCTGCCATGTATTCTGAGTTGAAAGAGTTTTTTGATGATGACTGTGAGGGGGGTTCAAGGCTTTATGCATCTGATGCGAGGGTTCTTGCTCGCAATATCAGCGGCTTCGCTGGGCGTATGCGGAAGTCAAATAAGAGTGGTGAAATGCTGGCAGACTTTTTGTCGTCACATCCCGCCGTGGGTAAAGTTTGGTATCCAAAGTTTACCACGCCTAAATTATACAACGCAATCAAGCGCAAGGGTGGTGGTTATGGAGGCCTGATATCCCTACTACTCAAAAACCGCAAAAAGTCGGCCAAGTTCTACGATGCCTTGCGCATATCCAAGGGGCCAAGTCTTGGCACTGACTTCAGTTTGGCCTGTCCGTATACACTGTTGGCTCACTACGATGAGCTTGAATGGGCCGAGGGCTGTGGCTTGGATCGTCATTTGATTCGTATTTCTGTCGGCTCAGAAAATGCGAATGATCTCATTGAGCGGGTTCGCGAGGCTCTCGACTCGATTTAGCGTCATCTTTCGGGGGGCAACATCAGCTGAAATTGGTATGGGAATTGCTCGAAATTGGTATGGGAATTGCTCGAAATTGGTATGGGAATTGCTGTAACCAAGATGTGGCGGTTACTTGTGATTGGCAGACCAGCTGATAAAAAAGAGTTGCGCGCACAAAATAATACATTTATAGGGAGCTCAACTGTAAACGTTTTATCATTTGCTGATCAAGTCTCTCTCATTTCAGTAAGAAATGGTTACCCATTACAGTAATTTAAGGACATCAAGACTATGGCCAAATCAAAAACCCGATTAGCTCTCCGTGTGAACGAGGAAAACCCGAATCACCATTTGTGGAACAATCGTGGTGTATGGTGGTGTCACCTCACAGTGCACAAAAATGACGCAACTTCTGAGCGTCTGCGTTTTTCACTCAAAACACGCGATCTTGATAGCGCTCGAGATCGTCGCGACCGTATCCTACGTGATATTGCTGAGCATTACGAGATTGCCGCATAAGTGATATTGTTGATTAGCACGGCGGAACTTGCCTCGTCTCATGGCTATCTGTACCAGCGGTCACCATCGCATATGGTTGATATCAGGCAATATTGTCACTTCTCATTCACAGCAGGGCTGTTAAATTAACAGCCAATGGCGCGTGAGTATAAAATATCGTCTAAGCAAGATGCTACTGCCGGTGGGTCGGGGATCGATTACGCTGCCGAGCTCAATGAGCAGCAGTATGCAGCGGTCAGCTCCAAGCCCGGACCAGCTTTGGTCATTGCCGGCGCAGGCTCTGGTAAAACAAGGACGCTAACTCACCGTGTGGCCTACCTATTGGATAAGGGCGTAGATGCGGGTAATATCCTGCTCTTGACCTTCACCAACAAAGCGGCGCGTGAGATGCTTGAGCGTGTTGAGCAGCTTGTGCCTAAGGATATTGCGGGGCTGTGGAGCGGCACGTTTCACTCCATAGGTAATCGTATTTTACGAAAGCATGCTGATGACCTTGGCTTTACGCGTTCGTTTTCCATTCTCGATCGTGATGATCAGAAGTCATTGCTCTCGGAAGTGGTGAAGGGATTGAATGTGGATACCGGTGGGCGGCGTTTTCCCAAGGCAGACTTATTAGCCTCTATTTTTAGCCTTGCTGAAAACACTTACGAATCCATCGAAGATATTCTGGAATGCCGCTACCCTCATCTAGAGGAGTGGCTTGAGGAAATCAAAAAAGTCAGCCAGTCATACCGTAAGAAAAAAAAGGAGACCAACTCGATGGACTTTGATGACCTTCTTATACTGACTCTTAAGTTACTGCAGGAGCACGAGGACTTGCGTAAGTTGTATCAGAGAAAGTTTCGCCATGTCTTGGTCGACGAGTATCAAGATACCAACAAGGTCCAGTGTGACTTGATTGATTTACTGGTCGGAGAGGATCAAAACCTGATGGTGGTAGGGGATGACGCGCAATCCATTTATTCATGGAGGGGGGCAGATGTTGATAATATTCTTGGATTTAAGGAGAAGTATCACGATGCCCAAGTTTTCAAAATAGAGACCAACTACAGGTCCGTTCCTGAAGTGCTCGAGCTTTCCAATGCAGCTATTCGGCCCAATAGAACGCAATATGACAAGGAATTGAAGCCAGCGAGGGAAGGCGGAGCCATGACTCCAGCTTTGGTAGCTCTGGATGACCCGTCTTTACAGGCTGAGTTTCTCGCTGAGCGAATCGACGAGCTCATTGGCGAAGGGGTCAAACCCAATGAAATAGCAATTCTCTACCGTGCTCACTACCACAGTATGGAAATTCAGATGGAGCTTACTCGTCGAGATTTGCCCTTTCAGATAACCAGTGGTCTGAGGTTTTTTGAGCAAGCGCACATCAAGGATGTATCAGCGATGATCAGATTCGTGGTCAATGGGCGCGATGAAGTTAGTTTTAAAAGAATGGCGCTCTTGTTGCCAGGTATTGGCTCTAAGACCGCTGATAATTTGTGGCAGGCGTGGTTACATTCAGCCGCAGGGCGCAGTGTTGAGGTGCCCGAGTCTTTTTCAAACACGCTGCTGAGCTTTCGTGTGCCCGCTAAGGCGAAAGATTCTTGGGAGCAGCTATGCCACACACTCGATGAGCTTGCCCCAGAGGGTAAGTTTGAACGTCCATCTAATATGATCTTCAGTATCCTAGAGGGGGTGTATGAGGATTATATGCGAGCGACATTTGATAATTATGAGCATCGCAAGCAGGACATCGAGCAGCTGATGCAGTATGGTGAGACGTATGAAGATATTCTCGAATTCCTAGCTCAACTATCCTTGATGTCATCAGTGGATGGTGATCCAGCACAGGACAAGAATCAACAACAGCAGGATGAGGCTGAGAGCGTGATGTTGTCATCCATCCACCAAGCAAAAGGCCTGGAGTGGAAAGTCGTTTTTGTGGTTTGGTTGGCTGACGGAATGTTTCCCAACAGCAGGGTGCTGGATTCTGGCGATAACGATATGTTTGAGGAAGAGAGGCGCTTATTTTATGTCGCTGTTACACGTGCTAAGGACCAGCTCTACTTGACCTATCCGATGACCAACCCGAAAAGCTACACGGGTGAGTACATGACCAAACCATCACGTTTTCTTGAGGCGATTCCGACTGAGCTGACCGAAGAGTGGGAAGTTTCCACCTGGTAAATTCAGGGCACAAAAAAGCCTCCCGCCACGAGACAGGAGGCTTTGTTTGAGGCGTTGTATCAATTAGTGAGCGTGCCCGTGGTCACAGGTGCAGGCGTATTCTTGGTAATCGCAGCTTGGGCAGTCGCTTAGATCGAGTGCGAATTTCCCCCTGATGGGAGCCGCATCTGGACTGGTTTTAAACGTCAGAATAACGGGGAATTTGTTTCCTACAGGCAGAGTGCCATCAGAGATGAGGCTGTTGCCGTCGGTGTCCTTAGCGAAGCTCAGTATGGTTGGGTTACTGCGATCACCACAGATGACATCCACTGTTTGATCGGCTACGGCCATTGCTGTATTTTGCTCGTCGAGAAATGTAATGCGCACCTTGTGTTCAGGAGTCACGTAAAACTCAGCATGCGGCTCTACCGCGGTGATGATCTTCCCTCCGTTTGGGCCGGCTATTTTTTTGGCATGCACATCAGCACCGTGATCATGGTGAGCACCAGGTCCATGATCTGCTACTCCGTCACCGTCATGATCATGAGGGACAGGTGCATTATGCTCTCCAGGTCCGTGGTCTGCTACTCCGTCACCGTCATGGTCGTGGGGGACATGGGCATGTTTGTCTTCGCAAGAGGCGAATAGGAATACTGATGCTATGGCACTTAATCCGGCGGCTAGTCTATTGGTTTGTTTCATGATGATTTTTTGATGAGCTATGAGTGACTGGTTATTAAACGAGTTTAAAGGTAGAATTTGTCCAATTATTAGTTGTCACAATTATTGTGATGCTGGCGACTGTTTCTTGATCGATTGCAGCGCTGCTTTTTTGCCAAAGAGCCAAAATACGGCAGGAGTAACACCGAGTCCAAGAATAGTCGAGGTGACCAGGCCTCCCACAATGACAATCGCTACAGGATTGAGTATTTCTTTGCCCGGAGCATCTGCTGGGTGTGAGTCAGGCAGGCCCGGGATGAAGCCTAGGTTGGCAACCAAAGGCAGTAATGCGATTCCCGCTGAAAGCGCGGTCATCAAAACCGGCACAAGGCGTTCCAGCGTGCCCCGCTCGATCATGGCTTTACTGAACTCCTCTCCCTCATGGCGCATCAGGTGGAGGTAGTGCGATATCATCATGATGCTATTGCGGGCAGCGATACCCGCGATTGCAATAAAGCCGACCAGAGTTGCGATGCTGATATTTTCCAGTGTCAGGTAGGTCAGGAAAATGCCCCCTATGAGAGCCATGGGAATGTCTGCAAGCACCTGGATGGTGAACACGGAGGTGCTGAAGTAGTTGTAGAGTAAGAAGGCGATGAGCAGCAATACAACCACTGACATGATAGCGATGCGCTTGCTGGCTTCCTGCTGTGCGACATATTCTCCTTCAAAGCTAATGTGGTAGCCATCTGGAAGGTTTATTTCTTCGTCCACCTTAGCCTTGAGCTGCTCAACAAGCTCAACGAGGTTATCGGTTGTTGGGTTAATACTGACCACAAAACGACGCTGGCTGTTTTCGCGCTGAATGGTGTTGGGGCCTTTTGCCTGACGAATGTCAGCGAGGTTTTTGAGTTGGACGCGTTGCCCACTTGAGGTTTGGAAATAGATATTGGCAAGGCGTTCAGGTGATTCCCTCCATGCGAGAGGCAAGCGCACTACCACATCGTAAATGCGCTGGTTTTCATAGATTTCAGTTACCGATTCACCGCCCAAGAGCGTAGCAAGGCGGTTGTTTAAATCCCCGGGAGTAATGCCATATGCTCGAGCACGCTCACGATCGACCTCGATGCGTAGCTGTGCGATGGGGGCTTGCTGTTCGGCGCGGGCCTCCTCAAGCCCGGGTATCTCGCGGGCGAGGTCTTGGATAAGTGTGCCAATACGGCGAAGCTCCTGCAAGTCATCACCTTTTATCTTAATCGCTATTTTGGCTGAGACACCACTGAGCATATGACCGATGCGGTCTGCAAGGGGGCTGCTCACTGCGGAGAACGTGCCGGGCAGATTAGTGGGGTGCATGACGCGCCTGATATTTTTGAGAATGTCTGTGCGGGAACGAGATGATTCGGGGTCAAAGTCCACTTCAAACTCAACCGTGGATACGGGCACAACATGGTCGCCACGCTCGGCTCGGCCTGCACGATATCCCACCGTTTTAACACCATCGATCTGCATTAGCATCTGGCTGGCAGTGTCTGCGAGTTCGGTGGTTTGTTTGAGCGAGGTGCCAGGAGCCGTGGCGGTTGCGATGACTGCAGTTGGCTCCCTGAATGCTGGTAGGAAATTTCGACTCATCGTGGGGTAGAGTGCCGCAGCTCCAACGAGCAGAATAGCGGCTATGGCGAGCACCGCAAAAGGGTGGCAGAGCGCTAGCTTTAGCCAGGTTCTTTGCAGCAACCACTTCATCGAGCTGACGATTTTACTGTCTTGGTGCTCCTCGTTTTCTTTTGGATGAAGCAGGTATGAGGACAAGACCGGTATGACGGTAAGTGACACCAAGAAGGAGGCCGCCATGCTGACAATCGTGGCGATGGCGATGGGAGTAAACAACCTGCCCTCAACTCCACTCAGTGCGAGTAGGGGGATGAAGACTAGGATGATCAAAATAGTGGCGTAAAGGATCGAGCTACGCACTTCCGAAGACGCCTTGGCAATGACCTCTAGGCGTGGCAATGGTGAGGCTAGCACCGCATTTTCTTTGAGTCTTCGGAAGACGTTTTCAACATCAACAATTGCATCATCAACGACAATGCCGATGGCGACGGCAAGTCCACCCAAGGTCATCGAGTTGACACTGAGATTGAAGAAGTCAAAGACTAGAATGGCTATGCCCAGTGACAGGGGGATGGATGTCAGGGTGATGAAGGTCACACGGAAGTTCATCAGGAAGAGCAATAAAACGAGGCAGACCATGATGCCCCCAAGCCAGAGGGCTTCGGTGAGGTTATGATAAGAGAGATTGATGAAATCTGATTGTTTGTAAATAGGCGTCAGCACCACACCCTGCGGTAGGCTGCCACGCAGATCGGCAAGTGCATCATCAATGTTTTGAGTGAGGCTCAAGGTGTCAAAGCCCGGTGACTTGGTAATGCTTAAAACAACACCTCGGTGGCCATTGGCAGAGGCATCGCCACGCATCGGCTCCGTGTCCCAAACGATATTGGCGACATCCTTAATGCGGATAGAGCGGTCATGCACGCGGCGAACCTCGGTGTTGCCAATTTCATCCAGGTCGGTTGTCATCGCTAGGTTTCGAACCATGATTTCCTGTGCGCTTTGGGTAAGGAAGCCGCCGGTGGTGTTACTCACGACCTTGCCTGATGCTTCTCTGAGTTCGTCGAAACTAACTCCATGTGATAGCATGCGCTCTGGGTCTGGTTGAATCTGCAGCTGCTTAATGCCGCCTCCCATGGAGAGCACTTCAGCGATGCCTCGGATCCCCTGAATGCGTCTGGAGATTGTCCAGTCTGCTAGGGAGCGTAAATCACGGGGGTGAATTTCACCTGTTGGGTCAGTGACGCCAAGTAACATGATGTTGCCCATAAGTGATGCAACGGGAGTCATATAAGGAACGACGTCTTGAGGGAGGTTGTCGGTTACGCCGAGTAGACGTTCTTGAACAAATTGGCGGGCTTGGTAAATGTCGGTGCCCCAGTCAAATTCGACAAAAATTAGCGAGAGTCCAACATCACTGGTTGCGCGCAATCGAGTCACGCCAGTCACTCCCATGAGACTATTCTCAAGGGGAACTGTAACCAATGTCTCTACCTCCTCGGGCGCTAGACCAGGAGACTCGGTAAGAATAGTGACTGTAGGCTTGGTGAGATCTGGCAGCACTTCTACGGGCAGCTGAGTGCTCCGGTAATAACCTACACCGAGCAAGGTGAGTGCAATGGTCAGAATTAGCCCTCTTTGAGCGAGGGAGAAGCGGATGAGCGAGTTTAGCATAATGAGTCTATAGCGTACGTTCCTCGTCTAGAGATTCGTTGGTTGAGTATCTTTGTTCCTCCGTGAGTTTCGGATGCCGCTGGTGATCAGTAGCACTAACAACACAATAGTGGATGCGGAGAGGAATAGAACGAGTGCGCTGCTCTCAGCGTGCTGATGCGTGGTTTCAGAGTCAGGGGCGCTCTGTTTTTGAGCCTCGTTCATTTCAGAGCCATCTGCATTATGTTCGTGGCCATGCGCGGCATCGAGTGCGTCCTTGAGTGATAGTCCGGAGCCACTGGCAAAGCTCAGAGCGTATGAGCCCGCCGTGACAACTTCATCACCGGGGAAGAGGCCGCTAATGATCTCAACATAGCGGTCATTCTTTTCACCAGTCTGAACCGGCAAGCGAGTGAATGCATGAGGGATTTCAAGGTGCTTGACGTAAACCACTCGGTGGGCAGCGTCGCCTTGCAGTGCTTCTCGGGGCACGGCCATCACGTTCTCTCGGCTAGAGGTTACAATAGAAAATTCTGCCCGCATGCCCGGGCGCAGTAGATTGCCATTGTTGGGAACCTTGAAGATAGCTCCGATGGTGCCGCCTTCCTGGTTGGCCTTGGGTTGAAATCGTAACAACTCGCCATCAATAATCGTGCCGCCGAGGGCGGGGATGCGGATGTGGGCTTTGGTTCCTGGTTTGATTTTACTAATGACATCCTCGGGCACTTGAGCGGTAGCCCAGACCTCAGTGAGATTCATAATGTCGAGTAGTTCTTTTTCAGGTTCTACTGGTTCACCTAGGCGGATGTGACTGGCTACGATGAGTCCATCACGCGGGGCCCGCAGATCGATAACGGGGGGAGGGCTGCCTGGTTGCCGGCTCTCTACCTGAACGACAACATCACCCTTTTTTACCATGTCTCCCTCAAAGGCGTTGACCTTGATGATCCTCCCAGAAATACGACTACTGAGGACCGAGTGGTTTTGTGGAATCTCTCGAATATGGCCGATGGCAAAGATCGTGCTCTCAAAGTCTTTGCGTTCAACGACGGCGTATTCAATGCCCAGGTTTTTGATGCCTTCGGGTTTCAAGGGGATAAAACCCTCAGAGGAGCTGTCTGTTTGTCCTGCATCGACCATCATGCAGCCCATCACGCAGAGTGAGAGAGCTAAGGAAGTGCGTATTGGTAAATTTTTCATGGTGTTAGCTGTTTAGAAAATAAGATGAAGTTACTGGTTGAGAGCGGCTTGATAGCGGGTCTTTGCTAGATGAAAGTCACGAAGCGCTTTGAGTTCGGCAGAGCTAAGGTCGAGGACCTGTTCTCTGGCACGAAGTGTCGCCTGGAGGTCTCCTTGTCCCTCGTGGTAGGCTTTGACGGCGAGCTCTGCTTGCTTGCGAGCCATGGGTAGTAGATTGAGGGATATTTCCCGTCCTATTTTTGCCCACTCTGACATTTCCGTGTATGCGGTAGAGGCTTGGTGTTGGATCTTGTGATCGAGCGCGCTGGCTTCCAGATGCTTACGCTCAGAGCGTGCTTCTGCTGCATCGATAGCTCCTTTGTTTTTATTCCAGAGGGGAAGGGGAATGCGAAAGCCAATGCCAAAATGCTTCTCGGAGTCGTATCCCACTGGGACATCTTCCGTGCGCTCTACTCCTGCAGTGAAGGTGAGCTCTATATCGTCACGTGATTTGGCACGCTCCAGTGCGGCTGACTGAGTGGCAGCGGTAGCGTGAAGTTTGGCGGCTTGCAGATCTGGACGCTGGTTTGTGTGCGCTGAGCTTGATGGCAGATGAAAGCCCGATAAGTTGCCGGTTACTGAGAGCAGCTCTGTGGTGCCCATGCCGAGCAGGGGCTTGAGCTGGCCATGAAAAGAGGCTGACCTAGCGCTGAGCTGGCGAAGTTTATTGGTGAATTGCGCAGCCTCTAGTTTAGCTTGGCCAGCATCGAGAACTGAGCCTTCGCCCTTATCTGCTGAGTCGCTTAAATGTGTGGCGAATTGATGGGCAAGAGTCTGCTGTTTTTTGAGCAGCTGCCGGTGCTGTTGATTCGCTAGAATTTGAATGACTAGCTGCTTGGCCGTTGCGCTAAGGCGCCGCTCGACATCAAGCACTTCGGCTTCTGCCGCTTGTAAGGAGGTCTGAGATATGGCACGTGCGAGAGCTAGCCGGTTAGTAATAGGGAATTTCTGGGCAATGCTGACACTCAGCGCGTGCTCATCAAAACTAGGGTCCTGTGAGGCCTCGATTCCAAATACGGGGTTACTCAAGCGCCCTGATTGATCAAGCCTGCCCTTGGCCTCAGCAATGCGCTTGCGTGCAGCAGCTAGGTCTGGGTTTTGTTTTTGAATGCGGTCCTCGATAGAGTCCAGTGAGATGATCAGTGACTCCTGCGCATGCAGTGATGCGGCTGATAGGGTTAAGAGGGTCATTATGGACACTATCAATGGTGTTTTTAGATGGCCGATGAAAGGTAGGCGATGTTGCGATGGCATGTGAGAAAATAACTTAGTGTTTCGAAATAGAAATCGAGATGGACATACCCAATTCTCGAGAGTGAATGCCGTGGGCTCATAAACGACCTCGGCAAATGGCAACACGAACTCACACAAAAAAGCTGCTCAAGAATGGGCAGGTTGTGGGAGCGTGCGCATCAGGCAACTGAAGGGCCTCGAACGGGAGTCGCTTTGCCGCAAGTGAGCAATAAACGCGAGTGCTGTTCAATAGCAGGGCCCGGTTGTTCCGAGCTTCGGAGCATGAAATCTGACAGTCCAAAGTGGCTGTGCAAGGTGTGTGTCGAAAATAAAGTGTAAGCGAGACTATCAGGGTAGTCATGGAAATGCGGCGTGGGCATTTTCATTTCGGCCCCCAACATGACACTGTCTGTGTCGAGAATGAAACAGAGCTGGCAGGGTGCGGGTTCATTCTCGTCTGCAGGGTGGTGCGGTTGCTGAGTTTCTGTAGCCTCGGTTTCTGGGCATTGCACGCAGCTGAGATCAACATCCTCACATACGACGGTGCAACAGGCAGTGCCGCTGGTGTGCAAAATGCCCAATTGATCAGCCACACAGCGCCCATAGGCGGTGAGAAATGTCAGAATTAAAAGGTATGAGCAAAGCTTACGCACGCAAACACTCTCCATTAGTGAGCCGAAATGTCAATGTAAATGAAATGATGGCATGCGCAGATGAGGGCTGAATCAAGAGGGTGAGAGGTGACTGATGGAGCCTATTTCTCGAACATACTGGAGAGGGGGATTAGCTTTGGCAGCGTCATTTTTTGGCTGCAGAAAATATCGCAATCGCTTGCTATTAAATTATAATGAGTCAAACTATTGGGAGTTATCCAGTGGGCTTGTTCTTATCCGAGACAAGACCTACGATCCTACCAGCTGATATGAAGAAAAGCAAAGACAAGGCAAAAGCGAAAGAACTCGAAGCCGAGAATGCAGAGGTTGTCGAGGTTGTAGAAATTAAAGAAGAGGATCTGAACATCGATTCGAGAACGCTGTGGCTCAAAGCACAGAGTGCTTTAGAGATGGGTCACCACGCGTATGCCATCAAGCTGTGTCATGCTGTCTTACAAGAGAATCCTGGATTTATTGATGCGCGCAAGCTGGCAAGAAGTTGTGCCATTGCCGCGAATGCCGGTAAAAAGGTTAAAAAGGGTTTCTTCGGCGGCGGTGGCTTGGCATTGATGAAAGTAGCATCACTGGGCAAGAAAGATCCTGTTGCGGGTATGATGGCAGTCGAAAAAGAATTGGCTAAATCTCCTTTTGACGATCAGGCCAATGATATCCTCTATGATTGTGCGATGCGTCTCAACATGCTCAACACGGCAGCATATGCCTTGGAGAATGTAAGGAACAACGCGTCGGCTAATACCATGCTGCTGCACAAGCTGGCCGAACACTACCTGGCTCGGGATTTCCCAGACAAGGCGGCCGATGTCTACGCTGACATCGTCAAACGTGACTCGTCTGACACCGATGCTATCAAGGGTGGTAAAGATGCTACCGCAAGGGCGTCGATGAAGAAGCAGAATTGGGAGGAGGCAAAAGGTTTCCGTGATGTGATGAAGGATTCGGGTGAAGCGGCACAACTGGAAGCAGCTAATCGTGCCGCGATGACACGTGACCAAATTCAAGGAAAACTAGCAATACTACTCGAGAAGCTTGCGGCAGATAATGCGAACTTGATGCTCACGAAGGAAGCTGCCAATCTTTACGAGCAGCTCGAGGACTGGACTAACTCCTATGTTTATTATGCCCGTGCTTATGAATTGAGTAGCATGGATGTAGCGCTGCAGAGCAAGGCCAATTACATGAAGGCTAAGTCTTCTGAGCTCGAGCTTGCTACCGTTAAAAAAGCGGCTGACGATAACCCTGAGAATGCTGAGTTGCGAGCACAGTATGAGAATATGCTCAGAGAGCGTACCTCTCAGCAAGTCAACGAGGCTCAAGCCAGGGTCGAGAGGAATCCAACGGATCCACAGCTGAGATACGAGCTGGGTTTGGCATTATACAATGCAGGTAACTTCAGTGATGCTATTCCCCATCTTCAGCAGGCAACACGAAACCCGCATATACGAACTCGTGTATTGCTGCTGCTAGGTAAGACATTCCGATCCAAAGGCATGCACGACATCGCCATCAAGCAGTTGTCCGACGCTCTGGCTGACTTGCACGGCATGGACGGAACCAAGAAAGAGGTGCTCTACGAAAAAGGCCTTGTTCACCTCGACATGAACGACAAGCCGGCAGCTCTAGATAGCTTCAAGCAAATTTATGAGGTCGATTACGGCTATCGTGACGTTGCCAAGCGTGTTGAAGAATCCTACACCATGTAGCTGATTACTGGGCGTGAACCTGCCCTTACCCTTCGGCCCTTTTACTCTTCGGCCCTTACTCTTTTATGCTGTTGGCAAATTCACGCCACATCAAGCGTGTGATGTAACACTCGATGAGCTCATCCGCGTTGGCATTGTCTGGTTTCTCAGCTAGCTGAGAAAAACTGGTTTCCGTGGCCAATTGCTTGCGGATGATATTGTATGCGCCCACTTGAATTTTGCTGATCAGAATGCTCTCATTGCTGGGGTCAGCCATAAATGAAACCGGAGATGTCTCTGCCTGATTGGCACCTGCTGCTGAGGCCGGCCGTGAAAGCCATAGCGCGATAGGCACAACGGCGGCCTGGTCATTTGAGCTTTTGCCGAGCGATAGCTTTGCGGTGACCTGAACTACACCTCCCGATGCGGCGCTCATGTTTTGAGCTGTGATTTCAAGTGCTCTTTTGAGAACTTGGCCGTCATTGACGCTGGCCCCTGCTTGGAGCGTAAGTTGAATGCCGCTGCTCGGATCTGGATTCCATGGTGCCAGGCTGCCTTTGAGTCGTTGGATCGCGGAGAGCGCCTGTGTGCGCTCGTTCTTGTCAGGGTATGTCGTATCAATGAGGCGTTCCCATGCTAGTAGCGCGTGTTTGTCTTGTCCCATGGATTCAAGATGGCGGGCAAAGCGACTCACATAGCCAGCCCCCTTATCTTGGAGAACACCATGCTCAGAGAGTAAAGGGGATTGGTCGAAGTCAATCTCGGGGAATTGATCCGGCTTTTTCCTGAGGCGATGGTTCAGCGATTGATCAGAGTTCTCCGCGCTTGTCTCGGCTTGCTGGCGCTTAGACTTTTTTAATGGCCTAATGTGCGGCTTGCTGTCCTCCCATTGCTTGGCGATTTGCACGAATTCCTCTGGGGTAGGGGCTTTGGCAAAATCCATCTTACGAGTACCTATGAACCATGACGTCAAGGTGACGACGACAGCTAGGATGATGACCGCAGGAATGGGAATGCGCATATGCATATGTCGTGATCGTGATACAGGAGTCTTTTATGGAAGCAAGCTCATGCTGTCTTGGCACAAAAAAAGCCCCCCGAAAAGGAGGCTTTTTGAAAATGAAAAGCAAGTTGAATTAAACCTGACTTACTAGTTGTCTCGTGCGTCAGCAGGCTTCACGTAGAGAGCACGTTTGCCAACACGTTCACGGAGGTAGTTGAGCTTAGCGCGACGAACTTTGCCGCGGCGTGTCACTTCAATCTGAGCAACACGTGGTGTGTGCAGTGGGAATACACGCTCAACACCCTCACCTGAGGAAATTTTGCGAACGGTGTAGGAAGTATTAAGACCGCTGCCTTTTCTGCCAATGCAAAGACCTGCAAAGATCTGGATACGCTCTTTACCGCCTTCTACCACGCGGGTGTGGACTTTAAGGCTGTCTCCGACATTGAAGTCTGCGACGTCTTTGAGCTGCTCGTTTTCGATTTTGTCGATAATGTTCATGGTGGCCTCGAGTTAGGAAATCAGTTGAATCTGGGCTCGAGCTACACTTTGTAAGCTCTGAGCGGGCGGCAGAACTAGCCCATCAGGTATATGATTGCAACTGTTTTTCGGCGAATTATGACGAAAAATGATCCGCAGCCCCTTATTTTTTGCCATCGAAGTGCTGCCTTTTCCTATTTTAGCTCTATTTCCGCTCTATTTTGACCCCATTGCAGCCTCATGGTAAGATGAAAGCTGGGTATTTCATGACGCCTGTATGGGTCTCAATGTGAACCGGTAACCAGCACTTGCTAATGGGCGGAAGCCTTGTTAAGTGGAATCCTGCAATGCACCTAAGGCAACCAAAAATAAGGGACACCTTCCACTGGCAGCATCTGGTGGCGTGGCTGGGAGGAATGATGTGTTTCTTAGTGCCGTTTATGGAGGGACGGCAATGGCTCTTTACTGAGGTTCCCATGCGCCATGGTCCGGGCAATTTCGCCTTCAATCTTGTCACGGCCGTCGGACTCATGGCAGCGGGTGGCATGGTTGCTGGATATTGGTGGAAACTGAGTAGATGGCTATTGGGTAAGCGAGACAACGTCATGTCAGTTTCAGCAGGCTTGTTATTTGGCCTCGGTCTATGGGGGCTCAATACCGATTGGCTGGGTGTTTATTGGCTGGGTGTTTTTTACCCTTACCTCGTCGGCGGGTTATTATTGGTGAGTATCGCTTATGCGTTTGCCCGCCGCAGAGTAAAATCTGCAGACTGGATGTGCTGGAATGATTTTCTGCGATGGATGGATAAAAAGAACCACGTCAACCTCGTCTTCTTTTTTGTGCTTCTGGCTAGCTTGTTGCTTAATAACCTCACCTTAATTATTGGCATGGATGCCAGCGTAGGCGAGAAGTTCAGTATTTTCATGGGGCGGCTTTTGACCCATCTATTTTTGGTTTCTGCGGTATGTCTGCTCGTGGAGCTCTCAATGCGCTCCGCACCGAAGTACCTTCGCTGGGTGCCGTGGCTGATCGTTGCCATGGTGCCTTTCTTAGTGATTGTCGATCAGCTGCTCGGAGTGATGTGGAATAGAACATTGTTCGACGTGGCAAATGCTTTGACGGCTATGGGGAGATTGGACTTGGCGTTGGAAATACAGACCAGCGGCATGGACATCGGGCCGCTTGGGGCGTGGCTCATTGCAGCAGGGGTATTGCTTTTTGCCTTTGCGATCTCCGCGGCTTGTCACTGGATTTCCCATCGATATAAAACACGTTTGTCCTTGGGCTTTTTTGTCCTGCTTGTGGTCTTTAGCTGGCTCGGTGTTTTGGTCGAACAGGGCATAGGGGCAACATGGAAAAAGATCACAGTAAGGCAAGGTGAGCAGGCGAATTTTGACGTGCACATCGGTATGTTTACGCCGCCACAAGGTTTGGGCAGCTTTGATGTCGTCTTTCATCAGGGGCAGGTGCCAGCTACTTTAGAAGTTCCTGAGCTGGCGAAGAAACCTGACGTTTTTATTTTCATGCTTGAGAGTCTTCGCAGTGATGCGCTCAAGCCTGACATCGCCCCGTTCATGACTCGCTTTCGTGATCTCGAGTGTCAAGAATTCGACGGGACTTGGGCCGCTTCTAACGCCACCCATTTATCCTGGTTTAGCTTTTTCCACAGCCGCTTGCCTATTTTTTGGCGTCAGGCACTCGAAGAGATTCCTAAGAGGGAGGAGTTTCATGGTGCCTTAGCTCTGCAGTATTTAAAGCAGGCTGGATACCAGGTCGAAGCGCGTGCGATTTGTGATCTTAGCTACAAGGACTTTGGCTTTTCTAACTTTGGTCACGAAAAGAACCTACTCCATATCCTCGAGCAAGCTCGCGATGGCAATGAGCTAACAAAGCTCGGCATTGCCCAACGAGAAGTGGTGATTATGAATCGGCTGGTTCAGGCCGTTGTGTCCCGCTCTAGTGGGGGCTTGTATGTGACAGCATTAGACTCACCGCATTACAACTATTACTGGCACGAGGAATTTGATCCTCCATTCAAGGACTACGATCAGGATGCCCAGTTCCCCATGAATCCGTCTGAACAAGAAGTGCAGCGTGTGGTGAACCGCTATTGGAACTCGGTGGCGTGGGTGGATTCACAGATAGAACAGTTTTGCAAATTTCTCAAAGCGCAAGGTCGCTATGACGAGAGTATCATTATTCTCACCGGTGACCATGGTGAGGAGTTTCAAGAGCAGGGTAGCTGGTTTCACTGCTCATCATTGAGGCCTGAGCAAGTTGCCGTGCCCATCCTTATCAAGTGGCCTGCTTCCATGGGGCGTGGTCAGGCTCGTAAGGACGTGAACCACATCGATGTCATGCCGACATTGATGCATGCCTTAGGCATGCCGCCAGAAACCTATCAGCAGTTGGCCGGGCGCAATCTATGGAATGACACATTAAGCCAGACGTCTGTTTCCACCACCGACTATGTTGGTAAAACCCCTGAGACGATGGTCCTGCACCGAGATGGTTATGAGGCCACTTTTTACTGGGAACGTTACTGGGAATCAGAAGTCCCCAAAGAGATTGTGCTGAAGAAATTCACCGACCCTGATGGCAAGATGGTGCATTGTCTGGATGCCGCGGCTTATGCTGAAGCGTTGAAGACTCATTTCCCCGATGCCTTCCAGCGATTCTTCAAGTCCCTTGAGACGCACTCCTACTAATGGCGAGCTCAACGATCTAAAAGAAACAAAGCCGTATGCCCGCAACTACGGCAAAGCCGATGACCGTCACCTCAAAAGCTTTTTGAGAGATGATGGTAATTAATCGATGCCCGCTCCATACGCCAACGGCAATGGCGGGAGCCAGAACAATATTGGTTGTTATGCTCTCTACGGTAATGAGATTGAGGCCGGCTCCCAGAGGGAGTTTGAGGATATTGATGATGAGAAAGAAACGGGCGCCCACGCCGATGAGCTCCATCTTATCCATGCGCCGGGAGAGCATATAGATTTGCATGATCGGGCCCGCGGCATTGGCCAAGACCGTTGCCATTCCTCCAGCCGTGCCGCATGCAAAACCAAACTTCTTGGTGCAGGCGATGGCGAAGAACTTCTCTGGCTCGATACGCTTCACTAACTGGGTGAAGGTCATCGTTAAAATAATAGCACCGATGATTTTGCGCATGGTATTATTATCGACACTGCCGAGAACCCATACGCCAAGTGCCATACCGATCAATGCTGGCCAGGTCAGCCGCCAAACAGACTTCCATGATGAATACTTGCGGAAGGCTGGGTAAACAAGCAGGTCGGCAATGATCAACATCGGCAGCGCGAAGCCGAGTGACTCCTTGGCACCGAGTAGATCTGCGAGGATGAAAACAGAGATTAAGGAGATGCCCGAGAAGCCAGCCTTCGACACACCGATGCAGTATGCGGCGATGATGACGAGTAACCAAGCGGTCACACCATCTGGTGTAGTTGGGAGCATGAAGCAATATGGTCAGTTCATGGCCATTTTTTCAAGGATTCGTCATTGGAATTTATCAGCGAGGAGCTAAAACAAGTCCGCCATGTCAGATAAAAAACCTGTAGTGCTCATTATTCGTGACGGTTGGGGGGTTAATCCCGGAGGGGAAGCAACGGCCGAGAAAGACGGTAACGCCTCACTTTTAGCGGATACACCGTATCACGAGACTCTTTTTTCCACCTACCCGAAGGGCTTTGTTAGCGCGTCTGGTGAAGATGTTGGCTTGCCGGATGGTCAGATGGGGAACTCAGAGGTAGGTCACCTGAACTTAGGCGCAGGAAGGATCGTCTATCAGGACCTCACCCGTATTAACAAATCAATCAAGGATGGCGAGATTGGGCAGAACCCAGTGCTCAAGGAGGCGATGACAAAAGCCGCTGAGGGCAAGACACTTCATTTTATCGGATTGGTTTCAGACGGTGGCGTTCACAGCCATCAGGATCATCTTATTGCACTGTGTAAAATGGCCAAAGAAAATGGCTGTGACAAGATCATGGTTCACGCCATCACCGATGGGCGTGATACCTCTCCTACCGGTGGTAAGCACTACCTTGAGTATGTGGAGGATGCCATTGCTGAGTCCGGTGCGCGTATTGCCACGGTGATCGGGCGCTACTACGCGATGGACCGTGACAAGCGCTGGGACCGTAACCAGATCGCATGGGATGCCATTGTCGAAGGTAAAGGAGAAGCTAAAGACATCCTCACCAGTGAAGCTGTTGCTGAAAAATACCAACAGGACAAAACCGATGAGTTCCTGCTGCCGATGACCTTCTGTGAGCACGACAAACGCCGCATCAATGATGGTGATGTTGTCATCTGGTTCAACTTCCGTGCTGACCGTGCCCGACAAATTTCCGATGCCTTTCTCAAGCCAGAATTTGACGGCTTTGATACTCACGGAGCTCCTAAGGTGCACTACGTCACCCTGACTGAATATGATGAGACCTACGGAGTGCCTGTAGCCTACGGCCCTGAGAACCTTAAGAACGTGCTCGGTGAAGTTGTTGCAGCAGCTGGCAAAACGCAGATGCGCATCGCTGAGACGGAGAAATACCCACACGTCACCTACTTCTTTAATGGAGGTAAGGAGACGCCCAACGAAGGAGAGGACCGCTACATCGTGCCATCTCCCAAAGTCGCCACCTACGACCTCCAGCCTGAAATGAGTGCGCCGGAGGTTATGGACAAAGTGGTCGAGCAGCTCAAGAACTACGACCTTTGTATTCTCAACTTTGCCAACCCCGATATGGTCGGGCACACCGGCGTGGTTGAAGCTGCCATGAAGGCATGTGAGACCATTGATGAAGGTGTCAGGCGTGTTTCTGAGGAAGCTCTGCGTCTTGGAGGCAAGCTCTTAATCACTGCCGACCACGGTAATTGTGAGAAGATGATTAACGAAGACGGCTCGCCACACACCGCGCATACCACCAACCTCGTGCACGCTATATACGTAGGCGCTGACTATCATGATTACGAGCTCAGGGATGGCATCCTCGCCGACGTCGCACCCACCTTACTCGATATGATGGGACTAGAGCCCTCAGCTGAGATGACGGGTAAAAGCCTGCTCAAGAAAAAGCAGTAGAGCAAATAAGTAAGGCAACGGCGCAGGGCAAAAAAATCCCAGGAAGAAAATTCCTAGGAGAGAACAGCTAGACTGTTCAGAAAAAAGGGCCTTTGAAAAATAGGCCTTTTAAAAAAATGGTACACCCGAAGGGATTCGAACCCCTGGCCTCCTGATTCGTAGTCAGGCGCTCTATCCAGCTGAGCTACGGGTGCACATTTTTTGCCAAACGGCGTGCGCGGAAAAAGCCACAATACTGAGATAAGGTCAAGCCAACGCTGAAAAAAACTTCGATTTCTGACTGCATCGATGATGGCCAAGCACGATTTCTAAGATCGATGCCTTCTTAGCCTTTGAGAGAAGCGGGGAGCTGGCTCGGGTTGGGGTAATGAAACTGCTTACCCTCATAATTGCGCAGCGTGACACCGGCCTCGTCGTTTTTGACCACATAGTCTGGGTTGATTGGGATTTTGCCGCCACCGCCGGGACCATCGATGACATACTGAGGGATGGCATAGCCCGTGGTGTGGCCACGTAGTCCTTCGATCACCTCGATGCCCTTGCTAATACTCGTGCGCAGGTGTGCGGAGCCCTCGATGAGATCACACTGATAGAGATAGTAGGGGCGGACTCTGCACATCAGCAGCTTATGAACGAGCTCCTTCTGGATTTCGACAGAATCATTCACCCCCTGCAGAAGCACGGATTGGTTACCCATCGGGATACCCGCGTCAGCGAGGCGGCCCAGAGCATCACGGACCTCAGAGGTCAGCTCACGGGGGTGATTGACGTGGATGGAAATAAAGAGAGGGTGATACTTTTTGAGCATCTTGCAGAGATCATCGGTGATTCTTTGGGGAAGAAAGACTGGGATGCGTGTGCCGATGCGGATGAATTGAATATGCGGGATCGCATGCAAGCGGGAGATAATGCGCTCTAGCCTGTTATCGGAGAACAGCAGCGCGTCACCACCGGAGATCAGCACATCGCGGATGCCTTCATTCTTCTCGAGGTATTCGAAGGCGGCCTCCCATTGCGTCTCTAGCTTTTGATCAGACACGCCCGAGACCACTCTGCTCCTCGTGCAGTAGCGGCAGTAAGCAGCGCAGCGATCTGTGACCAGAAAGAGCACACGGTCAGGATAGCGGTGCACCAGACCGGGGACAGGCATGTGGCTGTCCTCACCACAGGGGTCAGACATCTCGGCGGGGTCGGTAAGAGTCTCCTCAATGCGTGGAATCATTTGCCGGCGGATCGGGCAGTTAGGATCCTCTTTATCGATGAGGTTGAAGAAGTGCGGCGTGATCGCCATGGCGAGCTTATTACCGGAGAGCAGCACGCCGGCGCGTTCCTCCTCGCTGAGATCAATGTGTTGCTCAAGTGCCTTCAGTGAAGTGACACGATTCTTGAGCTGCCACCTGTAGTCTTGCCAGTGATCACTATCGGTATCTGGCCAGAATCCTGGGGCGTAAGAGGGGAAGGTGGTGGGTTCGATGTTGGGCATCGCCGTTGATTCTAAGTGTAATTTGTTATTTGTCAAAAAGAGTCCCTGATCTTTCTGGTGTGGATTTTCTCATTTGGAGTTTGGCGTTTTAGCACTGCACGGCTATGGTGGATGCAATGTTTTCTGAGGCACTTCATGACATTTCCCGGCCAAGCTGTCTTGCGATTATTGCTGAGCTGAAGCGATCGGGGGGATTGGCCATTCCGGAATTAGCCAAGCTGCTGGACATGAGCTACATGGGGATTAAGCAGCACTGCATCCGCCTTGAGGAACAAGGATACCTGAAAGCATGGCGCGTGCCCAGAGTCGAGGTCGGGCGGCCACAGAAACTCTACAAGCTCACCAAGAAGTGTGACGAGCTCTTCCCTGATGGTGGATTGCAGCTCGTCTTGGATCTGCTCGAGGGAGTAAAGTCTACCTTCGGGGAGACCGCCCCGGAGAAGCTGCTCTACCATTATTTTGAGAAAGAAAGAGACCAGTGGATGAAGGCCGTGCGGCTGGGTAAATCTCTGGTGGAGAAGGCGACTCGATTTGTCGATGCACGCATGAAGGCAGGCCATTTTTGTCACTGCCATTACACAGCGGAGACCGGCTTCATCATCGAAGAGTATCACCATCCGCTCAGCGAGGTGTTCAAACAATACCCGGGGCTTAAGGTCATGGAGACACGCATGATCGAGCAGGCACTGGGCACCAAGGTTGATCGTAAAGAGGATAAGGGTAGCCAGGGGGTTAAGTGCACGATTTATCATATCAGTACACTAGGGTAGCGCTTGCGCTCCTCCTTGCCTTCGGCAACACCGTCGCCCGCTTGGGTGGGGTTATGTAGCGCTTGCACGCCTCTCCGCCGGAGGCGGAACCGTTGCCCGCTGGGGGTGGGTTATATA
>JAFMDE010000158.1 GCA_017857425.1 Akkermansiaceae bacterium
TCAGCAGACGGTGACAGGAAACGAGCTTGGCGCATAACATGTTCAAAAGAACACTTTAACAGTAAACTGTCAACCTGTTTCTCTACAAAGGGTCTGTCCCTTTATCGGTCCCTTTATCGAGAAACAGGCATCAATACATGTGGTATTGGCCGGCTTATCGGGTGATCTGGCGGACTTTCTCGCAGATTGAGCGGAGATGTCGGTCCGTAGTACCGCAGCAGCCGCCGAGGATTTTTACTCCGTGGGTTTTGTGGAGCTCGATCATCGCGTCCGCCCACTCGTCGATGTCGTCCTCCGCGGTTTGCTCGAGGTGTTCCAGCTCCCCGTGATCGATCGAGGATGCGTTGGCAGATATTTCAAGCAAGCGTGACAGGGCGCGGGGGTTCATCTGCTCCGCGTTAACAAAAGATGGATGCGAGCAATTCACCGCGTATCCCAAGGGGCCACCGTCCAGACGCTCATCGAGCATATCAATCGCATCATCCAAGGGAGTGCCGTCTAACACCTTCCCCTCGCGGGTGATACAAAGGCCAATCACCGCAGGCAGCCCAGTGGCGATCATGGCACGCGCCATGCCCTCTGCCTCACTTACAGCCGGCACAGTTTGGGCTGTTAGTAAATCCAGCCCTGCCTCGGCGAGTTGTTCTGCCTGGGTGGCATGGAAGGACTCTGCTTCACCAAAAGAAAGTGCCGCGTTGGGATCATAACAATCGTTTTTAGGGGCGAGTAGCCCCGTCACGTAAACCGGCTCATAACCTGCGTCTTGTTTTATTTTTTGGATGAAGTCGACTGCGTCTCGGTTGATGCTTACCGGCACATCCGCTGCCGCCACACGCTGCGCATCCAGTCTCCACGTCGGAGCTGCAATGATAATGGGAACTTCAAACTCGCGAGCAATATCGATATACTGATGGGTAATACTGGAGAGTAGCTTAGCTGCGCTTTCATCATAAATAAGTGGTGAGTTAAAAAGTGTCGGATGCAGGGTGATGGCATCATTACCCCTGAGACGCTCACAGATGGCGGCCTCAGAGAGGACAAAGGGGTAGGCGGAAAACAGAGAATGCATAAAAATATCCGGTTACGGATGCTAGCTATCCGAGGCCTCCCCAAGCGCTGGCTGATCAGAAGACTCGGAAAGCTCAGGCCCGGCTAGGGTGTTTGCATCGGTTTGCTGGTCTTGATGAGCCCCCTCAAGCTCCATCTCGGCAACACGCATGTGACGCTCGTTGGCAAGTTCTGCTGCGAGCTCGGATCCATAGAGAAATGCCTGCATGGCGAAGTAAATCCAGAATAATACCAGCACCAGAGTCAGCGCACTGCCGTAAAAGCTGCCCACGTCGGTGTGCTTCAAAAACTGAGCAAGGCCGATTTTTAACCCCACTAATAGAACAGCACTAGCAAAACCTCCGACCAGAGCTTCTTTAAACTTCGGCGGCCTGGCCGGGAGCCAGCGCATGGCCACTGCGGCAAGCACGATCATCGCACAAAACGAAAGCACCGGTGATACTGCAGCTGCCAGCTTGAGTAAAAAGGGCGAATCATTCACTGAGCTGACGATCACCCCCATAATCGTTTCAAAAATAACGGCACTGGCAATGAATACACCCAGCACGAGCAGCATCAACAGAGCAGCAAGCCGCCCAAGTAAACCGGCAATGGCCGCCTTCCTACCTTTTTTGATCGAGGCACCAAAGACTTTGCCTAATGATTTACGCAGCTCGGCAATGACTTTGGTCGCTGCGAAAAAAAGCAACAAACCACCAATCAATGGTGAGATGCCTGAACCGACCCAATGAATTTCTGTTTTCAGAATTTGGGCAAAGTAGCCGCCAACCGTCGCGCCCGCAACACGGTCCGCTTCCGCAACCAAGATACGTGTTGCTGTTTCCTGGTCGACAAAAACAGAGGCGATCGTGATACCCACTAGCAGGATCGGCACCAGTGAGATGAGTGAATAAAAAGCCAGCGCCGCTGCTTCATCAGCGTGTTTGTGATGCCACCACTTCGCTGCCGCTTTGCCCAGGCGAGTGCACCACAGCTTAATAAAGTTCCACGCTTTCATAGCTAGATGGCCAATTTACCCTTAATGAGAAAAAATGACCAGAATGATGTCAGCAGTCGCTACGTGATCCTGAACCGCCCGAACTCCAGCCCCCCCTCAGGACTTGATGATGTTTTTCACCACGTGTCCATGCACATCAGTGAGGCGGAAATAGCGGCCCTGGTATTTGTAGGTGAGCTGCTCATGATCAACCCCGAGCTGGTTGAGCAAGGTGGCGTGGAAGTCGTGCACGTGCACGGGATCCTTGACGATATTGTAGCCGTAGTCATCGGTCTGGCCGTGAGTAACGCCGCCTTTAAAGCCGCCGCCTGAGACCCAGGTGGAGAAACACAAGGGGTGGTGATCACGGCCGAAGTTCTTCGGGTTATAATTACCCTGACAGTAATTGGTGCGGCCAAACTCACCGCCCCAAACAATGACGGTGTCATCAAGCAAACCACGTTGTTTCAGATCCATCACCAGTGCCGCTGATGCCTGATCGGTTTCTTTCGCTTGAATAGGCAGTTTCTTCGGCAACTGCCCATGCTGGTCCCAGCCTTGGTGGTAAAGCTGGATAAAGCGCACGCCACGCTCACAGAGCCGGCGCGCGAGCAGGCAGTTGGCGGCGTAGGTGCCCGGAGTTTTGGCGTCCTCACCATACATTTTGTAAATATGCTCTGGCTCGTCCTTCATATCGGTGACTTCAGGGATCGAGGACTGCATGCGGAAGGCCATCTCATACTGGGAGATGCGGTTTTCGAGCTCAAGGTCTCCGGTTTCGGCAAGCTGAGCCTGATGCAAGTCCTTCAAGCGATCCAGCATCAGTCGCCGGCCTTTGGCACTCTGACCCTTTGGGTTATTGAGATATAGCACGGCGTCCTTTTCCGAACGGAAACGCACCCCGTCATGCTTTCCAGGCAAGAAACCGCTACCCCAGAGGCGAGATTGCAGCGGCTGACCGCTTTTACCTTTAGTGATTAGCACCACAAAAGACGGCAGGTTTTCGTTGAGCGAGCCGAGACCGTAGTCGAGCCATGAGCCCATCGCAGGACGACCAGAGAGCTGGGAACCGGTCTGCAGGAAATTGATCGCGGGGCCGTGGTTGATGGCCTCGGTCTTCATGGTATTGATCAGCGAGATCTCATCAGCAATGCCCGCAGTATAAGGAAGCAGCTCACCATTCATCCACATGCCCGACTCACCGTGCTGGGCGAACTTGTAGGGAGAACCGACCAGCGGCAGGGTTGCCTGATTACCCGACATGCCCGTGAGGCGCTGGCCACCGCGCACCGAGTCAGGAAGCTCCTTGCCGGTTTCCTTAACCAGATGAGGTTTGTGATCAAACAAATCCATCTGAGACGGCCCCCCTGACTGAAACATGTAGATCACCCGCTTCGCCTTGGGGAAAAAATGACTGATTTGCTCCGGCGTCTGACTAGCACCCAAACCCTCGCCCGTGAGCAGGTTCCCAAGCGCAAGCGAGCCGAGCCCACCACCAAGCCGAGCAAGTGCCGAGCGGCGAGTCAATGTCGGCTCTTCATGGCCAGTGCATAAAGGGCTATTGGCTGTTGGCTGTTGGCGGTTGGCGTTCATGGTTGTTGGCAGTTAGTGATAGAGCGGGCGACGGTGTGAAAGCGCAGCTTTCAGGAGAATCGAGTGGAACGAGATGGACAAGGAGCATGGCGACTGTGCCCGAAGGGTGCATGCCGTGGGGCGGCAGGCATCAACCCAAGCGGTCTATATAATTAATGTTTGATGAGGGTTTTATCGTAGTTCAAAAGTGTCAGCACCGTGTTGGCCAGTGCGGCAAACTCGGCGGGTGGCAGCTTCGGGTCTGCGGCCTTATTTCCTGTCTTAAGAAATTCAAGCGCCTCCTGTGGATGTTGTTGAAAGTAGTCGAGCTGGTCCTGATAGAGCTCCGTCAGGATCTTGCTTTCTTGCTCGCTGGGGCTACGTCCCGTCGTCAGACGGATGGCTTTCTTGATTCTCTGTGGAGCTGCATCGGATGTTGCCAGTAAGTTACCAGCCGTCATGCGGGCGGCTTCCACAAACTGAGGTGAGTTCAGCAGGACCAGACTTTGCAGTGGAGTGGTGGTTTGCTCACGCTTAACCGAGCAGACCTGGCGTTTGGCAGCATCCAGAGTCAGCATCAGCGGGCTGGGACCGTTGACCTGCCAGAAGGTGTAGAG
>JAFMDE010000159.1 GCA_017857425.1 Akkermansiaceae bacterium
GCGGCCGACGGTGTTTCGACGCAGTCGGAAGGAGGAGGGCAAGCTCTCAAACCGAATGTCATCATCATCATCACCGATGACCAGGGCTACGGCGATCTCGCCTGCCACGGCAATCCCGTCATCAAGACCCCCCAGCTCGACCAGCTACACGCCGAGTCCATCCGCTTCACCGACTTCCACGTCAGCCCCTTCTGCACCCCCACCCGCGCGGCCCTGATGACCGGCCGCTACCCTGCCCGCACCGGGGCCTTCCGCACTTCCAGCGGCCGCAGCAACCTGCACGCTGATGAGCTCACCATCGCCCAGCACTTCGCCAAGGCGGGTTATAGCACCGGCATGATCGGCAAGTGGCACCTCGGTGACAACGCCCCCTGCCGCCCACAGGACAAAGGCTTCCAGGATGTCCTCTGGCACAAATGCGGCGGCATCGGCCAGGCCTCTGACTACTACGGCAATGACTACTTTGATGACACCTACGAGCGTTCCCTTGACGGAAAGGTAAGCCAGGAAAAATTCAAGGGTTACTGCACCGACGTCTTCTTTGATGAGTCCCTGCGCTTCGTGCAGGATAATCAAGACAAACCCTTCCTGCTCTACGTCTCCACCAACGCCCCGCACAGCCCCTACCGCGTCGGCAAGCAATGGTCAGAGCCCTATCGAGATAGCGTCAAGTGGAAGTGGGGTGCCGAGTTCTACGGCATGATCACCAACTTTGATCACAACGTGGGACGACTGCGCAACAAACTCAACGAGCTCAACATCGCAGACAACACCATCCTCATCTTCATGACCGACAACGGCACTGCCAAAGGCAACGGAGGCAAAGGACTGGTGGAAGGAGACTTCCGCGGCTTCACCGCCGGCATGAGAGGCATGAAATCAACCTTATTTGAAGGTGGCCACCGTGTGCCCTTCTTTATCCACTGGCCCGCGGGTGGCCTCACCGGTGGCAAGGACCGCGCCCAACTCACCGCTCACCTCGACGTGCTGCCCACCCTTGCCGAGCTCTGCCAAGTCCCCACAGGTGATACCTTCCTCGATGGCAAATCCTTCCTCCCCGTGCTCCGTGATCCCGCCGCCCCCGCCTGCCGGGACCACGTCGTTGTCCAGTTCCATGGTGGCCCCTGGATGCAGGCCGAACCTATGCCATACGCCTTCTCCAACGTCATCAAAGGCCCCTGGCGCCTGCACAACGGCGAAGTCCTCCACAACGTCGGCAATGCTCATTGGGAAGGAGCGGATGTTGCCAAAGAACACCCCGAGGTCGTTGCCGAGCTACGCGCCCTCTACGATACCTTCTGGAAATCGGTCTCACCACGCATGACCCCCGTCTGCCTCGACCTCGGCAACCCCGCCCAGAACCCCACCGAGCTCTGCTCCCAGGACTGGCGCCTCACCACCGGCAACCCACCCTGGAACTATGGTGAAATCAACCAACTCAAAAAAATCACCGGCCCCTGGCACGTCAACGTCGTCAAAGCAGGCACCTATAAATTCACCCTGCGCCAGTTCCCCGAAGTGGCCAATAAACCCCTCGTCGCGCTCAAAGCAAAGCTCCAGATTGCCGGTATCGAGAAAGAAGCCCCCGTCAAACAAGGTGCCAAAGAAGCCACCTTCACCCTCGAGCTACCCGCCGGCAAAACCACCCTCACCACCTGGCTCACCAACGACAAAGGCGAAACTGGCGGCGCCTACTTCACCGAAGTCGAGCTACTCAACGCAGCCGCACCAGCCGCCCCATCGACCCCTACGAGTTCCACTCCTGCCACCAAAGACCCTGCCACTCCTGCCACTCCTGCCCGGGCTGACTGGCTCGATCAGGATAAATTCGGCCTCTTCATCCACTGGGGCCTCTACTCCCAGATCGCCAAGGGCGAGTGGTACATGCACTCCAGGAAGGTCCCCATCGAGGAATACTCCAAGCTCGCCGAAACCTGCAACCCGACCAAGTTCAGCGCCACCGAGTGGGTCAAGATCGCCAAAGACGCCGGCATGAAATATATCGTCATCACCAGCAAACACCACGACGGCTTCGCCCTGTTCGACTCCCAAGTCAGCAACTACAACATCGTCGATGCCACCCCCTTCAAACGCGACATGATCGCCGAGCTCAAGGCCGCCTGTGACGCGCAGGACATCAAGCTCGGCCTTTACTACTCCCACGCCCAGGACTGGTACCACCGTGGCGGATCACACCACTACAACTGGAAAAACCCCTCCGGCATGGACGAGATGCAGCACTACCTCAACAACATCTCCCTGCCCCAGGTCAAAGAAATCCTCACTCAATACCAGCCCGCTATCATTTGGTATGACACCCCCCGCCGCATGACCCCCGCCCTGGCAGAGCCCTTCTCCAAGCTCGTGCGTGAAATCAGCCCCAGCACCCTGATCAATAGCCGCATTGCCCTCGATGGCAACAAGATGGACAAGGTTAGCCAAAAGGACCTGGACATGCTCAAGAGCCTCGACACCGATTACATCTCCTACGCCGACCGCGAGATCCCCGCCAACAGCCCATGGAAACATTGGGAAACCTGCATGACCCTCAACGGCTCTTGGGGATTTACCAAGGGCGACAACGCCTGGAAAACCCCCAGCCACGTCATCCAACAACTGCTCGAAGTAGTCAGTAAAAACGGCGCCTTCCTGCTCAACGTCGGCCCCACTGCCGAGGGAGAATTCCCCGCAGAATCCGTCACCGTGCTCAAACAAGTCGGTGACTGGCTTAAGCTCAACGGCGACGCCGTCTACGGTGCCCAACCCGTCTCCTTCAACCTACCCGGCGCTCCCACCGCAGAATCCCTCAAACGCAAAGCCGACAAGCAAGCCCGCTTCGCCAAGCTCAAACGAGACGCCCCACACACATCGCTCGAGCGAGACTTCCCCTGGCTCGCCACCCGCAAAGGCGACACCATCCACCTCACCATCTTTGACTGGCCCACGGACAACACCCTCACCATAGCCAAGGTCTCCCAAGACATCAAAAACATCCAAGACATCGAAAGCATCCACCTCGCCACCGAGTCAGGCAAACCACTCAAACCACTCAAACACAGCCTCAGCGATGGCACCCTCACCATCAGCCTACCCACAAAACCCGCCGGCAATTTACCGCCCGTGCTGCGCCTGCGCTTGATAGCCGCGCAGCGGCGATGAGCCACCGCAGGTGGCTCAACACAGATCACGGCATCCGTAACCAATGCCCAATGCCTAACTTGGCTTGTCCTTCCTTCGTGGCCTGCGCCTGGTTGGAAACACTGCGGGGCGTTTCTCAAGCGGGATGCGCTCATACACAACCGCCACGAGACCCTTCACGGCCTCGGTGAGCCCGCTCTTTGGATTCCAGCTGTAGAGGAGGGTTCTGCCCTGTCGTTTTGAGACCAGGAACCCGGCATTCTCAAATTTTTCCAGCTGTCGCTGCACCGAGTCCAGAGATATTTCAAAGTCTGACGAGATCGCACGCCCATAGCTCTCCCCGTAATGATAGAGGTGCAGCAGCGCCGCCTCGGCCGCACGGCTGCCAAAAAGATCCCGCAGCGGTGTGGCGTATGATGATACTTGCCCCGGTGCCGTTTTTGCAGGTGGAGTTTCTCCTGCCGATGGATTTTCCATTGCACTCATGACCTGAATAGTAGGTCATATGACTTGAATTTCAAGTCATTATTTCTGGTAATGGGTCGTTTTTGTCGTAGACTTGCCCCCGGATGAACCCACCGGACTGGAACAAATGCACGATCAAGGAGCTCTGGGAATACGTTGCCTGGCACCTTAGCTTATCCGGGATTGATTCGGTCCTGGTCGGTGGTGCCGTTGTGGCGATCTACACCGAGGGCCTCTACCAATCGTCAGATCTGGACATCGTTCCTGATGAATTTGAGCGCCACCGCATCGCGGGCGTGTTGGAGGGTCTCGGGTTCACGGCAAAAGACCGGTATTTCATCCACCCCGCTTGCGAGCATCTCTGTCTCGAATTCCCCCGGGGGCCGGTGGAATTGGGGGAGGAGTGCCCGGTAGAGCCAGAGCAAATCATCATCGATGGACAGATCATTCAAATTTTATCCCCCACCTCTTGTGTAAAAGACCGGCTCGCGGGTTATATCCACTGGGGCACCCGTGATCTCTTTGACCAGGCCGTCCTTGTCTGTCTCCGCCAGATGAGTCGAATCCATTGGCCCGAACTCAAGCGATGGTGCGCCGGCGAAAACAGCCCGGAAAC
>JAFMDE010000160.1 GCA_017857425.1 Akkermansiaceae bacterium
AAATGCGGTGGTGGACCCGGCTCTCAAGGTTCCATCACTGACCGTTGTTGCACCAGTATAGGTGTTAGTGCCTGAGAGAATTAGTGTACCGCCACCTGTTAAGGTGACGCCGCCAGCTGGGTCAGGGGTGACTCCTGCAGCTGGGTCAGTGTCAGCAGCAGTGCTGATATCACCAGAAACTGTAATCACACCGGAAGCAATATTATAGGTCGTATTGTTAGCGATGATATTGCCGCTGATAGTGAGACCTCCCTGCAGAAACTCCACGTTGTAGATACTCAGGTCATTGTCGAAGGTGCCGGTGGTGTCAAAGATGAGGGTTGAGTTGCCGTCTGTCTGGGTGATGGAACCTGTGCCGAGTGCCTCGACGTCTTGAACGGTAAGCGTGCCACCATCAAGGATGGCGTCACCGCTGAAGCTGTTCGCTCCAGTAATCGTCAATTGCCCTGTGCCCTGCTTCACCAGATCTCCTGAGCCGGTGATCACGCCATCCAGATTCTGATCGGCGCTCGTGTTGAAACAGAGTATGCCATCTGCGCCAATGCTTAACGCGCTTGCCGCATTGATTGACCCAGAGCCTGCGATTTCCAGAATGCCGGCGCTAACGGTGGTGGTGCCGCTATAGGTGTTGGTGCCGGTGAGGGTCTGGGTGCCGCTGCCTTGTTTGGTAAAGGCAAGTGCACTGGTTCCGTCTTGGAGGATTCCAGAGAAGATTGCGTCGTTTTCATCACCAGCAGTCAATGCCGCTGAGCCCTGGATGGCACCATTGCCCTCAAGACCTGCCACCGTGCTATCAAACCCGTTGAGATTGACTGTGCCGCCGTTGTTGACCTTGAGTTTTGAGTTCGCGGATAAGGCAGTTGCCGAGCCCACATTCAGCACCGAATCAACCTCGGTATCACCCTCGAAGTTGTTGTCTCCTGTTAGGGTGAGTGTTCCCCTGTAGTTGGCATCATCCGCACCTACTTGGGATAACTTACCCGTGCCTGTGATATTACCAGAGAGAGTGGTGTCCTTCCCGGTGGCGATTTTGTAAGTCGCATCTTGGGCGTTGATATTACCACTCAGGGTCACATTCCGAAGTGACTCAAAATTATACAGAGTCATGTTATTGGTAATCGTTCCTGTGGTGTCGAAGCGTAGGATCGAGTTCGCATCGCTCTGGACGATGGCTCCCGTGCCGAGGGCGCTCTGGTTCTCCAGAATGAGGGTTCCGTTTCCACTGAGTGTGGTCGTGCCGCTAAAGGTGTTGCTATTGGTGATCGTGAGTGTGCCTGAACCAGCCTTAAGGAAGGAGCCTGAGCCAGTAAGAGCACCACTCATGGTCTGACTGGCACTTGTGCTGAAGCTCATGATGCCACTACTACCGACGGAAATCGCTCCATCGTAGTTCCCTCCATTATCATTTCCGAGGCGACCTGAACCTACGACTTCGATCTTCCCTCCGGTGATGTTAATGGCTCCTTGGTACTCACTCTGTGCTGAAAGCGAGGTCGTGCCACTACCTGTTTGCTCGATGATTCCATCATTGGGATCTTTCTCTTTAAGCTCCCCAGCCAACTCAACATCTCCAACATCTCCATCAATCCATAAGATACCTTTGTCACCATCTTTCTCTTCAAATTTTATGTTATCTGTAACCATGCCATTGTTTATCCAGCCTGAACCTCCTAAATCTATAGTTTCTGCTTTGACCTTCCTATCTTTAGCATACAGCTGTGATGGCAGAACAATAGCTGTTAGGGCCAGGACCAAGTAAGAAAACCAGCGCGATCCCAGTGCATGGCGCACGGGATGAGACGGTGATGGGTGATCACCTGGTTGTGGTTTTCTGTGACTAGACGTGAACAAGGTCTTATAAAAGTAAGGGTCGTGTAAGGGCTGAAATATAAAACAATCAGGGGTAATGTTTCTAAAAACAGCTATCGCGATTCAAAAATACCCAATATTTTTAAATATATCAAGCCTATAAAGGGGAAAGCTAATAAGTTTTTAGGATTTTGAGGGCAAAAATGTTACAGAATGCCGTTATATTAGGCTTTATGAACAAGGGTCGCGCTCAAAATTTATGCCGTTTGACTCAAAATTTTGCTCTCAGCCCCCTCTCCTGACTATAAAACAACTCTGTTTGGTGGAAAAAAACGGACCATCCCCCATCCCTCAACTGCCGCCCCGCGGCCCATCCTTCATCGCTCATCAGCCGCTAGCGGCCTCGCGGCTAATTCGCCGTAAACCCAATCACACGCAGGGCTGTGCCACCCAGCTTGCCGCCACCGGGGCGCTCTTTGCCTCCTTTTTGATTCGGCAGGATCTCGAGCTCGAGGCTGTGCTCGCCATTTTCCAGCTCATTAAAGAACATGACGGTCATCGGGTAGTTAAAGGAGCTGTACTTGCGCAGGGTCTCGATTTCCTTGCTCTCTTTGCCATCGACGCTGACCTTGATGATTCCCGTGTCAGGGCCTGAGAGCATGTAGGCGCCAATGGCAGTGCCGGTAAACTTGATGCTGAGCTTGGCACCCGCACTGCTGCTGTAGATCATCGGGGTGTTGATAAAGTGCCCGCGCACCTTGCCCTTGTTCTCCTTGGGCCAGTTGGGCACGTCTTTTTTCCAGTGCTCGTCGGTGTTGACATTAGAGAAAGGCAGAAAACGACCACGGCTGTAGCTCTTGGGGTCGAGCAGTGGCACGGTCGGGTGATCCTTGGCCACCGCATCGGCCGGCAAATCGCCAGCCCACTCACTGAGCAGGGCACTGGCGATCATGGTGGCACACATGGTGTTGCCGTATCTGTTAGGATGCACGCCGCCGAATTTCTTCCAGTCCATCTTGCCAGCAGTGATCAGATCCGCCAGCTCCTGGGCAAGGTGGTTCACTGAAATGTTGTAGTGCTCTGCCACCTTGCTGTGGGCCTTGACCGAGTCCGTGGTTTCTCCCTTTTGCAATTTCTCCAGGATGTTTTCATTCACAAACATGGTGATGACAATGTCGACCTTCGGGTTGTGCTGGCGCGCCTGGGCAATGATGCCCTCCATGCCGCGCAGGGCATCGTGGTAGGCCTGATCGGAGTCCTGGTCGTCATTGACGGCGAACTCGCAAAACAGCATGTCCAAGGGCCCCTTGCTGAGCACATCCCGCTGCATACGGAAAGCGCCGGTGTCCGAGCAGGTCGAGCTGATGCCAGCAGCGGTGAATTTGAACTCGGTATCTGGGAAACGTTCCTTGAGCATGGTGCACACCATCGACCGGTAGCCGTCCATCTCAGTGATTGAGCCACCGATGAAGGCAACGTGGCCACGTTTGTTTTGCTCAAACTGGATGCGGCTGTTCTGGTAGTCACCGCGCAGGGTGAAGTTTTTGTCACTGATAATCTGCTCCGCGGGAAGATCCCCCAAGCCCTTGTCCTGACTGAGGATGAAATCGACAATGGGCTGCGGGTCCTTGAGCGAGTGCTTGTGCCCCACCCCGGGTTTGTGAATGACTTTGAATGTGCCGCCCAGCTTCTGGTAGCGCGCCTCGGCGATGGCGGTGTTTTCCGCTACCGGCACCACCTTGTCTATATCCCCCACCACGTGAATGATGGGAATCCCCGCCTTGGCGAGTGGTGCCAGATTATCAATCGGATTGCCCTTGTAGGCGAGGGCCTCGGCCTCGGTCATGCCGTAGGCCTTGAGGCAGCTTTGCCAAGCACCGCCCCCACCGGTTCCGACACCTTTACCCCCAGGCCAGCTTTTGAAGTCCATCACCGGGGCGTCCCCGTAGATTGCTGCCACCTTGTCCGGATTGGCCGCCGCCCAGTTGTATATAATCAGCCCACCTCGGGACATGCCCTCTAGGATGGCGCGATCAGCAAAGAGGTGCTCAAAGCGCAGGTAGTCATAGAGCTCATTCCAGCGCCTTACCGCCTCGGGACTGCCAAAGAGATTACCCACATCACAATAAACGATGTGATGGCCAGCCTTGAGCATGGCGATGTCAAACTGTGGCTGGTGCCCCCAGAAGCGAGCACGCCAGACCCAGGGTTTGCCATCGGCGATTTTTTTCGGGATGACTACTTTACAGGGAACTTCGCCAAGCTTGAAGTCAACCTGCTCGTAACCGTGAAAGGTGGATTTTTTCCCTGACCATGCGGAGCTGCTCATGCTTTTTTTAACTGTCGCCTGTTTATTAGCTTTAGCCTCTTTAACAGATTCT
>JAFMDE010000161.1 GCA_017857425.1 Akkermansiaceae bacterium
GGGTGGCTCTATTATGCCCTGATGGAAAGCTCATCGAAGCAGGCAACCATAGGTAAGATGGTGATGGGAATCAAGGTGACCGACCTTGAGGGCAACCAGATTAGCTTTGCGCGAGCCAGTGGTAGGCACTTTGGTAAGATCATCTCCTCACTGATCTTGGCGATTGGCTACTTGATGATGCTCTGGACAGAGAAGAAGCAAACCCTGCATGATATGATGGCAGGATGCTTGGTGGTAAAGTAAGCGGAGCAAAAGAAGATTTGCTCGGGGCGGGTTGCTTGGCTGAGCACATAGGCTAACTCGCTGGCTCCGCCTGAGTGCCGAGAATAAGCTTCAGCGTTTAATTTTCCGGAATGATGTTATCGAGCTTGTCATTCAGGTGGCCGGTTATCTGGTCCGCCAGTTCGAGTAAGTTTACCTTGTCGTTTTGATCAAAGCATTTGGCTTCTTGGCCGATGACGCAAAGCGTGCCAACCGTGATTCCGTTTTTTAACGTTAGCGGTGCGCCAAGATAACAAACGACAGAATCATTGGTAACCAAGGGGGAGTCTTTCAGGTAAGATACTTTCTCGGCGTCTGAAACTTCAAGTAACTCATTCGAATCCAATACATACTGGCAGAATGACCACTCAACGTTTGTTGCTTCGGATTCTGCTAACCAGCCAGAGCCTAGGCCGTGGTGGGCAGCAAAATACTGCATTTCATTAAAAAGGATACTGACCACACTGATTGGCAAATTGAGCTTGGTGCTAGCTTCTTCCACCACTTGTAATAAAAAAGGGTCTTTGTTGTTATCGAGTAGACCTAGGTTGGCGATCGTTTTTAGCCTTTCTTCGTCATGTAAGAGCTTCCTTATATTCTGACGGTCAGGATTGTATTTCTCATCTTTCTCCAGTGCTTCAAAGGTGTCTAGTTTGAGTTTGAGAGAAACGCCAATGCACTTAGCAGCTCCGGATAGGTTGACGCACCATTCTGAAATTCTGCGTAATTCCTCCATCTTCAAAAAGTTCTCCGAGCTGATAGAGCATTCTTTTTTGATTAAATGCCAGAGGGTTTCCGCCCGGCTATATCCAAGAGTGTCGGTAAGTTCGGCGTGCAAATCCACGACGGTAGGAAGGGAAAAGTGATCATACTTTTCAAGTGGTCTTTCTGAGCTCATAGATGTTTAGTTGTTGAAGGTCGGTTCAAACAATCCTCTTTTACGAGGGCACTCATTATAAAGCCATTTATGTTAGCTATTAGCAATGATAAAGGCAGAGTTCTCTGGGTAATTATTCAAACGATGTTTGAATAGGTTTCTTGTGAAATCAGGACGCAGGACCACTGAGCTAGGCACTCGGGGGATGCTAGGGTGGGAGCTGAGACGATACTGAGGTCCTCAATCCAGATTTTTGTGAGTTCAGATGCTACGCTCTGTCAGATCCTACGCTCTGGATCCTTGAGTCCTAAAAACTGCTTGTAGAGAATCTCTACCTTATTCCTCGCCCAATCGGTTTTCCTGAGGAACTTCAGGCTGGATTTGATCGAGGGGTCATTACTGAAGCAATTGATCTTGATGCGGAAGGCGAGGTCGTCCCAGCCGTATTCCTTAACAAGCTCGTTGAGCATTCGTTCCAGAGTGATGCCGTGCAGGGGGTCGTTGCTCATGAGAGTTTCTTAGCAGTGATGGGCTGGAATTCAAATGGCAAACATCACGCGCTACAGCCCGCGCTGCTACCAATTATCCCGGAGCATGATCCACTGCGTCCTCTGTGGATGGCATCTCCCATAGAGAATTTCCGCACCTAGCGCGTGAAATTTATTGTGAGGGTTGGGTATCTCCATGCCGTATCTCGTTGCCATCCAGCCTTCCTGGATCGAGCGGGTGACGGATGCTAGATTGTCTATCTTTTTGCGCCTGAAGCTTTTCAGTAATACGATGTTTTCTCTCGGCGCTAGGGTCACATACATCCAAATCAGCTGGTATCTAGAAGCTCGAATATAGGTTTTGAGCTGGCGGATGTAATTGAACTCACGCCTGCTTGAGTGCTTTGGGAAATTCTGCATGTGGAGCTGGTATAGCTCACGATCCTGCCTGGACATCGGAATGCGCCGCCCCCTGGATGAGGGTTGATCATTGTGGATCATTGCTTGAACGTCGGCAGTCATGGAAAAGATGATTAACATTATAGACTGGGCCTCAAATTCAGCAATGATAAAGATGTCTTAAATACAAGCTTGCAGCAGATTTTGGCGTAAAACCTTATTTTTACAGGTTGTTATTGAGCTAGGGAGGTGAGAGGCTTTGCCATCAACTTGACTCTTATCTGGATATCTTCGATTTCCTTCATCCTGTTTGGATGCGGGTGCTTCGTGTCGCGCGCCATGCGCAAGGAATACGACCGTTACGGGCTGGAGAAATTCAGAAGCCTTGTGGGTATCTTGCAGGTATTAGGTGCAATCGGACTTCTGGTTGGTTTGCACACATCCTGGATTGGCCAGTTCTCAGCAGCTGGCCTTGCGCTGATGATGCTCTGTGGCGTCGGCGTCAGGATCAAGATCAAGGATACCGTTATCCAGACGATACCGGCATTTGCCTATATGGTGCTTAATGCCTACCTGGCATTCGCTGGCTACTAAGGCTTTGTAAAGAACACGGAAAAAACGATGATGAGGATAGCAATATCCATCATCAGTATAGCGGGAATCGATTTTTTGAAGGGGTCTTTCACCTTCAAATGCATCACAAAGGCTCCGGCCATCAGCACGATGAGCACAGCGGCAGCAGGGATAACCAGAGCTGGTATCCAAAGACCTGCAATCATGGCGAGAGCGATGATCACCTTGAGGCTGCCCACCACATACATCATGGAAGCAGGTAAGCCGTATGTTGAAAATTCCTCGCGCATGGAGGAGGCTTCGCCACCTCTGTAAGCGGTCGATTTTCCTGCACGCAGCAGCCAGACATTGAGTAGCCCGAGGGCAACGATCACTTGAAGAGCCTGTATCAGAATTTCCATGGCCCAGTTCATAGCCTAGAATTGGGAATAATACAAACAACTCGTTGAAACATCTTGGAGTAAGGGTTTTGAAAGGCTGTATTGAGCTGAGTGTAGCTCCTCATATCATCTTTATATCCGGCCTCGACATCTTCATCGTGAAATTGAATATTGCATCAGCTGCCTATGTATACGCCGTCACCATCCCGCTATGACTCCATGCCCTATAACAAGTGTGGCAAGTGGGGCCTCAAGCTGCCCGCTATCTCTTTGGGCTTCTGGCATAACTTTGGTGATGGTGATGACCTCGATGAAGGTCGCCGCATCATGCGCCGTGCCTTTGATCGCGGCATTACCCACTTTGACTTCGCCAACAACTACGGGCCACCTTACGGCTCGGCGGAGCGCAACTGTGGCAACATCCTCAAGCAAGATTTTGCTACTCACCGTGATGAGCTCCTCATCGCCACCAAAGCGGGTCACGATATGTGGTCCGGGCCCTACGGTGAATGGGGCTCCCGCAAGCACCTGCTCTCCTCACTGGACCAATCGCTCGCCCGGCTGCAGCTCGACTACGTTGATATCTTCTACTCCCACCGCCCCGATCCCGATACTCCGCTCGAGGAAACCATGGGTGCGCTTGCCACCGCGGTGAAAAGCGGCAAGGCCCTTTACGCGGGCATCAGCAAATACCCACTGCCCATGCTCAAGGAGGCTGTTGCCATGCTCAAGGACATGGGGGTGTTCACACTCATTTACCAACCGCCTTATAATCTGCTCAGTCGTGGTGTTGAAACGGCGGGCATCCTCGATTTTCTAAAAGAAGAAGGCATCGGTTGTGTTGTGTTTTCACCCCTTGCTCAGGGCATGCTGACGGAGAAATACCTCACCGGGATTCCGGAAGGTTCGCGCGCGGCACGCAGTGAGGGCTTTCTGAGTGCTGAGCAGGTCGAAGAGTTCCGTCCCCAAATCCAAGGCCTGCACGGCATCTCTCAAGCACGTGGAGAATCACTCCAGCATCTGGCACTCAACTGGACCCGTCATCATGCTGCGGTCACTTCGACCCTTGTCGGAGCACGCAGTGTCAGCCAGCTCGATGACTTGCTTGATTCACTGCAGTCTGATCCCATTACTGATGCTCAGCTGAAGGCGATCAATGAGATCGCACCAGCCACTGATAGGGGTGAATGAGCTGGGG
>JAFMDE010000162.1 GCA_017857425.1 Akkermansiaceae bacterium
TTAGTTCACCAGAATTCAATCCATCGCTCCAATAAGTAAAACATTCGTAGGAAAAACTACGACTGCCAGCACCTAAGACTATGTTGTGCGCCCACTGCTCAGCCGCCATCGCCCACAAAGGAACCCTGACTCCAGAATCAAAAATCATGCCCAAACTGTTCACCCCTCTTTGCCCAAAGACCCATAATCCGCCGAACACAACAAGCGCACAAACTAGAACGCTTAACGATACCAGAACCCTACGCATCCATGCTTTCACAATATCCCCTTGCTGCTCTAACGAAATATATACTAGTGTAATAAATACCACCAAGGCAGCGCACGAGCTTAACGCCGCTGATCTAGATTGCGACCATAATGCTAAACCTAAAGCCAACATGCCCAACAAGGTAATCAATATCCGCAACCCATGCCCATACCTTCCCCAAACACCCAAGCTCAAGCAGAGAAACCCCGCTATAACCGCAAAATTGGCAAAGCTTCCATAATAACCATACATGCCATTTATATGTGTTGGCGTAGCCCTAGATGATCCGGAAAAATATATCGACAAAGAATACCCTCCTCCGCCTTTGAGCTGCAAAAGACATGAGCTTATATGCAATAGCAAAATAAAGATGACTACCCAGGCAATGCTCTCACGCAATTTTATGCCCCCTTTACCTCCGACGTTATATCCTACGACAAGATATAATAAACCAGCAGGCAGGATTAACATTAAATCTTCAATTCCCAAATCATGTACTGGCGACCAATAGGCGCGTATGGCAAAGTAAAAAATCGCAACCAAGGCTAAAACCTGAAGCCAGATATAAGGATGGCGACCGAGCCTCGTCAACTTCGCGTCCATCCTCATTCGCCATAATTTAATGGCTGCAAACAGGCCAGCGAAACCGATCATCACTAAGGTAGGGGCCTGCAATGGCACACTTAAAGTAGTCCCTACGAGCCCAGCTGCCAACAGACTAACGCAGGCAAAAAATATGATCAAAAAATTCATGGTTAATCTATTGATTCGATAGCCATTAACTTGTCAGTGCATCTCGGAAAACCTTTTCCATGCTAGAGATAAACCTCTCGCGAGTATAGCGAGCCTCATAATGCGCCTTTGCAGCCTGACCCATTTGTTTTCTTTTCTCGGTATTCTTAGCGAGCTCTTCGAGTGCATCTGCATACTCTTCGGGAGCATTGATATCACATAGAATAGCTGCATCACTCTCACCTACCAACTGAGGAATGCCTCTCCAATTCGTGCTCACAACTGGCAAGCCAAAAGCCATCGCCTCAATAAGCACCAAAGGAAAATTTTCTGACTGATAGTGCGAAGGAAAAAAGAACACCCCTGCATCCGCATACGCCTGCCACTTGTTATCACCTTTGAGCACTCCAGAAAAATAAACTACCTCTCCGAGATCCTCTGCTGCAACTAATGCCATAGCTTCAACTTTAAACTTCTCAGAGGCCCATGCTCCTACCATCTGAAACTCAACCTCCAGGCCTCGATTTTTCAATATCTTAGCGGCTCTAATCGCGTCCATGACTCCCTTGCCTTCGTTGAGAGCTCCGAGAAACATCACTCTTAATCGACCGTCTATCGCCCTTCCTCGTGATTTCAACTCAACATCCAGACCATTTGGAACATAGACCGTTTGTCGGGCTTTAAACATCTCACCTGGAGAATGTTTCGTTTTACAGATTTCTATGCTCACATCTGCCTTCGCATATAAGCGTTTGGCGATACGACCCAATACCCCAGCCGATTCCAGATATTCAGGCAGTCCACCAGCATGATAATGAAAGACTGTTTTTGAAAAGCCCCACCTTACAGCTGTCAGATAAATGACATCTCGAATCACAGGTGCTTTATTAGCGCTCGCAGGAAGGTAATAAAAAATTTTAGGTCTTTTGGTAACCACAATGATCCAAGTCTGAAGAATGAGTGAAAACAAATGGATAATTTTTCCGAAGCTCGCCCTGCCAACGGCATCAATACTATCGCTATATGCCATCCTGAGTCGTTCCACCCTAAGATCGCACCAGTTGTGGTCAAACAACATGCCTGTGACTACAGCCTGACCGTGATATGGCGGCGGCGTTTGCCCAACTAGCAATATATCCGAACGAATTTTCATTTCTTAAGCTTCAAGTCTCCTGCCTTCTAAACTCCATCGCTCCACGCTTGAAGGAGCTCATCGCGTTCAAAGCCGGCTATCCAAGCAGAATACATCAGATAACTTCCAAGCCACTCTTCAGTGTAGCGGCCCCACCCAGCCGCGCTCAAAAATGATCTGCCTTCAGATGTTGAAGCCCACAATCGACATTCGGTCAATACCTCTATCGCTGAATGATTAGATACTAGTATGCCATGCTGTGTCATGTAATGCAACCAATCCCAGCCACCTAACCCATCCAAACGAGCATGCTCCCAGTCGAGTACACATACTTCACCATCGTCTGATATTTTAATATTCCACGGAGCAAAATCACCATGGTACAAGCCGACCTTTATCTCCAACCCCCCCAAACCTTCTATAAAATCCACATAGCTGTCCGACTCAGTGACTCGATCATGTGATCGCAATAAATTCCATACACTCGTCTCCCTGAGCTTCTGAACCTCAAAATGCTTCATCCACTGAGCCAGGACCGCCAAACTTTGGCCATCTTTACCCCACTTTGGGCCAGCTCCCTTGCTTAATGATGTCGAATAATAATACCACTCATCACGCCCAGAATATTTGCGTATACATGGAATTCCAGCATGATTTTTAGGTAGTGACTTTATCGTGGCAGCTTCAGCCTCTACTGACATTCTTGCGAGCTCTCCCACTCCTACCTTTGCAACCGCTAGCGCATTACCATCTCGATATAGCACAATAGCCCTTCGAGCCTCAGCTTCGGGGTTACCCAACAAAAACCCAAATCGTTGACGACCCAAAACAAAGTCAGCAAGTGCGCTCTCTGACCTAATCTGCATGTCCAACCGTGGCAATAGGCGGTGTAAGCCTAGCTTTATCATGGCAGAAAGCCCCTTAGCTAACAGCTTTGCCTTACTTGTTTGCGGCTGATACAGGCTCAAAGTCAAAAGAGCCAATTCCTTATCCTTTGGCAACGCCAACAACAAGTGACCATTCCGCCTCAAACAGTGAAAACGTAGTGATCTAACAACGTCACCACTCCCCTGTAAAGCATCTAGGATTTCAACATCTTTCATCACCGAAAAAAATAACACAAATCCAAAGTGGCCTGTCCACAAATAACAACGCCAGCAGCTTATTGACGTAAGAACACCTACTTCATCTCTACTACTATAAAGAGTTGGATGTTTTCATCGCATTAAGTTTGCTTTCCTCTAATCCAGATTCTAATAAATCCATTTTTACGCCCCATTGAAAACGAGAGAAATCAAAATTCTTAGTAGCATTAATCATCGCTTCATAATCGACCTTATCTTGAAAAAACTCGTCAAACCAATTAACCAATTCATTTATCGTGCGTTCCGGAGTATGCACCGAAAACAACTTTCCAGCACCAGATTCACCAATTACATCTGCTGGCCCGCCCCAATCCAAAGCCAATACTGGAACACCACGCTCAATCGCCTCTAACATTCCCGATCCACCACCATCCCGTAATGTAGGAAATGCAAAAAAATGAGAGCTATTGTAAATGTCGTCCACAACATCCTTCCCTACCCAACCGTGAAATACTACTCGATCAGCAATGCCTAACTCCAAAACTTGCTGTTTCCAATACTCTAAAGCTGAGCCCGTCCCCGCAATATCTAACTTCCATTCCAAATCACCCATACGTTGTAAGGCCCTAAATAAAAGCGGCATACCTCGTCGTCCTTGACAACTTCCAACGAAAGATAATTGCAAAACGTCCCCTTTGCGCCAGCTCCTTTTCGATTCATCATTTTTTTTATCTTCAACCGTATTTGGCATCACAATTCGATTCACTCCGCACCGGGATGTCTCTATACTTTTCTGGGTTTGGGTGTTGCCATACAGAATGACATCATATTTCTTAGCCCGTCGCTCAATACTTTTCCGGATACATTTATTCAAAGAATTTCTGAATATCTCTTTCCATTTTTCTGGCCCAATTAAACCCCAATAAGATTTAGGGACATACTCCCCTCCAGAAACAGGCCCCCA
>JAFMDE010000163.1 GCA_017857425.1 Akkermansiaceae bacterium
TACAAGCTAGTGCAATTAATCCACCGCCAACTCATGGCGGTGTTTTTGTATTCCACTGTCCCATTTTATGGAAGACATGGACTTTCGTCTGAGTATAGTCGTCATCGAACGGCAGCCTCTCCCACTCTAATGGTGATCCTGCATGCGGAACTTTCCCACAAAAGCTCTACGAACCACATAACATCAAAAATAGCCATGCGATTTCCTTTTATCACCTCCCTGTTATCAGCAGCCATTGCCACTACCTCACTCTGCGCAGCACCTGATGGCGACATCTCCGACCTCAAGCCCATCAATGACTGGAAAAAACTCGCTAACGGAGTCTATGTGGCGAGCCTTGGCGAAACAGATAAGCTCTACCGCTACAGCGACCTCGCCGGTGCTCCACCCAAGCTGAAAGCTCTGAATTCATTGCCCGATGTGCCGCTGACCAAGGCACTCGAAAACGCCCGCTACCGAATCAACCCTGATCACAAGATCATGGTGTATATCCCTACTGAGCCTAATGAAAAAATCTACGGCTACGGCCTGCAGTTTGATAAAACCATGCGCAGCGGCAAGGTCATTGAACTCAAAGTAGATCACTACAGCAAAGACGGTGGTTCAACTCATGCTCCAGTGCCTTTTTTCATCTCCAGCAAGGGCTACGGAGTATTCTTCAATACCGCAGCCTATCTGAAAATTTACAACCAAGTCTGCAATCGCAAGGATTCTCTAAGTCTGCCCAAAGAAGTCGATCGCAACCCCCCTGCTGACGAAAAGCAAGCCGGCCCTTGGCTCGCAGTCCCACCCAGTGATGCGGTGGAGGCATACATTCAGGGAGATGGCATTGAGCTCGTCGGCTTCACCGGCACAAACCTTCAGGATATTGTCGCTCGTTATAATCTCTACTCTGGTGGTGGTGCCATGCCGCCACTCTGGGGGCTTGGTTTCTGGCACCGCACCCCAGCTAAGTTCAGTGCCGCTGAAACGGAACAGGAAATCGCAGATTTTAAAGACCACAATATGCCCCTTGATGTCATTGGTCTCGAACCGGGTTGGCAGTCCAAATCCTACCCCTGCACCTTCGAGTGGCAGAAAAAGCGTTTTCCCGATCCCGCCGCTTTCACGCAAAAGCTTCTTGATGACGGCATCCGCCTCAATCTCTGGGTGAACCCCTATATCTCCAAGCACGCACGAATCTATGAGGATATGTATCCACTCTCCGGCTCACACACCGTCTGGCTCGGTATCGCCCCAGACTATATGCTTCCCGAAGCACGCAAGGTGTTGCTCGACCAACACAAAACCGACCACTTTGATATCGGCATATCTGGCTACAAGATTGATGAATGTGATGGCTATGACTTTTGGCTGTGGCCAGACCATGCCACCTTCCCCTCTGGCACGCCTGCAGAGGTCATGCGCCAAACCTACGGCATGCAACTGCAACGCATGATCTACAAAGAGCTCTACCAGAAAAACAACAGGCGCACCTATTCCAAGGTTCGTGCCAGCAATGGGGCCGCGTCCAATTACCCATTTGTGATTTACTCAGACTCCTATGGACATGATCAGTATGTCACAGGCATCTCTGCTGCCAGTCTTAGTGGTATTCTATGGTGTCCTGAAATTCGTAGCGCCAAAAACAGTCGCGAGTGGATTAACCGCATGCACACCACCTGTTTATCGCCAATGGCGATGCTCAATGCTTGGGCCAGTGAGACGAAGCCATGGACTTACGAAGACTCTACCGATGCCATCCGCCGCACCATCCAGCTTCGCATGCAGCTCTTACCCTACCTCTACACCGCCTTTGCACGCTACAACCAAGAAGGCATTCCTCCGGTTCGCTCGATGCTGCTTGAAACCGGTGAGGCGGAAGCCGAGACCAAGTCACAAACGCGCAAACTCGACAGTGAAGAAGACCCCTACGGAGATGGCTTCCACCAGAAAATCACCGAGGACAATACCCTCTATATGTTTGGGCCCGACATTCTGGTAGCCCCCTTCATCAACACACAGATAGAGCGCAAGGTGAATCTCCCCGCTGGAAATTGGTATAACTTCTACACTGGAAAGCTGGCGGGTAATGGCACAACCATCATCGTCACCGCAGAGCAAACCAATGACATGCCACCACTCTTCGTCAAGGAAGGCGCACTCATCCCGATGCTTAAAGACCCGGTCAATCGCACCAGGGACATGCAGGGAGCAGCTATTGAGATCCGCCACTACGGCACCAAGGTTCGCACCTGTCAGCTCTACGAAGATGACACCACCAGCTTCGACTACCTCGAAGGCGCATATAACCTTTATGAGTTTTCTGTCAAAGACGGTGAGCTTACCCGAGAAAAACTACAGCAGGACGTGGAACCCTTTTACTCAGGATATGAGCTGAGAAAGATGACCGAAGAGAATACAGAGTAATCCGTATTCATCTATCCTTAGCCTCACGTAATACCGGGCTTCTCTATAGCCCAGAGGCTAACTCTCTGGCTAATTGCGCCGATTTTTCTATCAGCAAGGCTTCACCACAGCGGATCGTTTCCTCAATAGGGCGCGATCTGTCATGAAGCTCGTAAATGTGGTCAAATAGAGCGCGTGGGTCATTTTCTTCGAGCTCCACTAAACCCGCAATAACGGCCACCTGCTTGCCTGCCTCATGGGCCAAGCGCGCCACCCCTGCTGGCCCTTTGCCATGTAAAGTCTGAGTATCCAGTTTCCCTTCACCGGTAATGACCAAATCACAGCGAGTCATTTTTTCCAGCAGCCCTGTTTCCTCAGCAACCAGATCAAAGCCAGAGAGCAGGCGCGCACCACAAAAGTGCAATAGACCAAAGCCCAGTCCACCGGCAGCTCCTGCACCGGCTTCAAGCGCTGCTTGATCGCCATGAGTGAGCGTAACGATAGCTCCGAGCAGCGCCTCTAGCTTCGCCAAATCAGCTTCACCTGCCCCCTTCTGAGGAGCATACACACGCACAGCCCCTTGGTCTCCTAGCAGAGGGTTATCAACATCACAGGCAACAAGAACCTCCGGCAAAGCAATTTGCTCTGAATCGTCTACGCAAGCACATCGCATTAGCTGCCCGGGTAGTGGATCAAGCTCGATCCCGTGATCATCAAGAAACCTAACACTCAGAGCTGCAGCCATACCACAGCCCGCGTCATTGCTTACACTGCCTCCGATACCCATGATGATGCGCTGCACGCTGTGCCGCTCAATGGCATGCCGCATCATCTCCCCTGTTCCCTGAGTATTAGCGCGCCAGATATCACGCATTTCTTTGGGGATGTGACGTATTCCAGAGGCCTCAGACATTTCCATCACCGCTGTGTCACCACACAGCGCGTAACGCGCAAGTAGCGGGCGACCCATCGCATCATGTGCCTCACACTCCACCCACTCACCACCCAGCTGTGCCATAAGAACCTCAACAAAACCATCACCACCATCAGCAATGGGGCAGGATACAATTTCCGCCTCTGATACTGACAATACCTGTCGAAGACCACGGGTCATAAGCTCACAAACCTTCTCAGCAGAGAACGTCTCCTTGAACTTATCAGGTGCTAACAAAATATTCATCATCACGGCAGATTGACAAACTTGCCGAACATTAACCGGCCACGTTCTTCAATTTCACGTTAGATGGCATTCTCCTTGAGAATACCAACATAAGATAGGTTACGATAACGCCCTTGGTAGTCCAGACCATAACCCACCACAAATTCATCGCCGATGACAAAACCGGTGTAGTCGGCCTCCTTGAATACAGCTCGATCAATATCCTTAGCTAAAAGCACGCACGTTTTCACCTCGGCCGCCCCCAGCTCATTGAGTTTTGTTTTCACCGCATCCAAGGTCCTTCCCGTGTCGAGAATATCATCGAGGAGCAAGACAACCTTGCCATTAACATCCGGCAGAGATTGATCGAGAAATGTAACTTCTCCGCTACTGGTCGTTCCGCCGTGGTAGCTGGCAACATTGATACACTCGATTTCCATCGGCAAGGGAACCTTACGCAATAAATCTGCCATAAACAGAATTGCCCCCTTGAGTAGAGCCACCACCACCATCGGCTTGCCCTCAAAATCAGTTGTTACCTTCTCAGCCAAGACGACCAGTCTCTTTTGGATCACCTGCTCATCAATCAATACCTTTTCAATATCTTGGTGC
>JAFMDE010000164.1 GCA_017857425.1 Akkermansiaceae bacterium
TTTTGCTCGGTGGTGATCCCTATGGTACGGAGCAGCCAGATTTTGCTCCCAGAGAACTGCGGACAGCTTATCAGAATAGTCTCATGATGAACTTTGATCAGCTCGATATTGAAGACAGTGCAGCAGGGATTGTGCTAGATCGTCCTCAGCGTATCGAGATCCATGAAGATTAAGCTAAGCTTGATTAGCTTTTGCATGTCCATTTAGCGCAACTGCTGACTTGAGTTTTTATTCTCACTAGAACATTGTTTTTTTATGCCCGAGGCAGGTAACGCAAAACAAAATTGGGAAGGGCTAGTATGCCCGGTTTGCCGTTTTGTGTTTCGCGTGCCAATGAATCACAACGGGGCAGGGGTGGTTTGCCCTGCCTGTGCTCACCTATTGCAAATTCCGAGTGTTGATCAGCGCAGGATGGCGATAAGTGCTAGAGTGCAAACATCCAGCAAGGCATCGTTTTCCAGACGTGAAATTGAAAAGGGTATCGGCGAAATGCTGTCTAAGCAAGCATTCGAGGATGCTGGTAATGATATAGCTGAAGATGACGTTCCAGTTGATGGTCCAGATCCTCTTGATGTGAGCTTGCCGCCCAAGCAGATGGCAGATGATTCTTGCGAGGAGGGCGATGCTTACTCGGGGTTGCCAGCGTGGGAGCAAGACCGGCCTGTCGCAGCATCAGAGCCGATCAGCGCGCTCACGTGGATTCTTAGCGGCTCACTACTGGGTGTGAGCATTGTGGTAGTGAGTATTTGGTTGATGATTCAGTCCATCGATGAGGACATTGGTTACGATCCATCAGATGCGGTAGCTGAGCCACAAAAGGACATTAGTCCAATCGATACTCGGCAGGCTGGGGAGAGCCTCGTGATGAAGGAGTCAAAAAAAGTAGTCGTTGAGTTCCTTGAAGCTAAAACAGAAGCCGATGTGGAGGGGCTCATTCGAACTCCAGATATTTCAATTCCCCGCATGCGGGCATGGTATGATAGAGATCCTTGGGTCACTCCAGGAGTGAGAGTGGTGGGCCATAAAAATAATATCATCATTAACGGCGATACCATTACCATGGATGTGCAGCTCGACAATTTTGACATCAAAAAAATAGCGGTGGTGAAGACACTGACTGGTTACAAAATTGATTGGGAAAGCTGGGTGGCATGGTCATCAATCAAATGGGAAGAGCTGTTCGATCTTCGGCCGACTGATCCTGTTGAAGTCAGGGTGCTGTGCAAACGTGTGAACTATTACAATAGAGTTTTCGATGATAGCACCAAATGGTTTGCTGTCCGGCTTTCACATCCAGATTCCGACAAGTCAATCTATGGATATATTGATACAGAATTGCCCCAATTTCATCGGTTTATTACAGACCTCGTTAGAGAAAAAGAAGTCTCTGCGATCCTCAAAATCAGGTATCCCCAAAATAGCCCGGTGGGCAATCAGGTTTCTATCATTGAGCACATACAATCTGGATGGGTTCGCCCTGCTACATCAAATCATGAAGCCGAGTCCTCTAGCGCACACTAATGAAGTGGGCGTAATCAGTTTGTATCATTAAGAACATCTAAAACACTATGGACACTAGGGAAATACCTTCTACCTATGATAAAGCACTTCGTATCAACCTTGATGAAGAGAAATATGGTGCCTTTGCTGAGATTGGTGCTGGCCAAGAGGTAGCTAACTGGTTTTTCCGAGCATCTGGAACTGCTGGGACGGTGGCAAAAACCATATCCGCTTATGACATGACAATGAGCGATGCCATCTACGGCAAGTCCAAGCGCTACGTCTCACGGGATCGGCTCAATGCGATGCTCGAGTATGAATACAATTTGCTTGTCGAGCGATTGAACAAGAAGCGCGGCTCTGACTCTGCCTTTTTTAGTTTTTCTAATACCGTGCGTGCCCGTGGCTACCAAGACACAGGTGAATGTCATGGCTGGCTGGGAATTAGGCTCCAGCTCCGCCCCCAAGAGGATCCATGCCAGATACTCATTCACGTGCGTTTGCTTGATGATGAGAATTTTGACCAAATGGAGGCACTGGGCATCATTGGCGTTAATCTCATTCACGCTGCTTTTTATCATCGTGATCGCATGTCTATCTTCGTTGATTCACTTATGGACGGGTTGACCAATGATCGCGTTGAAGTAGATATGCTGAAGTTTAGTGGTGAAGGCTTTAAAATGATTGATAACCGACTTTGTCACCTCCAGTTGGTGAACAGCGGCCTCACCGCAGCGGCGATGTTTTTACCGAATGGCGAGGTGGTTCAGCCTGCCGAAGCGCTCTACAACAGGCCGATCATCCTGCTTCGTGGTAGTTTTAACCCGGTAACCAACCTGCACCTCGACATGCTTTGCCAGACTCGTGATGAGTTCAGTAAGGTTCTGGATGTTGAGCAACAAGGCAATGCGGTCGAGCTATGTGAGATTTCCATGAACAACCTATTGCGCGAAGGAGTTGGTGATGACGCGGGCGAGGTTGACCATCTCGCTTTCCTTGACAGGGCAGACGCTCTTCAGGCACTCGGAAAGACAGTCCTTGTTTCCCGTTGTCCTGAGTTTCACCGTATTGCCAGTTACTTGAGTCGATACACAACAAGCCCTATTGGCATTGTGCTCAGTATAGGACTGCTCAATGAGCTATTCAAAGCAAAGTGGTCAGAAGGTTTGGCTGGGGGAATTCTCGAGTCTTTTGGCAGACTCTTTAAAAACGGACTCTCGCTTTATGTCTATCCGTGGGGAAATCGAAAGGGTGGCGAGTTGGTAACCGCTGAAAATTTTCAGACTCCTGAGAACTTACAGTATCTTTACAGACACTTCCGTGAAAATGGTATGATTCATGCCATTCCGTGTGGAGACAAGGAACTGCTCAAGTATACTGGACGCGATATTCAGAGAATGATTGCCGCCGGTGATGAAACATGGAAGACTCTCGTTCCTGAGCAAGCTCACCGGGCGGCTCTTCACTCGCACTAAGCAGAGTGCATTTACGATTTTAACGCTATCATTTCATGTCTTGGGGAGATGTCAGAGGCCTTTTACAATACGTACCACAATTCCGTGGTAAGGTATTCGTAGTCGTTGTTGATTCCCCTGTACCAGCACTTGCTGAAATGATGCTCAACTTGGTGAGCTTGCAGAACATCGGGGTGCAGCTCGTCATTGGCAGCACGATCCACAAGCATGATGAAATTTTGGATCGTGCCGTTGAGGCTGAATTAAAATGTCATCATGCTGTGGTAAACTTAAATGCAGCTCCGAGTGATGTCTGTGAGGCTTTAGGACGTGGCCAGGCCATCATTATTAATCTTGAAGCTCAAGATTCACTGTCTCATGAAGTTGCGGTATTTGCGCAGGCAATCGCGGCATCCAAACTTATTCTTCTCAAGCCATGTGAACAGGTGCAGCTGACTCAAGGTGCTGTGCGTGCCGCGGATCTTGAATCCATCGGGGATGGTCAGCCTGCAATACTGCTGGCAGCCGCAGAAGCCTGTAGGTTGGGTATTTCCCGTGTGCATATCCTCGATGGCACAGACCCGGCAGGGCTGCTTAGTGAGCTTTTTTCCAACGAGGGTGCCGGCACCATGGTTTATGCAGACAGTTACCGTGTTATCCGTCCACTGCGTGAGGAAGATATTGTCGAGCTGCTAGGCATGATTGGGAGATCGGTTCGTAATACCTGTCTCGTTCCCCGAGACTATGCAGATATCGAAACACACCTCGCAAATTACTCTGTGATGGATATCGATGGCAATGTCGTGGGCTCGGTAGCGCTTCTGCGTTACCCAGGCTGCCAAGCTGCCGAGCTTGCTTGTTTGTATGTTAAACAGAGCCACGAAGCGTTAGGCTATGGCGCTGAACTTGTGCAGCATGCTGAGCAGTTGGCCTTAGAGCAAGGGGCCACATCTGTTTTTGCTCTGACCAATCGCGCGGCGGGGTTTTTCCAAAGCCAACTTAGTTATCAAGAGCTACCCCTGGAAGTAATTCCTGCAGAACGTCGTGAGCAACTCATTGCTAGCGGTCGTGATTCACGGGTGTTTGGCAGGACTTTAAAATAACCCGCTTGTGTTGCAACCTGCTTGTGCTGCGTTTAGCCTTCTCGTTTGCTTAGCTTAGAGCATAAAAAACGCCGACTCTTCTGAGCCGGCGTTTGATT
>JAFMDE010000027.1 GCA_017857425.1 Akkermansiaceae bacterium
TTCGACTCCCCTCGCCTCCACCATTTAATAAAGGCTCAGGTTAACCCCTGAGCCTTTTTTGGGTCTAGGGTCTCAGAGATTAAGGTTCAATCAGAAGGCTTGGCGGCACTTTACAAAAGAAAAGGCTTCCAAAATTGATAGCAGAGGTAATTTTTGGCACTTGAAACCTGCATAATGCTTTTCCCCACCTTCACTCAAAACACAAACTCCCAGCAGACATGTCATTGATCAGTGAACTGAAGCGGCGCAATGTGCTTCGTGTTGTCTCTGCTTACGCCGTGGTAGGCTGGCTGATGCTGCAGGGCGCGGAAATACTGTTTCCTGTTTATGAGATTTCGGATAACGTCATCAAGCTCATCGTTGTGTGCTTAGGCATTGGTTTGATTCCTGTCGTTGTGCTGAGCTGGGTATTTCAGTTTACTCCGGATGGCTTAAAGCTCGATAAAGATGTAGACGCATCTAGCGCACCCGTGCAGGCCTCGACAAAGAAGCTGGACCGCGTTGTCATTGTGCTACTGGGATTGGCTCTTGTTTATTTTGCATTGGATAAGTTTGTCTTTCAAGCAGCAGGTGACAAGCAACAGCGCGCTAATGTAGAGCAGTCCCCCTCAACAGACACACTGGCCGAATCAGCGAGTATTCGAGAGCCGCAAGCTTTGCCTCACTCGGTGGCTGTTCTACCCTTTGACAATCTGAGCCCAGACCCGGACGATGCTTATTTTGCTTATGGTATTCACGAATCGATCATTAACGATTTAGCAAAAATTCAAGCGATGAACGTAATTGCGCGTCCATCGGTCATTCGCTACGCCGAAAGCGAGATGAGCATGAAGGAAATTGCCGACGAACTCAATGTGGGAGCGATTATGGGAGGCAGCGTTCGCTATGCGGGTGATCGGGTGCGTATTTCCGCACAACTACTTGATCCACAAACCAATGTTCAAATTTGGGCGGATCAATACGATCGAGACTTAGCGGATGTATTCACCGTGCAGTCAGACATTGCCCAGCGCATTGCGCGCGCGCTAGAGGCCGAGTTGTTACCTCGCGAGCAGGAGGGCTTCAGCAAGGCGGCGACAAAGTCGGCTGAAGCCTCATCGGCATTCTTCCAAGCAATGTCGATCATACGCGGTGGCTTTCGGGTCGCAGCCTCGCCGAGTATTCGCAGTGCTGTGCAAAAGCATCTCGATCGCGCCATTGAGCATGATCCCAATTTTGCTTTAGCCCATGCTTGGAAAGCCCGCATCTACGTAGCGTCTCGACTTTACGACCCAGTGGCCCCCAATCAATGGCCCGAGTTCAAAGCAAGGATGGAGGGCTTGGTCGAGCGCCATGCCGCCAAAGCACTTGCTTTAGATCCGGATATTGGCCTTGCCTATTCCACCTTGGCGGATTTGCGTGCACATAATTGGCAGACTGATGCCGCTCAGCAGGCCTCGGTGAAAGCGTTAGGCTTGAGCTCAAATGACCCAGAGGTGCTTGTGCGTCAGGCAGGTTTCGAAACCCACCGTGACCAACATCAACAAGCTATCGATCATATGCTGCGTGCGGTTCAGCTGGACCCGAATAGCGGCCGAGTCTTACATGAGTTGGGTTACGCCTTACATGCATCGGGGCAGCATCAGCAGGCCAGCGATGTTCTTGAGAAATGCTTAGAGTTAAACCCGCGTGAGGCGATTGCCAGCATCATGCTTGCCCGATCTCAGTTTGCCCTTGGCAATCAACAACAGGCCCTCGATGCGCTCCAGCTCACAGAGCGTTTGATCCCTGATGATGCTGCTCCGGGTATAAGGGGTGACATCGCATGGGGTTACGGCTTGCTGGGGCGCCCTGAAGATGCGCGTCGAGCATTTGATAAAGTCATCGAGCTTGCCGCTACTCGTTATGTAGATCCTGCCGTTTTGGCATGGAGCTACATGGGCATACAGGATTACCAAGAAGCCTTTAGACAACTAGAATTAGCGGCCAACGACCTTTCATTAATACAAGATTCCTATCCAGCTCACTTTATCCGTGAAAATAGTTGGTCCGACCCTAGACTCGAACAGCCTGATTTTTTGGCACTAAGAAAAAAGTTTGATTTAAAAACAAGACCTCCAACCCCCAAACTCAAAAAATAAACTCCTCGTAGTTAACACTCAGCACATATTCATTATGGAAACTTCCGATCAACAGAACCTCGTCGAACTTCTTTTCCTCGCCCTTTATCAAGATGGTCATCTATCGATCGATGAAGACAGCATGCTTCAGAAAGCCCTTAATGCTCTCGGCTGGCAGCCTGAAGAGATAACGGGGCCATCCGTTGGCCAGGCTTTCGCCACGGTTCGCGAAGCCAATTCATCTGACGAAAAAAAAGATCTATTTCTCAGAGAAAGGACGACAAGCTTAAGGGCCAAAGGCCATTCTTCTCTGGCTTTTGAGTGGCTCGGCAAGGTCTTGGCATCGGATGGATTGGATCGCCGTGAGGAGCGCTTCCTTGAGCAGGCAAGGAAGCTTCTTTTTGACTGATTGTCTTTATCGCCCAACGGATCAGCCACAGCTAGCCTTACTAGCTGTAAAATTGGCGATTGCCTGATTGTAAAGTTTTCTAAATAGTCTATGTAGGTGGTGTATTGCCATCCCCTTTATCATGTCGACTGAAACTGAGCCATTATTCAACGCCGGAAAAGAGATTGGTGACTACCTGATCGGCGAATTGGTCTACAAGGGAGCCTCCACATCTACCTGGGAGGCCACGCAGATATCGGTTCAACGTGAGGTCCTCATCTGCAGCCTCGATCAGCAGCACATCGGTGATGATGACACTCGAGCCTCCTTCATTGCTGATGTAAAAATAAAAGCTGCCGTGGATCACCCTTTGGTAGCCTCTGTCCTCGAAGCCGTCAATGAGGGGCCTTTTTGTTACTTTGCCTATGAAAAAGTCAAAGGCAGGGACTTGGGGGATCTTCACGACAATGGCGAAACCATCAGCCCGCATCACGCGGCTCGCATCATCCACAATATTTCTGGAGCTTATGAGCACATGGAATTGGGGAATATTGCCACGCTGAACCTGTCCCCACACGATATCTTTGTGGATCAGGACTTCCACTGCCGCATCTCCAATTTGGCGGTATCAGGTCCGCCGCATGATTCTTGTCTCAAAAAAGACAAAGAACTGCTCGGCCATTTGCTTCAGGACATGATCGCGCCCAACGAACCAGGATCTACGCGCACCAGTTCACTGCTTGGCTCGATGGCATATCTGAATAATGCCCAACCCATGTCATGGCACCAAATCCATGAACTCTCCGGTGAGATTCAACGACAACTGACCAAACCGGGTGAGAGCGGCCAGATCAAGAGCTCGACGATGCGCATCGATTCGACAACGATTCGTTACCTTCGTATTTCTCCCTTAATAGGAAAAATCCTCATCCTTGTTTTTGCCCTTTTGGCGATTATAGGCCTTAGCTTTTACCTATCGAGTTTGAAACCCAAAGTCGAAAAACGTGATCTTGCAGACATGGTCAACATCCCAACGGGCAAATACCCGGGTCCTTATGGTTTTCACATTAAGGTTCGTGGATTCTGGATCGATGCCCACGAGGTGACGATTCAAGAATACGCAGCATTCATCAAGGCGATCGCATCTCTGCCCGAGGATATGCAAAATGTTTATCAGCACGAAGATCAACCTGCCGACAAAACTTCACATGTGCCCGATGATTGGCAAGCTCTCTACACCGCAGCCAAAGAAGGCAAAATGTGGAATAAACACAGCATGGAAATTTATCATCCCGTGGTAGGGATCGATTGGTGGGATGCATATGCCTACGCAGAGTGGAAGGGCCGCAGTCTGCCAAGCTATGATGATTGGTATGCCGCTTGCTCAGCAAGCAGTGACCCCAGCCAACTCAAAGGCTCGGGCTACCTGGCTGTGGACAAAACAGAGCAAACCACCATTGGCCTCCATGGCATGGCAGGCAATGTCTCAGAGTGGATGCGAGAACCAACACTCGACCCTGCGGACCCCTCTGCACCCCCGCGCTACATGATCACTGGAGCATCCTATTTACGTCCTAAATACGGGGCGCGCGCTCGTGAATGGGTGGACAGCCGAAGCCTGCGGCGGCCTGATATCGGCTTTAGGACATGTAACAACTCAAGACAGTAAGATTGACGCCCCGCACCTAAGCACCTAAACACGTATATAGTTATGATGATTCGACAACCCATGAAGCACACCGCAGCACTGATCTGTGCCATTGTCATCACCATCGCTACCCTTCCTCAAGCCAAGGCTCAGGTTATTGTCCGGCTCGAATTGAGCAAGTCGAGCTACATCATCAACGAGCCCGTCAAGGCCATTATTTACATCACCAATAACGCAGGCCGCGAGCTCACACTGAGTAGTGAAAATGGCAGGCCTTGGCTTGATTTTAATATCTCTTCTCGCGGGCGCCCTGTTTATCCTGCCCGCCGTATTAACTACGGAGCGGCCGTCATACCAGCAGGGCAAACGGTGGCCCGTAGTGTCTCACTAAATATATCGTATGCATTAGAAAAAATGGGTAATTACACCTGTCAGGCATACATCCAGATGCCGGGACCTTCCACTGGTGGCTTTGCCTCGAACCGAGCTCATTTCACGGTCACTAAGGGACGAGTAGAATGGAGCCGACGAGTCGGCGTTCCCGATGCCCCCGATGAAATCCGGGAATATGAGCTGCTTACATTCACTGGCAACCGGGCGATGGAGCTCTTCGCTCATGTCACCTCAACAAACCGAGGGCAAGAAATCGCGACCATTCCACTCGGAAAAATCATCAGCTTTCGTAAGCCTACGGGCACCTTGGATAGGGCCAATAATCTGCATGCTCTTTATCAAGTAAAACCAGACATGTTCGCACATAGCTGTATCACCCCGAGCGGAATACTTAAGTTCACCACTTTCCATAAACGCGGATCGTCGGGCGACCCTCGGCTAATGACATTTGCCGATGGTGAAGTTAAAATTGCCGGCGGTGTTCTCTTCGATCCTGTAGCAGACGAAGAAGCACGAAAAAAAGTGCGCAACGTCTCTGAACGGCCACCCTTTATCTACAATTAATAATCTCATTCAAACCTGATTCGTATACTCCTCAAATGTCCCGCTCAGCCCTATACCTCATCTGCATTAACATCACCCTAGCGCTCGTCGCAATCACCCCGCAAGCATCAGCAAAGAGCTTCAGCTACGTCATTATCGATGCAGGCCACGGCGGCCATGACAAGGGAGGTAATCATGGCCTGGTCTATGAAAAACACCTGGCTTTAGACACCGCGCTACGTTTGGAATATTACCTCAAGCAAAAAGGCATCCGCACTAAACTAACACGCCGAAGTGACCAATTCGTAACCCTGCCCGGGCGCGTCAGCATTGGTAACCGCTATCGGAATTCTATCTTTGTGAGCATCCACTACAACCATGTTTGGAAACGTGACCCATACGGCCTGGAAACTTTTTATTATGGCCGTGAGGGCAAAAAACTGGCGACCCATATCCAAAACGATATCTGCAGTAAGTTGAATACGATTAATCGTGGCGCCAAGCAGGCTAAGTTCTACGTTCTCAGGAACACAAAAAACCCTGCAGTTCTTGTTGAGTGTGGTTTTGTCAGTAACAGCCAAGAGCGCTCGCGCATGAAACAAGCATGGTATCGGCAGTCTCTAGCCGAGGGCATCGGCGAGGGTATCTTAAAGTATAAGAAAAGCTGGTAGCAGCCCGATTAGCCCGCTCAGCTTGAGCGTGACATCATGCCCTTCCGCGATGCGTGCCGAGCACAATGTAATAATTGCTTTGCCGCATCTGTCCACGTCGATTGATCCGCCTCTGCGAGCGATTCGGCCATATTCCCCCCACTGCGGAACAGCAGCTGGTAGGCGCGTTTGATATCGGCCCTTTCCTCGGGGGTAAATCCACCACGCCTCAAACCAATCACATTCAATCCGGCGAGTTCGTTGCGCCCATGCGCCATGCAATACGGGGGCACATCACGGCTGACCACGGCGTTGCCCTGAACAATAGCATATTGCCCAATGTGGAGAAACTGATGAAAGGCACTGCCGCCACCAAGAAACACATGATCGGCCATCTTAACGTGCCCAGCGACGAGCACATTATTGGCGAGCACATTATGGCTTCCCATTTGAACATCGTGGGCAAGATGAACACCCGTCATCAGAAAATTGGAATGCCCAACTGAGGTGCTGCCTCCTTCAGCGGCACTACGGTGGATGGTCACGTATTCACGAATCGCATTATCATCGCCTATCTCAACATTACTGCCGGTCTCCACCTTGAAGGAAATATCCTGTGGATCTGCCCCAATAATGGTTCCGTATCCCACGGTATTATTCTTACCCAGTTTAGAACTCCCCGTAATCCAGGCGTGGGCGCCGATGACAGATCCAGGACCAATTTCCACGCCGGCATCAATGATACTAAAAGGCCCAACGCTAACGTCTTCAGCCAGACGAGCCCGCTCGCTGACAATGGCACTTGGATGTATCTCAGGCATAAAATGAATGTATTTGTGGATCTTGAATTTTCCAATGAATAAATGTCGTCATGGCCAGCCCAAGTTAGCTGATCTCTGATCGTTAGACGAGCACGCCCGCCGCCGCAAAGCTGTAGTAAGGGCTAGCGTGATGATCGGAAGCACGCCCTACAATAAGGTGATCAACAAAACGCACCCGCATAGGCTCACAAGCTTCACGGATTTTCTTAGTCAGCACCATATCCTGTCTACTGGGGCTAGGGTCTCCTGAAGGGTGATTGTGCACTAATACGAATGAGGCCGACCCATGAATCAGCACATGGTGCAAGACGTCGCGTGGTTCACACAATGCGGTGTCCGTATTACCCTTACTCAGCTCGATAGTCCGAGTAGCGCGCAGCTTGCTATCCAATAAAATAATCAGAACATGCTCTCGGCTCTCATGCGCTAAGCGTGGTGCCATGGCGTCATAGATCGCCTCGGCACTATTCATCACAGCTCGGTTCATCTTCTCCCCCGCACAGCGACCACCTAATTCGAACGCCGCAATCATCTGAGCGGCTTTCGCCGGCCCAAGGCCATGCTCGCTGGAGAGCTCTTTGACACTTAGTCCTCCCAGCTCAGTCAGGCTGCCGTATTTTTTGAGCAAGCGCTGACCGACTTCAATCGCACTGCTACCGACAACCCCGGTTCGCAGAAAAATAGCCAGTAACTCGGCATCGCTGAGCGCTCCAGCACCGAGGCGTGCCATACGCTCACGAGGCCGTTCGCCAGCTGGCAGATCTGGTATTCTTGCCATCTCAGCTAAAATTAATCTGGCAGGTAAACCATCGCGCTTGCAAGCGCTGCAATGCCTTCCTTACGGCCAACAAAACCCATGGTCTCATTGGTTGTCGCCTTAATGCCTATTTGACCCGTGGTAATGCCAAGGGCTTGGGCAATGTTTTCTTTCATCGCCTCAGCATGGGGCAGTACGCGAGGTGCCTCAGCGATCATCGATGAGTCAACATTCTGAATGGCCGCTCCACGCTCGGCACAAAGGTCACGGCATTTTTCCAAAATCTTGAGCGAAGATATGCCCTCAATACTGTCATCTGTAGGTGGAAAATAATGCCCAATATCTGGCAAGCCAAGAGAGCCTAACAAGGCATCAGCAATAGCGTGACTTAGTACGTCTGCATCTGAGTGCCCAGCAAGTCCATGACTGTGCTCTATAGTCACCCCTCCAAGGATCAGCGGACGTCCCTCGGCAAACTGGTGAACATCATATCCTATTCCGGTGCGATACATAATAGTCTTTAAAGAGTCTGGGGTGAAAAAGTGAATCGGAGAGTAGTCTGATCAGAGAGAAATGGTCTCACCAATGACGGGCAAGTGCAAGGTGCTTCCTCTTGAAGTAAAGGAGGCGCGTGCTGCCTCGTGGTCTATCTCAATATAGGGAAAGGTATCAAAATGAACACCTACGGCTTGTTTTACGCCTATCCAATCAGCACAAATGGCGGCATCTGCGTGCCCCATGGTAAAGTTATCGCCAACACAAAGAACGGCCCAGTCGAGCTGATGGAGCTCAGCGAGGATTTTCATATCATAGGTTAGGGCGGTATCGCCAGAGTAGTAGAAATTGGTCTGCTCAGACTCAATAACAAAGCCACCGGGGTTGCCACCATAGGTTCCATCGGGAAGCACGGAAGAGTGCACTGCATTGACATACTTGACCTTTCCAAACGGCAGCTCGACGGCACCACCATGATTCAGCGGGTGCGCGTTGTCACAGCCCTGATCGGCCAACCAGCTGACGATTTCATAATTTGAAATCAGCACGGCGCCAGTACCTTTCAAGATATCCACCGCATCCGCGATATGATCCTCATGACCATGTGATATCAATACATAATCCGCTTCAATGGAGCTCAGATCAACCTCTTCAGCCATAGGGTTGGGCGTAATGAAGGGGTCAAAAAGAATTTTCTTTCCCGCTACTTCAACACTGAAACAGGCATGGCCATAATACGTTAAATTTGTCATCATTGAGAGGCGTTTGTTAGTGGCATACTCCGCAAACCACACATGGGCAGGAAAACACTACAGCTAGCCAACAACCAGAAAAAAAGACCGTTGGTGTATCCAGCGGTCTTTTTTAAAATGTTGAGCAGGTAGTGATCATTATTCACCTTCCCGCCACGGTGACGATACGGCTAGTTCCCAGGAATGACTGGGGCGCCTGGAGCAGGAGCGGCAGCTTTCTGAATGTCGACAAGCTCGAGCTCAAAAATCAACGCACTATTAGCACCAATTTTGGGGCCTGCTGCACGAGCACCATAAGCAAGGTTAGCAGGAAGGAAGATCTTCCACTTGGACCCTACCGTCATGCTGGTCAGGGCTTCTTGGAAACCTGGGATCACCTGAAGAGTCATCGGAAATGCCTGACCCTCTGGGGATTTATCAAATTCAGTGCCGTCAATGAGAGTACCACGGTAGTTCACCAGGAAGCGTGTGCCGTTATCAGCTGCGCCATCAGCAGGAGCTACATATTTTTGCTCACCACCCTGCTTGAGGACTTCATACTGCATGCCACTTGCGGTGGTTTTTACACCTTCACGTTTAGCATTTTCAGCAAGAAATACATTTCCCGCTGCAAGGTTGACCTCAGCCTGCTTTGCTTGTCTGGCTTGTACTTTGCTGCCAAGAGCTTCCATCGCTGCACGTAGCTTGGGCTCAGGATACTCTGGCTCTCCTCCATTGAGACCTGCGAGAAAACCTTTACCAAAAGCCTCCATGTCAACGTCACTAGCATCTAGGCCTGAAGAGGCAAAACGCTGTGATGACTGCAGTCCAAGGATGTAAGAGCTAATGTCTTTCACCTCGGCATCTGTCAATTGTGGAGCAGGGGGAGTGGCGGGTGCTGCGGCATCTTGAGCGTTGAGAGTGGCTGTGCCGATAACACAGGCAAGACTGGCAACTCCAAGAACGGAAGTAATAGTATTTTTATTCATAATTTGATTACGTGGATAATTCTTGAGCAAACTAGATGTCATCATGCTCACTGTCCAGAGGTTTATCGCGCTAGCAGCATACTCGAGACGACCCATCTTCATGAAGCCACACGGGCCCTGAGCCAGCTGCGCATGGCGTCCGCACTCATTACCGCTGGATTACCAAAATCCTCTTCCCCTGCAGCCTCCAACTCAGGAGGCAAGTGATCGATCACCTTTTCCAGATCACGATAATCGTTGATCTCCTCGCGCAGCACCTCACCCATAGCTGCCGCATCACCCTGAGCAAATCCATATTTCCTGACCTGCTTTTCTAAGCCAAACAACAAGGTTTCCCATGTCGTCATCGGCCCTTGAGTAATGGATGCTGATTCTGCTGCCGAATCAATAAAAGCAAACGGCACCTGCCGGATATCTACCCCTCGCTTTAGCGCTGCTAATATCCAGTCAGTATCAAATGAGAAATCGTAAACGGTTGGCTCAGCAATAATCTCCTTGAGCAAGCCACTGTCGTAAAGTTTGAACGCTGCCTGAGTATCGAGGATTCCTTGAGAAAAAACCGCATGCCCAATCATGCGCTGCATGTGGCGAAGAACTTTAATGCCAATGCCCCACCGTGCTCCCTCTTTGACCAAGACTGAATCTGCATGCTTTCGATCACCAAGTACGACGGGCGCGCCAGCATCGATATAAGGCTGCAACAATAAACCGATCTGTCCAAGGTGAACCGAATTATCTGCATCGGTATAAATCACCGCATACGAGCCATCATTGATCGCGCCCATAGCACCTAGGATAATTGCGCCCGCCTTACGTGAATCATCAGCGCTAGCGAGATTGTGCAGAGGCCCGTCACTTGCGGGCAGGGCATCAGCGAGTGATAACACACTCACCCTATCTCCAAGCGGGTGCTCGCTCGCTACTCGCCGAGCGATTTCACCACTGCCGTGTGGACAGCCATCATCAACCGCATAGAGCTGCCAATCAATTTTGGAATCCTTTGCTGCCCACTCCAGCTGCTCGAGCTTCGCAACGAGAGAATCCTCCCCGTTAGGGTTATCCTTACTCTTAGGCTGCAGGCGATTCTGCTCACCCCACATCGCAAAAACAACGGCGACCTTGCGTGCCTGCTGGTTTTCAATCATCCATTTTCTGGATCCCGCCAACAAACCCGCCATGCGCGCCTCCATAGGCACCCCCTCAGCTCTCAACTTGTTTTTCAAGTCTTCTGCAGCCTCTGAGCCTTCAGCCAGCTCTCGTAAAAAACGTTCTGCCAAATGCAAAACACTCTTTTGATGGCATGGATCGGTAAGATCAAATTCTGTTCTCGCTGCACTGATGAGTTGAGTAATCATTCCGTTGAGAAACTAGCAAAACACTTCCCGTTGATCGACCTCTATTCGATTTATTTCCCCTAACTGCCCTCCTAGCTGAAGCAACTGGCCTTCGCCATCATGATCACGCCACCCCCTTATTGACCACCCTCGCCAAAGTATTTTTCACTCCGGTAGCGCAGCCAAACACGCAAGACCTGCGGCACCTGCTCACGTTGCGCTTTATCTAAAGTCTCGTATAGCTTGATCGCCTTGTCACGTTCCCCTCTACATGCCCGGTTATTATGTGCATCCCAGTAGCTGCGGGCCACGCGAATGCGTCGACAAACCTCCTTCACGAGGGCTTTGCCCTCAAGTGGTTTGTCTGAGTCGTTCTTTTTGGCGGGCATAGCTAATAGATACGGAGAGATAGAGAAATAGAGGTGCAAAGACATGCAAAGCAGTTGCAATGGATTATTCCACAAGCCTGCCATTTTATCAAGCGGCCACCCGGTCAGCCGTCCGATCAATAAGGCAATCGTAGCGGTGGCCTCAAGTTGTCGCTCTCTGGATTTATAAAAACAGAAAAACTTTAGCTGGTCATCATAGGTCATCGGGCTACAAAGTGCACCTATGGTGCAGCCGGAAATCGAAGGAATGGAAGTCCTTGGCCCCGTCGGAGAGGGGGCTTGCGGCTCTATTTTTATCGCCAGAGACCTAGAGGGAAGCGAGCCCACGCTGCCTGAAACGAAGTGGTTCGCCGTTCGTGTCTTCAATGCGATAGCCATCAATCGACCCCTGATTGAGAACATGGTCAGGCGGCTTGAAGGCGGCTCCTACCCGAAATCTGTCGTGCCCATCGCCTGGAAAGGATCCAAGCAAGGAAGCCGCTGCATGATTATGCCCATGTTGGCAGATGTAGATGAAGAAAAGCTGACCATCGCCATCAGATCCTTACAGGACCGCCTGAGCGACTACCCCGAGACTGATGCCTGGCCGGTTGTTGAAAAATTAGCCCGTGCTCTTGGGGAGATGCATCAGCGCAAAATCGCCCATGGCAACCTCAAGCCGGGTAATATTTTCTTTAACCAAGACGACAGCCTATGCCTGACGGATTTTGCTATGGGGCAAATGCCAGGGGTGAGCATGCTACCTTTTACCGATGCTTTGCTTTACGCGCCTCCCGAGCAGCTCCGTGAGCCGGACGGCTACCTCGAAGGCAAGGGCTACGCTTGGGATAATTATGCCTTTGCTGTCATCGCCTTTCGCTTGTTAACAGGAAAGTTTCCACGTTGTGAAGCGACCTTTCACAAGGTGGCGCCAAAACCTGGCGAGAGCCACGTCACGGGCATTGAGGCTGATGTTCTAAAAATTGCAGAACGGCTTGAGCACCGTGAACTGGAGGGCTGGAGCAGTGAAGCCGCGGATGCCCTCGAGCGCAAACGGCGCGGTATCATTCAAAAATGCTTATCTCTCAACCCAGAGGATCGCTACAGCGACATGACTGAGGTTCTCAGGGCATGGGATGATATTGACGCTGATGCCAGAGCGGCCGATGAAAAAGCAGGACTGCTCAAACGCGCCCGGCTCAGCAAATTGGCCATGGTGGGCTCACTCGTGTTGGCCACTGTGTGTGTTTTTGTCTGCATTCTGCTGTCAGGCCTTTTGGCCGTTCAAAAAATAAAACGCAACACAGATTTGAAGCGATTCAATGAGCAGGTAGCCACCTTAGAACTAGAGAGCACCGGAGCCAAAGCCAACGAATTTAAGGCAATCAAGGCCAAGCGAGATACCGAGACAAGTCGGCAAACCCTGCAACAACAAGCAGCAGCATCTAAAGCCAGTCTTCGCAACCAAATCAATGCCCTCAGCATTACTAATGACCATCTTGTCGAGTGGCTCATGCGAACCACTAATAAAGATTTTCCCGAACTGCTGGCAACCGACCCTACCAGTGAAATCATTGCCGATGAACTACGCGGGCTGCTCAAACTCATTGAAGGAGATAAACAAGCTGCATCGATACGGGCAGCCACCCTTATGCAGCTTGCTGAGTTAGAAATTCATCATAACAGGACCTCGGCAGCAGATGCCTTGATTGACCAAGCCGAAGCTGCAGCTTCCGAGTTGAGCTCACAAACAGATGGATTTGCTGCACGTCTAGCGCGAGCACGTCTTAGCTGTTTACTTCAAGCATTTGATCATAAAGACCTTAAACTAGCTGAAAGCATGTTGCCGAAAGCTCGTAAAAATATCGATTCTATCTCCGGTGGTGATGGCAATCAGGTTCGCCGAATCAATGCTGTCATGCAAATCATTGACGGCTCCATGATCGAGGATACCAAGCCCGCGATGGCGCTAGAGCATTTCAAACTTGCCCTCAAAGACCTAGAGGGCGTGCATCAAGCGCTGCCAGATCATATAGCCATTCGCTCTAGGATCTCACACTACGCGCTAAAATCGGCAACCATTGCAGAGAGCCTCGACCTCTTTGATGATGCCGCAAAATTACGCAGTGAAGCGGCTGGGCACCTCCGCTCGATTTTGAAAAAAAACCCAGAGCTCAAGCTAGCTAAAATCGACCTCGCTAAAATCGAAATTCTATCCGCGGAATCAGATATGCGTGCCGGTAATGACACCCAAGGAGCCGCAAAGCTCAAGGTCGCCGAAGCTCTCCTCGCCGGATTATCAACTGACGATATTAGCCCAAATGGAGCCTCCATGCAGATTGCTACAGCCATGGGGCTGCGCTCTATATTATTGCGTGATCTTCGCAGAACAACCGATGCGGCAAAATTACTCGACCAAGCCATTAACATGACCAGTAAGATCGTTGAAGCATACCCTCAAGCTCGCGAACCGATCTATAGATTGGCTGTTTTTCACTGGCAGCGAGCGGGCCTGTTTGGCGATGCTCGTGATACCAAGAATGAGCTCATACAGGGCAAGGCCGCTGCAGAATTAATGCAACAATTACTCAAACAAGGCAGCAACCAACGAGAAATCGAGCTGCGCCGATCACTTGCCTACCTCTATGGGGATCTCGGCCATACCGCACAAAATAAAGGCTTAAAGTCTGATGCGGTCGCCTTTTACAAGAATGCTACTACGATGTGGCAAAGCCTGCTTGAGGTGCATGGCAAAAATCTAGAATACATGGATGGCTTAAAATGGAGTAAATCATGCTACCAGAGACTTGGCGGCAAGTAACACAAGATGACATTCCCCAACTTCGCTCTTCACACTGTCTCAATTCGATCTAGTATCGGATAGCTAGAAATTATCTAATGCGCTGTTTTTACTCATCGGATCTCGATCTCAAACTGGACCTGCCCTCGTCCCATCCTTTCCCCGGCAATAAGTATTCCACAAGCCGGGAGATGCTACTTCAAGGTGGCATCCTAAGGCCTGACGAAATCATTGATGTCTCGCAGACCAACTTGCACATCCTCAAGCGAGTTCACGACGATCAGTATCTGTCCAAGATCTATTACGGTAAACTTGACCGCAAAGAACAGCTCGCACTCGGGCTTCCTGCCAACCCTCAGCTCTACGCTCGATGTGCCACTGAGGCCGAGGCGACCCGACAAACCTGCCATGCCGCACTGGCAGAAGGAGTTGCTGTCTGCCTCGCGGGAGGCACTCACCATGCCTTTAAACAGCACGGCGAAGGTTTTTGCGTCTTTAATGATGTTGCTATTGCGGTTCGTGATCTTCAGGAACATCAACCAGGTATTCGCATCATGATCGTCGATACCGATGCTCACCAGGGCAATGGCACCAATAGCCTACTGCAGGACGATCCGCGTGTATTCACCTACTCCATTCATGTTGGTCAGACCGCGTCGACTACCAGTAAGGTGCAAGGATCCATGGACGTTGAGACCGTTCGCTATGTGGAGGGCGGCATGTATCTCAAGCAGCTATTTAACACGCTTGCCAGTGCCCTCGATGTTTTCAACCCAGACCTTGTCATATGGGTTGCTGGTGCGGATAACCACTCCAATGATTTATTGGGAACCATGATGCTCAGTGTCGCTGATATGAAGCGCCGCGATGACACTATTATCCGAGCCTTCCTTAGAAACCGTATCCCACTGGCGATTCTTTATGGCGGCGGATACAACCGACATGCTGGACTCACTGCCAAGCTGCACCGCAATACGGTGGCCTCTGCCAAAAAAATCGCAGCTGAGTTTGGCAAACGCTAGCTTTCTTCCATGCCTAAGAAAACCATCTGGATGACCGGCTGCACGTCGGGCCTGGGTAGAGCACTGGTCGATGAATTTACTGCCGCTGGGCACACCGTGGTAGGTTGTGGTAGACGCAGCGAGCTTATCGAGCAGCTCCAGCATGCCTTCCCCTCTCCCCACTTTTTCTCATCGCTTGATGTGGCCGAGGACGACCAAGCGGAGCAGTTCTGCCGTGAGGCCTATGAGGCGACGGGGGCTCCCGATCTACTGCTTAACAATGCCGCCACCGTCAACGAACCAGCCCCCCTCTGGGAAATCTCGGCGGAAGAATTTGATCGGGTCACTGCTATCAACATCAATGGCACGGCCAACATGATCCGCCACGCCGTGCCCATGATGATTGAGCGTGGCAAGGGCATCATCGTCAACTTGTCATCCGGCTGGGGGCGCTCAACTTCGCCCAATGTCGCCCCCTACTGTGCCAGTAAATGGGCCATCGAGGGGCTCACCCAGGCTCTTGCCCAAGAACTCCCCCGCGGGCTTGCTGCCATGGCTCTCAACCCTGGCGTGATCAACACCCGCATGCTGCAAACCTGCTGGGGTGAGCATGCCAGCAGCTACGGGGATGCAGAGAGCTGGGCAACAACAGCCGCCCCCTTCCTGCTGGGCCTCAAAGTATCTCAGAATGGCCAGGCTCTGAGCGCCCCATAGAGCCTATTTTATGAGCCAATTGAAACTTTACTCCTTTTCTTAAAAAAATGTACTTGCCCGCATGGCGGTATTGTGTTGAATTCCCGCCCCGCACGGTGCGCATGGTGTGCCCCGTCGAAATTTAGCAATCCAAGCAACCCCAAGGAGTATTCCCATGGCCTACGCAGTTTTCAAAACAGGTGGTAAACAATACCGCGTCCAAGCAGGTGACAAATTAGACGTCGAGAAAATCGACGCCGAAGTTGGTTCCGAAGCAAAATTTGATGAGGTTCTCCTCGTAAATGATGGCACTGCCACCACAGTAGGCACGCCTACCGTAGCAGGCGCTGCAGTCACCGCTAAGGTAGTCGAGCAGTTCCGCGGCAAAAAAGGCATCGCTTTCAAATTCAAGCGCCGCCAAGGTTACCACAAGACCAAAGGCTATCGCCGTCACCTCACCAAACTGGAAATCACCAGCATTAGCTAATTATAGCTTCCTCATAATCTCAATCACCTAGAACAATGGCTCATAAGAAAGGACAAGGTTCCGTTAAAAACGGTCGCGACTCACGCAGTAAGCGTCTTGGCGTCAAAAAATTTGGCGGCGAGAAAGTTGTCTCCGGCAACATCATCATCCGCCAACGTGGCACCAAGTGGCACCCAGGCAACAATGTCTACATGGGTAAGGATCACACCATCCATGCACGTGTTGATGGCAACGTCTACTTCGACAAAGAAGGCCGTCGCGTCAACGTGAAGCTTGCTGAAGCAGTCTAGAACATCCCCAAACAAACTTTCAACAAAAAGCCCAACTGGATATCCGGTTGGGCTTTTTGTTGCTTCAGTGAGCTTCCGTGAGCTTCAGGGACAAAGCAAAGTCAGTCCAAGCTCAGTTATTAGACGATTTTACCAAACGATTTTGCGGATACCGAGCTTCATGAACCATCCCGAATCGGCATCGTCTTCAAAGACTCCTGTGCCAGATGCGGTATCAATTTCTACTTCATTGGCAAAGGTCATACCAGCCCAGAGACCAAGCCATAGTTTTTCAGAAAGTTGACGCTCCACGCCAACAGCAGCGTGATAACTACGTAAGCGAACATCAAAATCAGCGCCAGCTTCTTCAACATTCCAGGTGCCGCCTCCTGATGCTACGATGGCGTGCAGGATCCAATCTTCACTCGGCTGCCATGAGGCTTTAAAACTAGGACCCGAAAGCCTCACCAATAGGTCATCGTTTGGTTTCCACTGGAAACCGATTCCTGGATAGATCCGTGTTTCCATGGAATTTTCGAAGAAATAGACTCCGCCTATCCATGCCAAATCCGGTGATGCGGCATAGCGAAAGCCCAATTGGCCATTCACTGAGAAGTCATCCATATCGATGCTGTTACCGTCAGTGGCCAAGCCCGGCTGCAGCAGTGTCATCCAGGACCATTTACTACCCGGCTGACGATACATCCAGCGCAACTTAAGACGGAAATCATGCAAGTCCATATCACCGAGCAAAGTATCGGTATCGAGCCAAGTGGCTTTATAGTCCATCCCTATCATGAACGCATTATTATCATTCAGGTAGTGCGGAGCACTGAATGGAATATCCAGCTCAAATCTTTCATAGGAAAAGCCACCTGCTGCCGAGTCAAAATCAACTTCTCCAGCCATGCTGAAGCTTGCTTTTGTGGAAGGTGCTGTTGCCGGAGCCCTCGATAATAAAAAATCGCCAAGGCTCACCCTCTCAGCAGCGCTGACTACGGGTGATACAATCATCAAACATAATAAAACCGGTAGGATTGTTATTTTCATGAACACCTACATACACAAATTTTCAGACCTTCCCAAGAATCTTCTTGAGAATCAACGGACCGTTTTCTCGTTCCAATCAACGCTACTCCCAAGCGTGGGATAGGATCTCTTTGAGACGCTCAAGCTCCGTAGCGCTGGTTTTGCACAGGAAGCCGCTGTTGTGGGCAAAGTGAACGTCCCCTGCTGATTCAACACGGGTAAAATCAATCCGTGGATGGTCATTAAATCGCGCCAAGCCAAAACCCTCGCCCCGGCTGTCTGGGTAGGCAATGGCCGCTATTTGCTCATGCAGCTCATTGACCATGATGTAACGCGCCAAGCTACCAGAAGCATCATCCATTGCAGACTCCGTGCGGGGTAAGAACAAAACATCAAAGCACTCCCCCCCTGAGGTGACCTCCCAGCGCTCAACATGTGCGCTGATGCTATCGAGCTTGCTTCGCACCGACTTGAGATACTCAAGTAAATCACCACCGATGTAGCACATTAGCTCATAAATAGGGTCCCCTGCATGCAGCTCACTATCTGGAGTGAGCTTGGCAAAACGCCGCAACATCGAAATATCAATCGGTGAATTCAGCTTGCCTACAACTTCACGCGGCACGCCGAGCCACTCCGCTGTCTTCTGAGGCCCACGGCAATCAAACCATTCTGCGGGTTCTAACCAGTCACAAAACATCTGAGCATCCTCATACATGCCAAGGTGCTGGAGAATAAGTGACAGCGCACATGTAGGCGTATGATCACGTGGGAATTGATGATGATCGAAATTATTTTTTTCGGGTTCATGTCTGCCCCCTACATCGATAATGCAAACACTGGGGTCGTCGAGCTCCTGCTCGCTTGGATCGCGCCGAACAATGGGCACGCCATGCACAGAAACCATCAGGCTACATGCGAGAAAATCATCTTTGTGGGCACCACCTGGGTGGGTAATTATAAGGCGAATAGACATAAATAAATTGGCAGAAAACAAACAGAGGCACGCGAGTGGCAGTCACCCCATTCTCATCCCCGTGACAAACAGGATGTTGGTTTTATTTGCCCACTTTTTGGCCAAGCATCTTCTCATATAAATCAATATAAGCGGACGCCGTTGTATTGTGGTTAAAGCGCTCAGCTGACTCACGCATAATGCGTGAAAGGGTAGCCTCCTTCTCGCTTTTCGGACGGCGATAGAAACCCATCGCCTCATCAATGCCCCAGCGCAGCCCCTGGGGACCGTAGTGCTGAAATCTAAAGCCATTGCCCATGCTGCAATCATGATGCATGTGCTCCACCGTATCGTGAATGCCGCCTGTGTCATGAACGACGGATAAGGTGCCATATTTAGGACTCACCATTTGAGGCAAGCCACAGGGCTCATAGCGAGAAGGCATGAGCATAAAGTCTGCACCGGCATAACCAAGGCGTGAAAAACCTTCGTCAAAATCACACACGGCAACTCGCCCATGCAAGTTATGCATGTCTAGAATACTGCGGAAATGCTGCTGGAAAGAACCATTGGCAATAATAGCGACCTGTAAGCCGATATCACTGTAATCCTCAATCGTCTGATAAAGGATATCGGCGAGTAGCTGGCAGCCTTTTTGCATCGGATCAAGACGTGAGGGCCAAAATAAAATAGGCGCGTCAGGATCGATGTTTAAGCCGCAGCGTTCCTGGAGTTTGCGCTTATTGATCGCCTTACCTTCCATGACGTTAGTATCATCATAATGAGACTCCAACGCTGGATCTGTAGTCGGATCATAAGAAACATCTGGCGCATTAAGGATACCCGTCGCGCAGCCAGCATGGAGCTTATTAGACAGTTCATTGCGAATCGCATCTGGCACAAAGCTATGCGCACCTTCAACCACCTCATTCAGGAAGGTGCTGCTCACAGAGTTGACATGGTCCGCAGCAAAAATGCCACTAGCTAGTAGGTCTGTTGCATTAGCCTCACGTGATTGCTCATAGGAATATGGCGGATTTTCAAAGTAGAGGTAATTCCAGAATTCAGCGACATCAATACCGCGGTCCTCAACCTCTGCCATCGATACTTTTTCAGTATGAATATTATGGACCGTGATTAAACACGGAATTCCATTGCGCTTGGCAACAGCGGGAATAAGCCCTGTCATCCAATCATTGCAGTGGATGAGATCCGGCTTAACTTGCGGAATAATGTGGTTGATCACCTCGCGCATAAACGCGAGTGCCATATGCAAATTCTCACCCGCATAGACCTGATCGCGATGATAAAAAACTCTGTCCTCAGCCAGGTGAATGCGGTCTTTACCTAGATTTTCCCTGACGCGTTCGTATTCACGGTCATGGACGTTCTTCACCCCCTCATTGAACATTCTACGATAATTGGGTAAGGCGACGTGAACATCGGCTCCTTGGTCGTATAGCGCACTTACAAGCGAGGCAGAAACATCGGCCATACCGCCTGCTTTAGCGCTAAGACGCTGTGCCATGTTACCCATACCGTCAGGCAGGTAGGTGATTTCAGGCGTTACCACCAAGATAGTCGGCTTTCTTGAAGGAGCAGAAGCTTTGGCTGACGCTTGCTTCTCTTGACTTGATGATGAGCTAGCCGCAGCGCCCAGCTCT
>JAFMDE010000165.1 GCA_017857425.1 Akkermansiaceae bacterium
TTTTATTATCGGCGAAATATTGATATTTATTGTTAGGGCGTGGCTGAAATTGTATCTACGGTGTTAGATTTATACAGTTTGTTTCGGTGCCGTTTCATTAGTCTTATGCGGGGTGTTGGGATGCCTTTTTAAGGCTGATTCTAAAAAGGTCGCATGCTGTGTATTTCTCTCCCGAAAGAGAATATGATACGCGCTTCCTCCAGTTCTCAGTTTTTGCTCATGGCTATATGGCTGATGGCTATATGGCTGATGTGTGCCGGCTTTGCATATAACGTCTATGCTCAAGATGATATCTACATTGAGAAAAACGAGGAGGCCCATGTCTTGCGGTGGAATAGTGAAGAGGGGACAACTTCGTTTCTGCAGCGCAGCACTGACTTAATTCGTTGGGATTACATGCTTCATTATGATGTCGGTGACGGATCTGAACGCGTGCAGGAACCGGATCAAGAGGCTGGGGCAGAGGGGCAGGGCTTAAGCTTCTATCGTCTCCAGCTCTATCCCACAAACCTTGATGACCCCGACGATACCGATGGTGATGGGCTTCATAATCTCTTTGAATTGGGCCATGGGTATTTGCCTGTCCTGACCGATAGTGACGATGACGGAGTCGCCGATGGGGATGAAGATCTTGATGAGGACGGTGAGAGTAATCTTACGGAAATTGCTAATGGCACGGATGCTAGTGACAGCTCGTCGAATAGTGGGGATGAGGATTTTGATGAGGACGGGCTAAGCAACAAAGAAGAAAGCGCGATAGGCACAGACCCCAACAGACCTGATACTGATGGAGACGACATCATTGATAGCCAAGACGGCTGGCCTCTCTGCAAAGAGCTTGCGCCGGAACGCCTTCGCAGGCCGAAATATGCTGTCATCTCTGTCAAGGAGCTGGAAAGTGACGAGACCGTAACGTTTTTCGAAACAAACAACAATGCCCGGGCGCTTCTGACCACCTACAAATCTAGTAATCGGTCCCGTCCGAGCTATTACTATAAAACTGATGCTGCTAATCCTTTGATCGAATTACCGTCTAGTTATACCAACTCATCGGGAATGATCTCATACCACATATATAAATCTCTCAATGAGGCTAACTACTTCTTGAGGAACCCCGCGAGTGGCGATAACGGCAACCTATATTTAGAGGGGGACTTAATTGTAACCTTAGCCTCCCCTGAATCACTTCCCCACGATATTGGCGGCTTCGGGAATTTTGATGAGCCTGATGGTTATCCCGTGACGGTTAACTTGACCGGCCAAACGTATGGTACAGGATCTTCGCAAGAATATGTTGATGATACCGATGACTATACACAATACTCGTATGGTCAAATTAACTACACCGCACCCATTCTTTGGTCGATCGCTGGACAATCTTCACAGTTATCGCCAGCAATAAAACATCGGTTTGAACCAAACGGCACTGGCATTGGTGGAGGATACGCTCTTCAGGGTGGGAGGTATGATAGTGGTACATTTTTGGCGAAAATTGATAAACTCAACAAAAATAATATCGGGCTAGCCTCACAAAAGGTCATCAATGACTACTGGTATACCTTTTATCCTGATGATAGTGGCGGCAGCATTATTACGAACTTTGGGGCTTGGTTTGATAGTGCGTTTTCGCTTCTGCTGCCTAATCATAATGGTGTTTTATCCCCCGTTCTGCATTCCACCCATCTTTCCAACAAAAACACCGTTATGGCAGGGCAGGGAAGCGATACCATAATATGGCTCGACCAGACCGCAGGACTCCAGAACGACCAAGCTGTCACCGGAACACCTAATCTCAAGAAAGTAACCTGGTTAGATTCATGGGGCCCCACACCGCCCATTAACCTCAATGCTAAAATGCAGGGTTTCGAGAGCAACGGATCAAGAATCTGGCACAACAGCCTCTGGCTGGATATCGCCGACATCGTTCCAGAATCAGATTGGACAGATATCAAAATTAAAGACATCAACGACCACGGCATGTTAGCTGCCGAGGCAACTAATGCCGAAGGAAAAAAATGCGCTGTGTTTCTTCTGCCCGTTGAGATCGTGCCTGATTATAACCGAGATGGGATGATTAGTGATGCGGATAGAGATGAAGTCACGGAGGAGGATCCATTCCGGTGGTGGGTAAATGATGATGATGACCAAGGTCTCATTCGTAGTAAGGGAAGTCATAATGATATTCCGGGAGATGGCACGGCAGATTACACGGATCTTAAAGTTGATGGCTTACGTGATGTGATCGACTTTTTCCCTCTCTATTTAGATATTAAAGCCCTGCTTTCGGTTCTCCCCAAAGAGAATTACACGTATAAGCTTAGTCACGAGGATAGTGCGTTCAAATTTGGAGAATTGCCAAATGCGGTGCTTGAGGGTGACCCGGATTTAGATGGAGTAGGTGCTTATATTCGTGAGCTATCGGCGGCTCAAGAAGTAGCCGAGCTATCGCTTCAAGAGGCAAGTGCTGATGGAGCAGTTATCAGCGAGGCTATGCTAGATGCATTCAAGCAAAGTAGGGGGGTGTTGATTCTGGAAGCGACTAAAGAAACCGAGAAGCCTCTGTGGTTGAAGATTTTTAAAGGCAGCGAGCTACTGGGAGAGGTGTCATTTCCAGTGAAGACATCCGGAGTGGAAAAGATGTTCCGTTGTAAGAATCTTGTCAGTGCCTCGGGAGCACAAGCCACGGAGGCAAATCGCATGGGGGAACCCACAAATTACCCAGATGACTTGACCAATGATAAGGCCTTCTTCATGGTTCATGGTTATGAGCCAGAACTCGATTCGGCGGGAAATCAAAAAGACGCCCGAGGTTTTAACGCAGAAATTTTCAAGCGGCTTCATCAGTCTGGTAGTCGTGCCAAGTTCGTAGGAGTGACTTGGAATGGCGCCACGGGGAAGGATTATCACCAGGCGGTAATCAATGCCTTCAAGACGAGTGGATCAATGAAAGGTGTTGCCGAGGAGATGGGCGGTAATGATGTAGTCGTGGCCGCACATAGCTTGGGCAACGTGGTGACCAGTAATGCGATTTCTCATGAAGGTTTTTCACCTACCCACTATTTCATGGTCAATGCGGCAGTCCCTATTGAAGCTTACGATCCAGGCCAGACTGATGGCACAGGCAAGCAGGCGGAAGAAATGGCGAAATGGATGACGCACGATAAATGGAAACCCTATTACGGTCTCGGCTTGCAGAAGCTATTCACAGCGGAATGGCACAAGCTCTTTTCGTCCGATGACAACCGCAGGAAGCTGACATGGAAAGGGAGGTTTTCTGAAGTGGTTCCGGTGGCGTATAATTTTTACTCTAGCGGGGAGGATGTGTTGGAAAATCCTAATGATCAGGAGACGGTGTGGAAAAATTTGGGCACTGTCATTGTCAGATGGCTCAATGGCTCCGGAACCGGCAGGCACGCATGGGTGAGTCAGGAAATGGCTAAAGGCAGTGATTTGGCCTCATTGATCTTTCTCAAGCGCAACCATGCTGGTTGGAAGATCAATTTTAGCAACTTCGACCTCCAGTATACCGGCTACCCCATTGAAGGTAATTATTACTCGTTTTTTGCCGAACAGGCAAAATTAGAACTGGAGGAGCTGGGAGGTGGGCGCTTGAACGACGAGAACCTTGCTCAGGTTGGTTTTTTCTGGCAGTTCAGATTGTATGATCAGGCTGGTGGGGGGGAGGAAAAGCAAACTTGGAAAAATCTGTATGGCCCAATCGTGGATGGGAATTTAGCTACAGGAAACGGGTTTACTCAGCCCAATGCGGTGACGGTGAAACAGTCAAGTGATGAGGCTGAGAGGCCAGAAGTCCAGGCAGAGTTGTTGGCGAGTGCAATTCCAGCGATGAGTTATGCAGCGGGGGCGAATAACACTAATGGGACTGTGGGCTTTGATATGGAATCTGACTTTAAGGTTAACGGTTGGCCGTTACCAGGAGAGCTAGGAAGGGGTGGACTGGAAGAAGAATATCAGGGGGACTGGTTGCACAGTGATTTTTGGGTGGTCGCTCCCGTCTATGTGCAATCCGTGTATCTTAAATGGGTGGAGCTAGCGAAACTCGACAAAGAGTAAAAAGAAACACACAATCAAATGAAACAGAAAAATAACATGTGGAAATTAAACAGGATGGCTCTGGCACTT
>JAFMDE010000028.1 GCA_017857425.1 Akkermansiaceae bacterium
TCCCGTACGGGTTGCCATTTCACCCCAGCTCTGATCTTCAGGGTTGGGGTGAATTGTTTTTGAGGCGTGTCAAAATATACGGGGGGAGTAGGCAGCGCCCTGCATAGGCGGGGCGAAGCGCAGTCAACCCGTAGGTGCTCAGAACGCAAGCCGCACAGGCCCTTGGCCGCATGCGGCGCATCAGCCCGCGTTTTCATGAAGAAGACGCTAATGATAGCTCACAGGCTCGATGCAATCGAGATTAACCAAGAAGGAATCCATCGCATTTAGCGTGAGTTCGAAGTGCTTAGCACTCACATTAAAGTTAAAAAAGCTGTGATTCATGCCCTCGTATTCAATGAGCTCACATTTATTTTTCTTGCGGCTCATCGCCTTGACAAACTTGGCAATGTTTTGGTGGGCAACAATGGTGTCTGCCTTGCCATGAATGAGAAGCATTGGACAGAGACCCTTCCTGACTAGTTTTGAGGGACTGAGTTGCACGGCGTTTTTTGGATCGGCAAATCGTTCCATGCCAATGCCTTTTTTGGTGGTGTCAACAATGGCACTTAAGGCGATGACGCTTAATGGGAGTGGGGAGTATCCATTTGTAGTCTCTGTCTCGGGCATCATAGCGAGAGAGAGCGCCATGTAGGCCCCGGACGCAGCGCCCACAGCCGTAATTCTATTGGGGTCCAGTCCGAGCTCAGCGTGGTTGTTTTTCAGCCATAACATGGCCTCCTGGGCATCTTCGATGGCATTTTCGGGTGTTGTTTGCGCAGTTGATGCTACTCGGTATTCAACGATGACGGCAACCATGCCCCGACTTGCAAAATGCATAGCATGCGGGGCAAATTGGGTGGTCATGCTGACATCCCATAGGCCACCATGAAAAAAGATGACGGCGGGCCTTGAATCCGAGGTTTGATGACCTTCAGGAAAGAAACAATGAGCTGTCAACTGGGCGTCATCAACGCTGCGGTATGCATATGACTCAGCGTCCTTGAGTAATTCAAGATCCCGCTCCAAGCTCAGCGGCTTTGCCTTAGTAAGAGTGTTCATAATGGATGATCAATGTGATGTTATCATTGGTAATACATTCGCCAGCAGGCCAAGCTGCATGCGGTTGATGAGAAAAGGTTTGCCCTTAGCTGGAATTATTGTCCAATGGAAAGCGTGATGCAGGTCTATTTATTTCGTTTAGTGTTGGTGGCGATAGTGTCACTGGGCAGTATCGGTTCTGCTGGAGCTCAGGTTGCAGATCAGCAGCTTAAGTTAGGGCAATCGCTTGATGAGGTGTATACTTATTGGCGTGATGCGATGGTGAAGCGCGATTATCGGGCATGGCATCAGGTGAGCACCACCCATCGTCGAATCGCGCTCCAGAACCGCATCTTTTCCGAGAAGGGGGAATGGCCAGCAGATATTTTTAATATACCCGCGCCACCACCGACACTTAAAGGTCTTAAAATGCTGAGGGCGCGCAATAAGGGCATGACGGCAAAGTCTGTGTATTTCGGTAAAGTCAATTTCGGGATAGGTGCTGCTCCTACAGATAACCTTCTATTGCTAAGTTTTGTGTATGAGGGTCGCGGTTGGAAATATGATACAGCAGAGTTTATCAACCTAGACAATCTGAAGGATGTAAGAGCCCAGATCGCATCAGGTAATCTAGCTTATGTCGATGACCAGGCTTTTTTGCCTACAGGGGTAAAGCCATTGACTCCCCATGAAGTCCCTAGAGCCAAATACATTGCTAAGGTATACTCATATTGTCCAGGCAGGGAGGTCAAGGTGAGGGTCAATAAGATCAGTAAACACCGGTTTCAAGACAACCAGCAATCAGAGGTTGTTATCGGAGGTGCTCGGGATGGAATCAATGAGCTTAGTTACGAAATCAGAGACCTCCCTGGGTATCAGGGGGATGATCCGATCACGATACGGGTCTACCTGATGTCTCAGGTCGAGGGTATTAAGCCCATTAAGATATACCAGTATCAGACAAGGCAGGGGGAGAAACCCAAAGCACAGGATTCAGCGGTGTTTCAGGTGAATGCGGAAACGGCAGCAAAGATCCTTGGGCTGCGTTGATGTAATTGCATCATCAGGCTTGCGTCGGCATTAACCCAATCTTGGTCAGAAATATAGGCTTCTGGCCCAGCGCAATTTTGGACAGAGATCTCATATATGAGGTTTCTTAGTTTTTCGACAAGTTGGGGGATGCCTACAAGGCATTTTGCCTGAAGGGGATTGCTTGGGAATGCCAATATTCATTAGCTCATTCAAATGAGCGACTTCATCCCAACACCGAGAAAAATGCCGTGATGCTGATATAGCTATGAACGTGATATGAGAGTTGAAAATATCAGTAAGATATCGGCTTGAAATTCCTAGGGTATCTGTGCAAGAGACAGGCCGCAGTGGACCGGTGGATGCTTATCATAGCCATAATCCTTGCAGCTGTGGCAGCTGTGCAAGGGGCTCGCTACGTGCGCCGTGGTCACAGGTCTCGGTGGACGGTGTTATGGATGCTGTTTTGCTTTATCGCTCAGCTGACAATACTGAGCATTCGCGGGGAAATGCGTGCCAGTTGCCCCCTTGGAGACACGGGCGAGGTATTGATCTTTTCCGCATGGTCGCTGACAATGTTTTATATGGCGGTGGGCTCTGTTTACCGGCTTTCACTATTGGGGGTTTTTACGGCACCGCTGGTCTGTTTTTTATTGTCGCTAGCCTTGATGCCAGGGCTGCTTGACGCGAGCCCAGAACGCAAAACGGTAGTAGATGGCTGGAGGGAATCTCACGCTGCATTTTCCGTGTTGGCATATGGTGCGTTGGGTTTAGCTGCTGTTGCGGGTGTGATGTTTATTGTGCTTAATAGGCAGTTGAAAGATGCGCTGATGAGCACCGGCTTGTTTGCCAACCTGCCACCGGCTCGTGACTTGAGTAAGGTTGTTGAGCGTTTGTTATTACTTGGCTTTGCATTACTCACCTTAGGGCTTGTCTGTGGTTTGGTGATGGAGAAGACCGGCGCTGCTAATAAACATCTGTATGTCGCCCTGGGGCAATGGGCAGCGTATGCTGTTTTACTGATTTTAAAATGGTGGCGCGGTATGCCACCAGGAAAGCTGGCCATGGCCGCGGTGTTGCTTTTTGTGCTGTCTTTGATGATTTTCCCCCTGATCAACTAGATGGAATTGATATGCATGGGACTCAATCATGAAACCGCACCTGTCGAGGTGAGGGAGCATTTTGCAGTATCTGAGGATCAACTTGGTTCTCAGGCAAGGAAGTTGACTGAGCTGACAACCATTGCTGAGGGCGTTGTGATATCAACATGCAACCGCATGGAAGTCTATGTGGCCGCAGAAGACCGCCAAATGGGATTGGATGTATTGCGGCAGCATTTATCAGAAGGTCATGATGACGAGGATATGTCACACCTTTACCAAAAATGTGGAGACGATGCCAAGCAGCACCTATTTGCACTGGTGTGTGGCCTTGATTCTATGGTGCTGGGAGAGACAGAAATTTTCGGGCAAGTGAAACACGCCTACAAACAAGCTTTCGAGGCAGGTGCAACCAAAGGGGTGTTGAATCGTTTGTTTCAAAAGTCGTTCGCGGTTGGCAAGCGTATCCGCACTCATACACGTATTCAAATGGGCGCTACATCGGTAGGTAATGTTGCCGTTGATCTGGCGGAGAAAATTTTTGGTAAGCTTAACGGTAGTCATGTCATGATCATCGGTGCTGGAGAGACGAGCCGACTGGTAGCTAAGAGCATGATTTCACGGGGGGCAAGCCAGTTGACGGTGACAAATAGATCTATTGAGCGAGCTAGGTCTTTGGCGGAGGAGCTCAACGGTGAGGTCGTTCCCTTTGACTCGTGGGAGGAAGCTCTCGTGAAAGCAGATGTGATCGTATCCTCAACGGGTGCCTCGGAACCAGTGTTACATGCATCTCAAATTGAGGCAGTTCGTAGAAAGCGTAAGTTTCGTCCATTGTTTTTAATTGATATTGCAGTGCCACGAGATATTGAGGCACAGGCTGGCGACATCGAAGAGGTCTACCTCTACGACATTGATAAACTGCAACAACTGGCGAGCCTCGCCAAAGAATCTCGAGCCAAGCAAGTTACACTTTGTGAACAAATGATCGCAGAGGAAATCAGTCAAACATCATGAAACCACTTGTCGTTGGAACACGAGGCAGCGCACTCGCCCTTGCCCAGGCGGATATGACTGAGCTCGCGCTGAGAGCTCATTTTCCTGAGCGCGAAATCGTGCGTAAAATCATCACCACAACCGGAGACAGGCGAACGGATGTGCCGCTCTCACAGGTTGCCAAGGTGGAGGGGGTTTTTGACAAAGGAGTTTTCATCAAGGAGCTTGAAGTTGCGCTGCAAAATGGTGAGGTCGATCTTGCTGTGCATAGCATGAAAGACGTGCCAACCGTGCTCGCAGACCACTTTGAGGTGGTAGGTGCGCTCGAGCGTGCGCCCGTGAGGGATGTGCTGGTATGTTCTGAGGCAGATAGCTTGGATGCATTACCTGAGGGTGCTCTGGTTGCGACAGGTAGTGTTCGTAGACAAAGGCAGTTACAATGGCTGAGGCCAGATATTAAAGTCGTCGATATCCGCGGAAATGTTCCTACTCGGTTACAGAAGCTCCGTGATAACAACGAGCTAGATGCGATCATGCTTGCCGAGGCAGGTTTGGTGAGGCTTGGTTATGACTTGAGTGCGGAACTTGAGGGTGGACTGCATGCCATTGCGATGCCGGCTGATGACTTTTTGCCTGCAGCAGGGCAGGGCATCGTGGGTTTTGAAATTCGTAAAGGAGATACAGATACACAGGCTTATATTGATGCCATTAACCACCATGAATCCATGATATTGCTAAGGGCGGAGCGAGAGTTTCTGCGTTTGCTGGATGCTGGATGTCACACCCCTGTCGGAGTCAGATCATGGATCGAGGATGGTTCCATCCACATGAAGGCGAGGGTGTTTGATGAACATTCTGATGAAGAGCCAACGGAATCTGATGTCAAAGGAGATTTGGCCGAGCCTGAGCAGGTGGCCGGTGAACTTTACAACACTTTGAAATGAGTGGGATATGCTATTTGGCTGGAGCCGGTCCTGGAGACCCAGGCTTGGTAACCCTAAAGGCAAAGCAGTGTATCGAGCAGGCAGATGTTCTTGTTTTCGATGCGCTCAGTAGTGCTGAGCTGCTGACATGGGTGAAGCCGGGGTGCGAAAAAATCGATGTTGGTAAACGTGCAGCAGACCATAAACTTCCCCAAGATCAGATCAACCAACTGCTGGTGGAGAAAGTTCGTGAGGGAAACGTTGTTGTCAGATTAAAAGGAGGGGACCCAATGATCTTTGGGCGAGGAGGAGAGGAGGCCGCGGCACTCTCTCAGGCAGGGCTGAAATTTGAGATTGTTCCGGGTATTTCATCGGCTTTTGCAGGGCCGATCTATGCGGGAATTCCTCTTACTCACAGGGAATATGGGTCACAACTTACCGTCTTCTCAGGTCATGATTCCATTGATAAGGAGAGCAGTGATTTGGATTATGCTCAACTTGCCAAGGCGCCAGGAACCAAGATTTTTTTGATGGGGGTGGCAAGATTACGCGAGATCACGGCTAAGCTTGTTGAACATGGTGCTGAGCCTGCTACACCCATCGCTCTGACCCGCTGGGCAACCACAGGCAGGCAAAAAACAATCACCGGCACTTTGGCGGATATTGCCGATATTGCCGAAGCAGAAAATTTCAAGGCGCCCGCAGTGGGCGTCATTGGTCACATTATTAACGAAATGGAAAATATCGAATGGTATGAAAAACGGCCCCTCAAGGGGAAACGCATTGTTGTCACCCGAAGCCAAGAGCAGGCCCCGGAATTAGTCAACAAGCTCAGCGAACTAGGAGCTGATGTTATCGAGCTCCCAGTATTAAAGATTTGCGACCCAGTTGATAAGCAGGGTTTTGCTGAGTGCGTCGTCAATGTGCACACCTATGATTGGCTGGTATTTAGTAGCACCAATGGTGTGCGTAGGTTTTTTGATGCGTTTTTTGCGCTTTATAAGGATGCGCGCAGCCTTGGAGGTGTGCGTATTGCGGCGGTCGGACCTGGAACGCAAGCGGCCATCGAAAGCTATCGCTTTGCGGTGGATCTCGTCCCAGAACGTCATATTGCCGAAGGTCTGCTCGAGACATTTCAAAATGAGCATAGCATTGATAGCCAGACGATGCTCTGGGTGCGTCCTGAAAATGCTCGCCCCGTGCTTGTTGATGGTTTGACAGAGCAGAATGCTATTGTTGACGAGTGTATTGCTTACCGTATCGAGGCTGAAAAAGATGATCCCACGGGAGCGGTGGAGCGTCTCTCAGAGGAGGGGGCGGACATGATCACCTTCACCAGCTCCTCAACAGCAAAGTATTTTCATGATCTTGGCCTGCCATGGCCCGGAGACTGTGTAGCGGTAAGTATCGGCCCAATAACCACCGCCAAACTCAAAGATTTGGGGTGTGACCAGCTCATTGAGGCAGAAAGCCACAGTATTGAGGGCATTGTCGCAGCCATTGTTGACCAGTTCAGTGGCAGTTAATACGTTATTTAGCTTGCACGAGAGCCCGCTAGAGGGCAGTATTCAGCTCCTTACAATAGTATCTTTATAAACAAACTAAGGTTTAAATGATTCATTTTCCCGATTACGCACCGCTTGGTGACGACCAAAAGAAGCAACTTTCATTATCACTAGGTTCCTTAAGCCCAGAGCAATTGGCTTGGGTGAGTGGTTTTATTGCCGGCTCTGGCAACGCCAATCAAGTTATTCCAGTTGATGCAGGATCCACCGGTGCTGTGAACTCGGCAAGTCAGTCGATCACCGTGCTTTATGGAACGGAGTCCGGAAACTCTGAAGCACTGGCTAGTCAGCTTGTTTCTCAGGCGAAGCAAAAGGGTTACCGGCCACGTTTGCTTAATATGGCTGACGCCACACTTGCCAACCTTGGGGAGTCAGAGCGTCTACTCGTCGTGGTAAGCACCTGGGGTGATGGTGAGCCACCAGAATCTTCGGAAGCTTTCTACAACGAGCTGATGGAGGGTGAGCTAGCACTAGGTGGAGTTGAATTTTCTGTCTGCGCTTTGGGAGACACGAGTTACGACCTGTTTTGCCAAACAGGTAAGGACATCGATGCGAGGTTAGAAAAACTCGGAGCCAAGCGTGTAGTCGATCGTGTCGATTGTGACCTTGAGTTTGATGAAGCTTTTGCAGCCTGGAGTCATTCAGTTTGGAACGAGTTTGGAGCCGGTGCTGCAGTGGTTGCGCCGTCATCATTGCAGCAGAGCCAACAGGTGGTTTTTGATAAGAAGAACCCTTTCCCTGCTGAGGTCATCGAGAACCAGCTGCTTAGCAGTAGTCGTTCAGCAAAAGAGACCTACCATATTGAGCTTTCGCTTGAAGGTTCTGGTTTTGATTATCAGCCAGGTGATGTGCTTGGTGTGATTCCACGAAACTCTGACGATGTAGTGGCGTCCTTACTCAAAGCTGGTGGTCTCGATGGTGACGCAGAAGTTGAGCATCACGTCATCGGCAAAATGCCCTTGGTCAACGCCCTGACGACTGAGCTCGATATTACCGGTTTGTCTCGCAAGGTAGCGGCTTCATGGCAACAGATTTGCGGCTCAGAGGAGTTGGCTGAGTTGCTGGCACCTGAGTCTAAAGAGAAGTTCAAGCAATGGAGCTTTGGGCGTCAGATTATTGACTTGCTGGAGCTTTATCCTGCCAAAACATTGAAGCCTCAGCAGCTTGTTGATATTTTGCGCAAGCTTCCCGTTCGCTTGTATTCAATAGCATCTAGTTTGAAGGCGCATCCAGGAGAGGTTCATATGACGGTGGCGGCAGTGAGATATAATAGCCATGACAAAACCCGTAAGGGCGTGGCCTCAACTTTCCTTGCTGATGACGCACCTAAGGGGTCGAAGGTTTCTGTATACACTCATCACAATAAGAATTTCCGCCTGCCTGATAGCAATGACACTCCGATTATCATGGTTGGGCCAGGCACCGGTATTGCACCTTTCCGAGCATTCATCGAAGAGCGTTCTGCGGCGCAGGCTAAGGGAAATAGTTGGCTGTTCTTTGGCGATCAGCACTATAACGAAGACTTTCTCTACCAGCTTGAGTGGCAGGAGCATTTGAAAAATGGTGCTTTATCACGGATTGATGTCGCCTTCTCGCGCGACCAACCAGAAAAAGTTTACGTTCAGCATAAGTTAGCGGAACACGCCAAAGATATCTGGCAATGGTTGCAGGATGGCGCTCACTTTTATGTCTGTGGAGACGCCACGTATATGGCGAAGGATGTCAACCAAACCTTGATTGATATCGTTGCAAGTCAGGGTGGAATGAGTCAAGAGGAGGCGGAGGCTTATGTTGCCGCATTGAAAAAAGACAAACGCTACCAGCGCGACGTTTATTAGGAGACGGTAAGCACAAACATATTTATCGGTTCGTTAGAGCCAATTACTAATCATATTATGAGCAAAGAGATAAAGCTATCGGCCAATGAGCCACTTAAAATCAACAGTGATTATTTGCGCGGAACCTTGGCTGAGGAAATTGCTGACACCAGCACGGGATCGATCGCGGCTGATAGTCAGCAGCTTAGCAAATTCCACGGCATGTATTTGCAGGATGACCGTGATGTCCGCAAAGAGCGCCGTCAGAAGAAGCTCGAAAAAGCATTTAGTTTCCTGATTCGGGTGCGTCTTCCAGCGGGAGTAGCCAGTCCTCAGCAATGGCTCGCAATGGACCGTATTGCTGACGAATACGCTAATGGAACACTTAAGATCACCACGCGTCAGACATGGCAGTTACACGGGGTGATCAAAAATAATTTGAAGTCTTCTATTCAGGCAATGGATAAGGTTCTTTTGGACTGTATTGCTGCCTGTGGAGATGTGAATCGTAATGTCATTTGTAATGCTAACCCACACTTGAGTGATGTGCACTCCGAGGCAGTTGAATTATCACGCAACATCAGCGAGCACCTGCTGCCACAAAGCCGAGCTTACCATGAGATTTTCCTCGATGAGGAAAAGGTGATTAGTAGTGAAGAGGAAATCGAGCCCCTGTATGGCAAAACCTACTTGCCCCGTAAATTCAAAATCAACGTGGCGATTCCTCCGGGTAACGATACGGATATTTATGCACAGTGCCTCTCCTTTATCGCGATTGTCGAAGCAGAGAAAATCGTCGGTTACAACGTGACCGTTGGTGGCGGTATGGGCATGACCCACGGCAAGGAAAACACCTTTCCTCGCACCGCAGATTTGATTGGTTTTGTTACTCCAGACAAGGCGGTAGATGTTGCTGAGAAGGTGATGCTGGTGCAGCGTGACTTTGGCGACCGCACAGACCGCAAGCAGTCTCGACTCAAGTATACCGTGGAACGCATGACGGCAGGCGGCTTCCGCGATAAACTAGAGCAATACCTTGGCTATCAACTGGAGCCTGCGCGCGATTTCACCTTTGAATACAATGGTGATCGTTTCGGTTGGGTTCAGGATGATAAGGGAAATCATCATCTGACTCTATTTGTTCCGGGTGGCCGAGTGTGTGATACTCCATCATCACCGATGAAGTCGGGCATTGCCGCTGTTGCTAAAATCCATAAGGGGGAGTTCCGCATGACGGCCAACCAAAACCTCGTTATTGCTAATATCAGTGACGAGCAAAGGCCCGAAATCGAAGCGATTCTGAAGGAATATAAGATTCTTAATAGCCATGAGCGCTCTGCACTTAGGCTCAATTCGATTGCTTGTGTAGCCTTGCCTACATGCGGTTTGGCACTTGCCGAGGCTGAGCGTTATCTGCCTGATCTGATCACCGAGCTCGAGGAAGTTGTCGAGGAGGCTGGATTAAAACACGATGCGATTACGATACGTATGACCGGATGCCCTAATGGATGCGGTCGGCCGTTTCTTGCTGAGATCGGTTTTGTCGGCAGGGCACCTGGTAAATATAATGTTTATCTCGGTGGTGGCTTTCACGGGCAGAGGCTCAACAAACTCTATCGTCAGTCAGTCCTGGCCGGCGACATCAAAGAATTACTCTCACCTATCATCCGTGCTTACGCCAAAGAGCGCAACGAGGGCGAGCGGTTTGGTGACTTTGTCATCCGTAATGGATATGTCAAAGAGACGACTGCAGGCAACAATTTCCACGCCAATGTGGAGCAGGTATAAGCACGATGATCAAGATGGCCGAGGGGATACAAACAGTAACAGATGTGGAGAAGGTGAATGCCACCTTCATGGAGATGTCTGCGCCCGATCGGATGATATGGCTGCATGAGCAATATGGTTCGAGGCTTGTCCTTAGTAGTAGTTTTGGTCTGCAGGCGGCGGTAATGCTCGACCTTGTGCGTAAGCATGCGCCTCAAATACCGGTTGTTTGGATTGATACTGGATATTTATTTGCTGAAACCTATCAATATGCTGAACATTTGATCGAGTCATTCGGCTTGAATGTGAACGTGTACCAACCAAAAATCTCTGCAGCTCGTCAGGAGGCGCTCTATGGCAAGCTCTGGGAGCAGGGGGAGGATGGCAATGCTCGTTATGGTTTGATCAATAAGATCGAGCCAATGAATCGTGCCCTGAACGAATTCGGCGCCGATATCTGGATCAGCGGTTTGAGAAGATCGCACTCCAGTAGTCGTGCTCACCGTCATTTTGCTGAGCAGCAAAAAACCACGATAAAGGTCTATCCTATCCTGGACTGGGCCGATGCGCAGGTATCAGCCTATTTTTACGATAATAATTTGCCCAAGCACCCTCTGGAATCAGAGGGTTACCAGACGATGGGGGACTGGCATTCCACTTCCCCTGTGGTCGATGGTGGCTCTGCTGAATCCTCCCGGTTTTCTGGAGATAAGTATGAGTGTGGGCTACATCTGGACTCTGATACTCCAGACTTTCAGATTTGATGCTTGGTTGCTCATTGGTGAGAGATTAGATATTGGCTATTGTGGTAACACTCCTCTTACTAGGTCACGGATCATCAAAACATTCTGACTCGTCGCGCTCAGTCAGAGAGCATGCTGAAATATTATCTCAGGCTGGTTGTTTTACTGAAGTTCGCTGTGCATTTCTTAAGGAGGAGCCTTTCATTGAGCACGCCCTCGACGGTGTGGAGGAGGAGCAGGTCATCATTGTCCCTGATTTCCTGGCCGAAGGGTATTTCACTCGCCAAGTAGTTCCTGCGAAACTGGGCGATAAATTACGATCAGCAAACATCTGCTGCACGCCACCTGTAGGGACCCACCCGATGATGGCGGAGATCATCAATGACGCGGCGAGAGAAGTTATGGGCGATTGGAAGCCTGAACAGACAAGTTTACTGGTCGTGGGCCATGGCTCAGGAAAAAATGCATGCTCGAAGCAGAGTTTATTGGGCCACCTTCAGGAGGTGCGTAATAATACCGACTTTGCACAAGTGGCGGATCTATGGCTGGAGGAGTTACCGCTGGTAAGTTCTTGGAAAGAGGTGGCTACAAAGCGCCAGATTATTGTGATTCCCTACCTTCTTAACGATGGCCAGCATGGTGGCTGGGACATTCCTGAAGAACTTGGCTTGCCTCTTGATCGGCCGATTCACGCTCAAACCCATGATGTCGAGGGCTGCCAGATCAGGCTTACTGCTGCACTGGGAACATCGCCCAGATTTGCTGAGGTTATTTCTCAGCTTGCTGAAATTTGGGGGCAAACAAGCGGGGGATAAAAAACGCGCCGGCACAGGACATGCCGACACGTATATTGAATGCTTCGATTGAACGGCGGAGCTATCTATCGTAGGAAAATCGCCTATTCATTATGGATGTGTCCCGGTTGGCCGTGCGGCGGGTTGACCTTAGCTTTGGCGGCATCCGCCTTCATTTTTTGCAGCTTGGGTTTAAACTCATTGGCAAACTTGCCGATGCGGCTCTCCGGGGCAACAGCGACAAGCTCATCAAGTAATTCAGCTGCCATGTCGAACTGTTGGCCTGCGAGTAGGGGATTCATTTTCATGCTGAGCACACCCTGTTTTTCTTCTCCTTCAATTGGGTGATTAGCGATGAATTTGTCGATCATAGCGATCGCCTCATCATGTTTGCCAGAGCGCATGGCGGCCATATATTCTTTTTCAAGATTGGTCTTAGCTTGCTTGCGATTAAGAGCAGTCATAAACCCGCTCTCATCCTCAGGATCAAGCGCTTCAATTTGCCCGGTGATGTCACCGTAATGACTGAGTTGATCGTCAGGTAGAAGTTTGAGGGCAGCGACTAGGGCCTTGGCTTTAGCCGTGCCTTCAAGTTTTTCAGCTGCTGAAAAATCCTCATCGCGTTGTTTTTTCACGGCGAGTAAGCCATCGAGGTGAGTGAGGTATTTCTCGGGGCCGCCGGCTTGATAGCCGGTCCGAGCATAGGGCCGACCTTGGTTGTCGAGTAACAGAATGGTGGGGAAGCCCTGAATGGAGTATTTCTCCTTGAGCAGCTCATTTTGTTTTTGAGTAGACTCATCGAGTTTAGATTTGTCTTGAGGGAAATCGAGCTCAACGAGGACGAAGTTGTCTGCGACACCCTTTTTGAAGGCATCGTGCTGAAAGACCTCATCGACTAGCTTGATACACCAGCCGCACCAGTCCGATCCGGTAAAGTCAACAAGCAGGTCTTTATTCTCGGCGGCAGCTTTTTGCTTGGCGGCTTCGAAGTCGGTCATCCACTCATCACCTGCAGCGGTTGAGAGAGATACGGTCATTGCCAGTAATAGACTGGCGAGCATTGTTTTTTTCATGATCATGGAGTGTCGTTATCGCTTCTCGGTAATTTTTCTAGTGAGGGGGGATAGAATATGGGGATTTTATTCGGTGGTGTCCAATCATAACGACGTTGGTGGAGGGATTTGTTTTTTCCTGTAAGCTAAGTTGCTTTTCAGGTTGCCGAATTCGTCAGGATTGGCAGGATGAGTCGGCATGGCTTATACAGCAGAAAAAGCGTTTGATTTGATTGAGGCAGCTCACCATCGAGGTAGGCTAGCTCACGCTTTTCTCATTACTGGTCCTGCTGGGAGCGGCAAGGCTGCGCTTGCGGCTAAGATCGTGCAGATGGTCAACCCTCCGCAAGATGGTGGAGGTGGCAACAATTTATTTGGCGAGGTTGAGGTGCCTGAAGAAAAGTCACTCGATGAGCTTGAGGGGGACCTTGTAAGGGTCGTCAGACCAAGGTCGAAATCACGACGTATTACTGTTGATGATATGCGGGTTTTAGAGAAGTCCTTTCATGTGGCGTCAGCCTCAGGAAGTTGGAAGGTGGGGGTTATACTTGGTGCAGATCGCATGGGTGCTGGCGCTGAAAACGCATTTTTGAAGACCTTAGAGGAACCTCCTCCTGAGTGCTTGTTGATGTTGCTGAGCGATGCTCCCGAGCTGTTATTGCCAACCGTGCTCTCAAGATGTGTCAAACTACCATTGATGGCTCGCCCCGATCAAGGGTTTGTCAGTGAGGCGAGTCAGGCTTTATTGTCGGCACTGGCATCCATGGCTAAGCAGGGTATTGGAAACCTGCAAGCAGCCCTTACTTTGCGTGCCTCTTTCAGCTCCATTTTAGCCAAGCAGAAGGCAGAAATCAGCAAGTGCAATGAGGCGGCATTTAAGGAGGAGAGTAAAAAATACAAAAACACAACGGACAGTGGTGATTGGCTCAAAAATCGTGAGAAGTATTATCTGGGGCTTACCGAGTCCGAATATCTCAATGAACGTGAGAAGCTCATTGAGACACTTGTATGTTGGGTGGGGGACGTAGTGCGCCAAAAATGTTCAGTCGATCAGCTGGATTTTCCATCGGAACGTGACACCACAGCATCGGTAGCATCAAATCATGCAATCAATGACCTGCTTTGCCGCATGGAGGGAATTGAGCAACTGCGGGCGAATTTAGAAACCAATGTCCAAGAGCAGTTGGCACTGGAGGTGGCATTCCTGACGGCATTTGGCTAGCAACTTATCGCGTAGAGTAAGCTGATATCTGCTGTGATGTCCTGATCTGCGCACGGTTTGGCTTGAAGCGACGAGTAACACTATTACAATAGGCCATCTGCCAGACTGATGTCATACACGCCATGATTAAGAGGCTCTTTGTAAGCTGCGCCTGTCGGATTTTTGAATTATGAACAACCCATTTCGCAAAGACCTGGAATCCCGCTCTCGCCCTGAGGCCTGCACGGTCGTTATTTTTGGTGCCACAGGTGACCTTACCCATCGTAAGCTGATACCAGCGTTGTATAACTTGCAGGTTGAAGGCGCCTTGCCGGCGGGAGTGAAAATCATCGGTTTTGCACGCCGGGATAAATCAGATGAGGAATTCTGCCGTGGTCTCGAAGAGGTCAATAAGAAGGTTTCGAGGAGTGGTCACGATGATTCCATATGGGAGGACTATGCTGAAAACATTCATTATCACCAGAGTGAGTTCCAAGACGCCAGCGGATATCAGAGGCTCGCAGAACGACTTGATGAGATTGATCGTGAGCGCGGAGGAAATGGGCACAGGCTTTTTTACATTGCCAGTGCACCAGAATATTTTGACGATATTTTAGAGAATCTCAAAAAAGCGGGCATCAACCGCAACAAAAAGGGCTTTTGGTCGAGGGTTATTGTAGAAAAGCCTTTTGGTACGGATTTACCCACTGCCAAGCATCTCAATCAGGTAGTGAGTAAAACATTCCGTGAGCGTGATACCTACCGGATTGATCATTATTTGGGTAAAGAGACCGCTCAAAACATTATGGTGCTTCGCTTTGCCAATGCGATTTTTGAACCTCTATGGAATAACCGCTGTATTGAGCAGATTCAGATTACTTGCTCGGAAAACCTTGGCATGGAAGGCGGGCGAGGTGCTTATTATGATAGCGCAGGTGCAATGCGAGATATGGTGCAAAACCATTTGTTGCAGCTGCTGAGTTTGGTCGCAATGGAGCCGCCAACTGATTTGTCTGCTGACGGGGTCAGGGACGAAAAAGTAAAGGTGCTGCGTTCGCTTCGCCAGTGGGATACGCCTGAGCTTGTGGCCGATAACGTGGTACGTGCCCAGTACATCGCCGGTCATGTTGATGGCGAGAATGTTGTCGGATATCGCGAAGAGGATCGCGTAGACCCGGAGTCGATGACGGAGTCTTATGTAGCATTGCGCGTGCTTGTTGATACTTGGCGCTGGAGTGGCGTGCCGTTTTATGTGCGCATGGGCAAACAGCTGCCTAAGAAAGCGACAGAAATATCGATCCATTTCAAAGAACCTCCAACGGTCTTATTTAATGCTCTATCTGGCGGCGTCCCGGGAGGGAATGTATTGGTTATGAGAATACAGCCCGATGAGGGTATTTCTCTTAGGATGGTTTCTAAAATACCAGGATCAAGCCTACGCATGGAGCCTGTGAAGATGGATTTCCATTACGCGACGAGTTTTGGCAAAGGTAGCCCAGAAGCCTATGAACGCCTGCTATTGGACTCTATGGCAGGGGATGCCACTTTGTTTGCACGCCGTGACGAAGTAGAGGAAGCATGGAAGTTTATTGATCACATTCATCATGCCTGGCATCAGTCGAAGCTGCCACCAGTGATGTCAGAGTATGTTGCCGGCACCTGGGGCCCCAAAGAAGCAGATGACTTATTGGGTAAGAACGGTCATAAATGGAGGAGGCTATAGGAAGTCGTCATGATGAGTGATTACGCTGACAATGATTACGCCATGGCCCTCGGTAAAGAGGTGGCCATCGCTGATGTGGATAAAGAACTGCACCTGTTGTGGGAGGAGGATAAAGCGAGCACCAACGCATCCCTCATTAACCTAGCGGTTTATTCTGAGCAAAAAGGAGCCATTATCAAAAACTCCGAACATGTTCAGATCATTACCCGTGAGCATGCTTGCCGAGCGATTTTAATCGGTATTGACCGTAATAATCCCGATGCATCAATTCGCGCGTGGATAACAGCACATTGCCACCTATCTCATGGACGAAAAAGTGTTTGTTGTGAACAAATAGCCTTTCAGCTGACGGGAAAGTCCACGGGAAGATTGCGCAATACCGTGTTTTCTCACCTCAATAGTGATTTGCCATTGGTGTTTTGGTGGCAAGGCGAATTGAGCTCTTTGTTTTCTGAACGGTTATATAGTCTGATTGATCGTTTTATTTTTGATAGCTCGGAGTGGGCAAATCCACTGGAATCCTATGGCTGCATCGGTGAGGCAATGCAAAGTGAACATTCACTTCTGCCGATGGATATTGAGTGGACGCGAAGTTCTCAGATTCGCATGGCAGTGGCAGGATTGTTTGACGACCCGATGGCAGCGAGTGCCCTTCAGCATATGAGTGAGTTGCGGGTAGTGGTGCATCCCAAACACCGTATGGCTGGATTACAACTGCTGGCATGGGTGATTCAAAGGACCGGTTGGAAGCAGAGCAAAGAGCTGCCTCTGGGGAGTGACAATGGAGATATCTATCATTACGAAACAACCGAAGGATCTGATGTTGTCGTTACTATTGTATCAGATCCTTTGTCTGCCCCTGTGGGTATGATGGAATTTAAATGTGCGCGCTGTGAGGTCAGGGTCACGCGTGATGCAGGATCGCCTTACATTCGTCAGGAGCTTCATGCTGGGGTACATCAAATCGAGCGTTGCACACCTTCTAATAGTGATGACTCTGCTGACCTTGTCATGAATCAGCTCTCGAGAGGGGGCAACAACTCGCTCTACCGCGCGGTGATGCCCGATTTTTTAAAGCTGCTCGGTGGAGAGCTGAATTGTGGCTGTGAAGTGGAAGATGTTTGATCTATGTCAGTACTCATTGTCATTGCTAGTTCAGGCCAAGAAATGCGTTGTGCACTTTCTCCAGGCCAACGGTAGTTAGCGGGCCGTGACCAGGGCACAATACCGTATTTGATGAGAGGGTCATTAGGTTTTCTTTTGCGGTTTTCAGAGCCAGTTTATAGCTCTCCGAGTTAGGGCTTTTACCCATAGAACCAGCGAACACACTGTCACCAATGATGCAGACGGGAACACTTAGTCCATCATAGTGATAAGCTCTCGCAGGATGGATGTGGCCACTTACATGGATGGCTGTGAGTTTGTTTCCAGAGCAGGTTTTTTCTGTTTGGCCGTGCTGTGTATCTTCAGGATAGATGATGCGTGTTTTATCGAAACTTTGGATGCCGGCAATGTGATCATGATGCTGGTGGGTGATGTAAAGAGCATCCAAAACTAATTGATGTTGCTCAAGGTATTGGGTGAGAGGAGCAGGGTCAGTGCCGGTATCAAATGCTAATGCGTGTTCACCCATGATAATGATGTATGCATTAACCCCTGCGTGACCAAAGGGGGAGACGATCTGGACAAGTCCATCAGGTGCTGAAGCCTTCGGCTGGTATGAAGGGAGGCCTATCAAGGCTGATGGGGAAAGTTGAAGAGATGTCGCTATTTGTTTGAGTATGTCAGCGTCGTGTTGACCTGTGAGTGCAGCGTTAATAGCACTTTCCGGAAGGTTTGTTATTTTTGCGAACTGCGCAAGGGATAGGTCAAGCCCATGCATGGCTTTGCCGATGACGTCACAGACATCATCTTCGATGAGGTATATGAGATAGAGGCATTGATCGTTGTTATATAAGCAGAAGTTGATGTAGTTTCAACACCATGTTCGACGTAGTTTGCGCTGTTATTAGGGATCAAGTGGGCAGGTTTCTCGTCTGTAAGCGTGCTGAGGGCAAAGCACTAGCGGGTAGTTGGGAGTTTCCTGGAGGAAAGGTGGAGGCCGACGAAAATCCTCAATCAGCACTACAGCGAGAGATCATGGAGGAGTTGGCATGTGAGATCGAGGTGGGTGAGCAGTTGCCTGCAGTAGAACACCACTATCCTGAGTATTCAATACGCTTGTTGCCCTTCATTTGCAGCATCAACTATGGGGAACCTGTCGCGCTGGAGCATGCTGAGATCCTGTGGGCAACGCCGGATCAATGTCGGTTACTGCGCTGGGCACCGGCTGATGTTCCTGTCTGGAGAGCGCTATTCTCGTCTTAGGGAAAGATCAGTTTAGCGACCTTGTGCCAGTCTTTCAGCTAGGAATTCAGGGAGTCCTGCGGCAATGATTTTCGCCTGTGCTGTTTGAATATCGTATTCGATACGGCGGAAGTGAACGGTTTTCCGATCCGTGTCGTAAATGCAATAAGATGCCCTCCAGTCACCGTCACGTGGTTGTCCTACCGCACCAGTGTTGATAAAATACTTCGTTTCAGCTTCAATAACAATGGATTCAGCGGGAACTTCATGAACACGATTGTCGCTAACAAAAACACGAGGCACATGAGTATGCCCGTAGAAGCAGACGGACGTTACCTGGTAGGAGAAATTGGCCATTGCATCGAATTTGTTGGTTACATAGTTCCACGATGTAGGCTGATCGAGTGTTGAGTGAACAACGGTGAAGTCTTGAATTTGACGAACTAATCGCAAGCGTGCGAGCCATGTGCGCTGCTCCGGGCTGAGTTGCTCACGAGTCCATCGTATTGCTTCAGCGGCATTCGAATTCATCATCTCCAGTGAGCTGTCACTGCCGCTGTCTTGGTCATGATTACCTTTGATGACCGGGCATCCGAGGGCTTGAACTCGCTCAATGCAGGCAACTGGATCGGCATTGTAGCCAACAATGTCTCCTAAGCAGATGTGACTATCACAACCTTGTGCAGCAGCATCAGCTAAGACTGCATCTAGTGCTTCAAGGTTGGCGTGGATGTCACTGAACAGTGCGATTCTCATGAGACGGAAGAGGCTTTAATCATTGTCTGGAGAAGGCCTTAAGTGGAAGCACAAAATAAGGCATTGTATGATCTTCATGATACTTTCTCGCTTCTTCTCATTAGCCGAAAAGTCCAATGGGATTGCCTGATACTATATGCGCCTAGCTAATACTTGAATAGCTCGCTGGTTTCCAGCTGCTGAATTTTCAACCTTACACCATCCATGGGGTAACCCTGTTTTTCATGTATGATGTAGTTTTTGAGCCACTCAAGTTGTCGTTGGCTACTGGGGAATAGCTCGCTATCGGGTATGCGCTCATTTTGTGGTATGTCCAAGGAGTTTTGTAATGCAAAGAGCGTGCAGGATAATTTGGGCAGGTGATTATCAGGCGACTCCTTGAAAAGATCATAGCCATAACGGTATGCTTCCTGATGCAGGCTCTGCAGACGAGTCATGGCGTAATATTTAAATCTTTGTATCTGAGGACGCTTGAATTCAGGTAGGCTGTCACATTTGAGTGTATCATCGAAGTGTTTCATGGCCCGTTCTATGTCAGGCAGTTTGTGAGCGTCAGTCCACACACGTGAGAGTTCTCGATGTAATTTCCAATCATCCGGATTTTCGATGATACCAAGCTGGAGGAAGGATGAGCCTTTTTCGATATAACGCTTCCTCATCGATCGTTGCCTGAGGGGGCTGAGGTCTTCCTTTTCTTTATAGTAGCTCGAAGCATTGGTGTGTAATTGCCAAGCTCCCGTATCCCAATAATAGATAGTCTGAGGCTGAAGTGTGGTAATGATTTCGTAAGTCTCTTCCACCTTAATCCAATCGAGCTCCTCAAAATGAAGAAAGGCACGAAAGTTCCATATCGCAGCCACCAAGGAACGTAAACCGCCGAGGGCAACCGCAGCTCCTGTTTGGCCAAGTTGCAGGCTGGTGCCTTCTCTGAGAGGTGGTTGAATCAGCTTTAAGCTGACCATATCGCGGCTCAGCTTGTCTTCATAACGATATTTGGCGAAGCCAAAGCTCAGCAGGACAAAAAAAATGACAACGATCTGGACGGTAGTTCGCATTTAAAATTCTTTTTTTCTGAAGGTGAACCATGCCAAAACACTATAAATGCCTGAATAAAAGAGCGTTAAGATAGCAAGTCGCGAGAAGATTCCTTCGGTAACTTTTTTGCCCTCAATGGTAGAATCAATGATGTTGTATAACTGGAAGTCAGGGAAAATAAGGGCGATGCTTTGTGTTAGAATTTTAAGCTCTTTGGTGGCGCCAC
>JAFMDE010000166.1 GCA_017857425.1 Akkermansiaceae bacterium
CTTAGTAACCTTCTTGGCTGTTTTCTTAACGACCTTCTTGGCTGCTTTCTTAGTAGGTTTTTTGCTCACTTTCTTAGCCGCTTTTTTGGCGACTTTTTTGACGGCTGCTTTAGCTGCTTTTTTAGCTGCCTTTTTAGGCGCTTTTTTAGCTGCTTTTTTTGGTGTTTTTTTAGCTGCTGCTTTTTTCTTAGCCATGGGAATGAGTTGAGTGAGAAGGGAGATTATTTGTTCGGGAACAATTCTCGCATTATTTGGTGCGGAGTGAGGTGCACTAGAGAAGGGCGTGAATCTCAATGACACGACATCATTGGTCAAGGGTAAACTTAGCCTAATAAGCCCTTTTCTTATAGGATTTACAGGCTCTCTGTTCAGTTGGCAGTTTTGAGCCGCCAAGGCCAAATTTCAGATTGAATGCTATTCCCTGACACGCTCAATGTTGGCTCCAAGCATGATGAGTTTGTCATCGATGTTTTCGTAGCCGCGATCGATGTGGTATAAGCGGTTAATTTCGGTGGTTCCCTCAGAGCATAGCCCAGACAGGACAAGTGCCGCAGAGGCCCTGAGGTCAGAAGCCATGACGGGAGCTCCCGACATATTCTGGGATCCTTGAATGATGGCGGTGCCGTTATCAACTTTGATGTCTGCTCCCATGCGGGTCATTTCTGCGCAATGCATGAAACGCTGGGGGAAAATGGTGTCCTCAACAACAGATATACCCGGTGTAATCGCGAAGAGCGAGGTGAACTGTGCTTGCATGTCTGTGGGGAAACCTGGGAATGGAGCGGTGACGATATTGGCTCCTATGGGCTCGCTGCCGGGCTTTACGGTGCAGCTTGTGCCAGTATCATTAAATTCAACATGATGCCCTGACTCGATGAGTTTGTCTGTTGATGGTTTGAGGTCTTGCTCGCATACGCGGTGAAGAGTTACGCCATTTTCAGGGCAGCCAGCCATTGCAGCCGCTACCATGAAGGTTCCAGCTTCGATGCGGTCCGGGATGACGGTGTGCTCAACACCATCGAGTTCGTCAACGCCTTCAATGGTGATACGGCGGGTGCCTGCACCGGTGATCTTAGCGCCCATTTTATTAAGGAAATTGGCGAGATCAACGACTTCAGGCTCGCAAGCGGCTGATTCGATGACGGTGGTTCCTTTGGCTAAAACAGCGGCCATCATGAGGTTGTCAGTGCCGAGTACGGTTGGTCCATGTTTGCCACGCAGGTCGACTTCTTTTCCGTGAAGTCCGTCAGGAGCTTGCATGACCATGTTGCCGCCTTCCATGTTGATGTCGGCACCAATGCCCTCAAGGCCTTTCAAGTGAAGGTCTACGGGGCGGTCACCGATAATACAGCCGCCAGGTAGTGAGACGCTTGCTTTATGGAGTCTGGCAAGCAAAGGCCCCATGACGCAGATAGATGCACGCATTTTCCGAACGATTTCGTAGGGAGCATTATGATCGATGTTTGCGGCCGTGATGCGAACAGTACCACTTGAGCGCTCAACCTCAGCACCCAGTGCTGTCAGGATCTGGATCATGTAGTTGGTGTCCGAGACGTCAGGCACGCGACGGATGATGCAGGTCTGCTTGGTGAGCAAGGTGGCTGCGAGAATGGGTAGGGAGGCGTTTTTTGAGCCTGATATATGCACGGAACCCTTGAGGGTAGATCCGCCGTGTACGAGAAGTTTGTCCATGTGGGCGTTGGGTTATGAGTAGTCCGCGCTTTGAGATTGTTGATTAGTATCCGTTTGTAACTCTGCTGACTCTGCAGCCGGCTCAATAGGAGGAGGGGATCCGGGTAGTTTGGCAATGGGGAATCGGGCTACTCCACTAAGATCATTGTGTGTTTTGATATCAATAAATTCGTTGTCACCAAGCATGGTTTCGACTGCCTCTGCTTGGTCATATCCAATTTCTAAGGCAATCATGCCACCTGGGTGCAAATGGAGAGGGGCTTGCTTAATGAATTCCCGTAAGATGTCCAGTCCATCTTTTCCGCCATAGAGAGCTAGCGGCGGGTCTCGCTGAACTTCGCTCGATAGCGTCTGCTCATCTGCATCAGAGATGTAGGGTAAGTTGGCTACAATGAGGTGGAATTTACGATCCTCGAGTTTCGAGAAAAGATCCGACCAGAGCAGTTCGATCCGACCAAGTCCAAGCAGGTTTTTGTTTTCCTCAGCCAAGACGAGTGCATCATGGGATACGTCAGCGAGGGTGGCGCAGTGGCATTTGCCACCAAGCTCTGCTGCGAGTGTCAGTCCAAGCACGCCGCTACCCGTGCCCATGTCGAGCAAGTTCAAACTCGCCGGTAAGTCGAGGTTGAGAATGATGGATGCTAGCTCTTCGGTCTCGGGTCTGGGTATCAGTGCGCGTGAGTCGGTTTTGAAATCACGGCGGAAAAATTCCACGCTGCCAAGGATGTGCTGTAGCGGCTCGCCGCTGCCACGCCGTTTGAGTTTTTCCCTCAAGGGGGTCAGTTCATCCTCGGCCATGAGACGGTCAAACTGCATGTAGAGTTCGACTTTGGAGCAGCCTAGCTGATGAGTGACGAGGAGCTGCATATTACGGCGTGCTTCATCAATGCCCTTGCTTTCTAGGTAAGTGGTTCCTTTTTCGATGATGTCGAGGACTGAGGTCATTGCTGTTGATGCTGGGGGCCTCAGATGAGGATGGGTTTGGTTTTGTTGGGCAGGTCAATTTCCGAGGGCGGTCCAGGAAAATGCTCGGCGATGTAGTCATCCCAGAATTTTCGAGTTTCGTCTGAGATGCTTGCAGCGATTTTAGCTTCGCAGTCGTCACAGATGATGAGTGGGAAGGGGCTTTTGATGAGATGATCGCCGCTGAACATGGCACCGAGGGTGAATGTTTTTGCTTCAGATCGAAGTTTGCCACAGGTGATGCAGCTCTCGATGTAGGCTTCAGTCTCAGAGTTGTTTGAGAGTCTTTCTTGGCGGGACTCCATGTCAGCATGGTCATGCATGAAGTCGAACATCGCAACACGTGAATTCTCGGAGAGCTGCTCGTTCATTCTTTCGCGGCACTGAAGGCACATGGCACACTCAAAGATACACTCATTGCCTGCGAAGGATTGGTTGATGATGTAGATATCGACATCATGAAGATTGCAGCCGCAATCACAGCATTCGGTGAAGGCTTTACCTGTTTCGTATGAATGGAATTTTGTCAGCACTTAGCTAGTATGAATCCGTTGTTAGGATATTTCAAGTGTCACGGGGCAGTGGTCTGAGCCGAGTACTTCTGAGAGGATTTCAGCTCCTTTAACACGCTCCACCAATGAGTTGGAAACGCAGAAGTAATCCAGGCGCCAGCCGATGTTTTTGCCCCGGGCTCCTGCACGATAGCTCCACCAGGAGTAAGCGTCTGTCTTGTCTGGATAGAAATGGCGGAAGGTGTCTACAAATCCCTCGGCTGCAATCTTATCGAAATTAGCGCGCTCCTCATCGGAAAAGCCTGCGCTGTTTCGGTTTTGCTTAGGGCGTGCCAGATCGATCTCCTGATGGGCGACATTGAGATCGCCACAAAAGATGACCGGTTTGCTGAGTTCAAGATCCTTGCAGTATTGAAGGAAGTCAGCATCCCATTGTTGACGATAGGAGAGTCTGCGCAGCTCGTTTTGGGAGTTGGGGGTGTAGACGGTGACGAGATGAAAATCGGGAAACTCAGCTGTGATAACACGCCCTTCGGAGTCGTGCTGCTCGACGCCAATGCCGTAGCTTATCTTTAGCGGCTCATGCTTGGAAAAAATGGCGGTGCCTGAGTAGCCAGGTTTCTCAGCCGAGTTCCAATAGCTTCGGTAGCCAGCAAGCTCTAGCGGGAGGTCGACTTGCTCGGCACGTGCTTTGGTTTCTTGGAGGCAGAGTATGTCTGGTTGATGTTCGCTAACAAATTCAGCGAAGTTTTTTTTGATAATGGCACGGATACCGTTAACATTCCAGGATATGAGGAGCATAGAGGATGGAAGATGGGAGGTGGGAGATAGAAGATAGAAGATTGAAGACTGGGAAGTTAATTCGCCATTCGCCATTCATCATTCACAATTCCGCTGCTTGGCAGCGGCTTAGCCTGGCGGCCAGGTCA
>JAFMDE010000167.1 GCA_017857425.1 Akkermansiaceae bacterium
AACATCAGCAATTTTTAAGGCATGCTGATGAGTCAACCTATACGAGAAGAGATGTTGCCGCGTCTGGGGCAACGCTACCGGTCATGGTTCAAATCGGGCCGTTCGAAGATGCTCGATAAATTCTGCGAACAGTTTCGACATGACCGCAAACACACGATCAAACTGCTGGGCGGGAAAGCGGGCTGGGGAGGTGACTACATCAGCAGGTGTTTCTGGTATATTGTTTGTAAGTTGAGACTTTGATTGCGGATAGAGCATCCATGCCACAACCATCTGTCAACCACCCGCAGGGCTAAATGCCATTGGCTTGATCGACTCCGGAGCAAATCGACTACGCGAACGCTAATACAAAGTAGGTGTTAAGGGCGTATAGCCTGATCAAAAAATAAGAATTTAGGGTTTCAACTTCTTAATCACGAAGTTGCGGTAGAAGATCTCCTGGCCCTCGCTTTGCAGGCCGATGCCTCCTTCCACCAGTGGTAAGCCGGGTTTCTTGCTGCCTGCTTTTGGGGCGAGCAGTTTGGTGACGAGATTGACGGTATGGCCGTTGTGGATGATCTCGACGGATTCGCTGCCATGAACGATTGCCTCGAGAGTGTTCCATTCACCATGCGGATTGGAGTTTGGTTTGGCGTCCGGGTAGCGGGCGAGGATAGTGCGGTTCCTGAAGGGCGAGGCATCACGCGCTATGCCACCCTGGGCCTCGGGCAGGTAATTTTTAGTGCCTTTTTCGATGAAGGTGGAGCCGAAGGGGCCGAGCTTGCTCGCCAACCAGATGCTGCCGGGGGCGTCCGCTTTCATGTTGATCTCAATGGACTGCGGCCGGTTGTCCTTTACGCACTTGGAGTCGAGGTCGACATGGGTCATCAGACCCGCGTTCATCGACCCGCCCTTGGCGCCCCAGCGATAGTCGACTTTTACATGATAATAACTGTGAGGCACCTTGGTGACGATCAGGCCGTTGGTGCCTTTGCGGACGTGGATTTGTTTAGGCTCAGCGACAAAAACATCCTGGCTGTGCACGTCATCGATGTAGCCTTGGCCGCGGAAGTAGATGCGGAAATCATCGAGTTTACCACGGTAAAGCGGCTGCCAGTCGTCCTTAGCCGCGCTAGCAGTTTTCTCAGGCGTAGCAGTGCTGGATGAGTCCGGCTCGGCCTGGATTGTTAGGCTTGTTAGAGACACGGCAGCGGTGCCAACGAGGGTAGTGAGATATTTTTTGATCATGGTTCTGTTTGTTTGGAGTTAGTCTAGCTTTTTGATTTTCAGGTTACGAAACCAGGCGGGATCTTGGTGATCCTGGAGCAGGATCGGGCCCTCCCAGCTGCCGAAGCCCTCGTTCTTCTTCTTGTATTGGCGCTTGCTGTATTTGCTTTTTTTGAAACGCGCTTTCCAGTCATCACTGCCGTATTCGATCTCAATGACCTTGACGCCGTTGAGCCAGTGCTCGATGTGGTTTCCTTTGGCGACGATGCGGGCCTTGTTCCACTCACCTACGGGTTTGATCGGCTTATTCGCGGGAGCCGCAATGATCTCGTACATCGAGGCGGCCAGGTGATTGTCGATTTTGCGGTCAGGGTGATTTTGGTCATCCAGCACTTGGTATTCCAGACCGAGGCTGCCCTTCGTGCGGTATTTCACTCCGCTATTACCGGCCTTCGATATTTTCCACTCAAAGCTGAGCTCAAAGTTTTTGTAGCTTGCCTTGGTGATGATGTCGCCGCCCTTGGCGTGGCGATGGATAACACCGTCCTCAATCTTCCAGCCTTTTTCAACCGGAGCTCCTTTGACAGTGGTCCAGGCAGAAAAATCGCCCGCTGCGATTAGGTCTGTGGCCTCACCAGCAGTAGACCCATCACCAACAGTAGCTGCGGAGGTATTTTTTTCGCCGCGCAATTCAGCCTCGGTCCAGGGGGCGACCCGGTCGGCATTTTGTTCACGGTAGGATTTGATCTGATCGGGTGAGATTTGATCTGACTTGTTACCCCACGCGTTACGCACATAGCTGAGGGCGTCGGCAAGCTGCTGGTCAGTGAGGAAACCGTGCCCGGGCATAATGGGTGGAATATTTTTGGTGAGTTCGCCATTGATATGAATCGGCCCTGAGAGGCCATGCACGGCCACGCCCATCAGTATCTTGGAGTCACCATTGACCCAGTCGCTCTTGACCAGGCTGGGTGCGATGTTGGCCATGCCTTTGCCGTGCGGCTGGTGGCAGGCGGAGCAAAATTGGCCGTAGGTTTTTATTCCGGAAGCGTATGCTTTGTCCAATGCCGCGTTTTGCTTCACCCATTGAGGCGCCTTGTCTTTATAAACTGAGCTGCTGCGGTTCGGGTAGCCTTTGCTGATGAGGGTTTGCGCGTATTTTGCGATCACCTCCGTCTTGCTTTGGCTGAGTTTTTCGCCGGCCTCCTTAAGCTCGGCAGGGAAAGTATGATGATCCCCGTAGGCATCACCAGCAAGACGCAGGGCGGTCAGACTCACAAACCAATCTGAGGAGGAAAGATTGCTGCTGATGATGTCCCCGCCGAGTGAGTCGAGTCCTGCCAGAGCCCACATGGCGTGCGGTCTAGCCTTCGGGCTGCCTTCGCTCGCCAGTTTGACCAAGTCAGCGACGAGGTCGGTGCGCTGCTCTTCGACGATGCGCTTTTGAGAATGGAGCCGCCACCAAAGGTATGGATGAGAGAGCCCCTCAACAAGTCCCTGAGGTGCTGCCACTGGCTGGTGATCCTCGGGCACCACGCGCCAGATGCGTCCCTTGCCGATGTTCTTGTCGAGCTCGCGCTCCTCCGACTGGCGGCGTAGGTAAGATGTCAGGAACAACTTGTCCTGAATGATGCCTCGGTTCATATCAACAATGTAGAGGCAGCCGTCAGGACCAAAAGACCCGTTGACTGGGCGGAAGCGCTCATCGGTGCTCGCGAGGAACTCTCGCTTGGTCCATGTTTCATCCGGGTAAACCAAGTGCTTGTATTTGGAAGTTGCCGGCATGGGTGCATTCGGTTTGAACGCACCGACGGTGTTGGATGCCGGGCTGAATCCGAAGATTGTTCCCTGCCATTCTTCGCCATAAGCGCCATCACTATGCACGGCCAGTCCACTGCAGGCGTCGACGCGTTTGATACGACCGTCATTCAGGATCATGCCTGGTCGGTAGCCGCGGTTGACTGCGGTGTTGGTTCTGATGGCGAAGACCTCGTTCGTCGGGGCCCCTACTTTAGCATGCTGTTGGTCATAAATCTCAGAGTCAGATTGAAACCAGACGCTATTAGAGTTGTAGTAAAGCTGGCCGTAGGCGTCCGAACCCATGCCCCACTGGCCGCGAGACTTGGTGGACTCTTCGATGATTTTTCCATCTCGCCATTGAAGACGGCGTTGGGATTTGGAGTTATACATCCAGTTATCAATGGCGAAGTGCAGCCCGTTCTCCGCGTGCTCGATGTTGTTGGGTGCCGCGGTGGCAAAGTCGATCAGCGGCGTGCGCTTGTCTGCCACCAGATCACCATCGGTGTCTTCGGCAAAGATCAGCTTACCGTTGCCCAAGGAAACCAAGGCTCCACCTTTGACAATGGAAAGGCTGCGCGGGTTGACGATCTTGTCGAGGAACGTGGTTGCCTTATCCATGCGGCCGTCACCATCGGTGTCTTCCAGCACCTGGACCCGGCTGATGGCGTCGTGTTCGCCGGTGCCGTCAGCATTCATCATGTAGGATTGAAATTCACACACCCAGAGACGTCCATTGAGATCGAACTCGGCAAACACGGGGTCCTTGATCATGGGCGAGGCAGCGACCAGCTCAACACGGAAGCCGGGCGCGACCTTGAAGCCCTTGGCGGTTTCTTCGGGGGTAAGGAAAGGAGCCGGATGGGGCGCCCATTTGCGCCAGTTGACGGAATCAAGCAGGTCCTTGTTTTTTTCTTTTTTATCGCCACTCTGAGCCGACGCGGTGAAAGGCATGAGTAGGCCCAGTGCAAGATAGATGAAAATTCGATTCTGAAGGGTGCTCATCAATGGTTTTTGTTCAGTTTTCAATGACGGGTTAAAGTCTCA
>JAFMDE010000168.1 GCA_017857425.1 Akkermansiaceae bacterium
ACCTCGAGGGCAAAGGGCGTTAACCGAGCCTCAATATATCGTGGCGCGGCGGCTTTATCGCCTGTCAACACGTTGCCCCAGTTACCTTGGGTATCGATGAGAAGTTCCTTCTGGCCGAGCTGCACCATGGCGTCGCCGATCGAGGTGTCGCCGTGCGGGTGATATTTCATCGTATTGCCAACCACATTGGCCACCTTGTTATAGCGACCGTCCTCAAGCTCTTTCATCGAGTGCAGAATCCGGCGCTGCACCGGCTTCAGACCATCACCAAGGTGAGGCACTGCACGCTCCATGATTACGTAACTTGCGTAATCAAGAAAGTAGTCAGCATACATGCCACCAAGGTTCTGGTGCTCATGTATAGCGTCATCGGTGTTATCACCGCTTGTAAAATCTAGTTCATCCATGGGGAGGAGTTTCGTCGGAAAAGGCGCTGTAGCGGGGCTAGAGGTTTACTTAATCATTCTTAATCATCCATGCAAGGCCAGAATTTCACAAACCCGCTAGAATGACCGGCATGCAAATTTTAGTCGCTATTCTAAGATTCCCACGATCATACTGACGAAGTAATGAGTGATGCCCTGTCTCAGATCCATTTCGATAACACCTATGCTGAGCTGCCGGAGCATTTTTACATCAAACAAGATCCCGCCCGCGTCCCAGCCCCCAAACTGATCGGGATAAACTCCAAACTTGCGGAGGAGCTTTCGATTGACCCTCATTGGCTGGAATCGCCTGAGGGTATTGCCATGCTCGCCGGCAATTTCATCCCCGCAGGTGCCGAGCCTCTGGCCCAGACCTACGCCGGCCACCAGTTCGGTGGCTTTGTGCCGCAGCTAGGAGACGGCCGCGCCATCCTATTAGGCGAGGTCAACGACAAGTCGAATACCCGCCGTGACATCCAGCTCAAGGGATCGGGAAGAACCCCTTTTTCCAGAGGCGGCGACGGCAAGGCGGCGCTTGGCCCCGTGATCCGTGAATACATCGTCAGTGAGGCCATGGCGGCATTAGGTGTGCCCACAACACGCGCACTCGGGGCCGTCACTACGGGTGAGTCCGTGCTGCGCCAAGAAGGCTCCCTGCCCGGGGCCGTATTTACACGGGTGGCATCAAGCCATATTCGGGTGGGCACATTCCAATACTTCGCGGCCCAAAAAGATACCGATTCCGTCCGGATTTTAGCCGACTACGCCATCGCGCGGCACTACCCCAGCTGCCTGGCCACGGCAGACCCCGCGGCATCTTACACAGCATTTTTACAAGCCGTCGTCACTGCGCAAGCGGAGCTCATCGCCCAATGGATGTCATTCGGCTTTATCCACGGGGTGATGAATACCGACAATACGGCCATTTCCGGCGAAACCATCGACTACGGCCCGTGCGCCTTCATCGACGCCTTCCATCCGCAGTGCGTCTTCAGCTCGATCGATCGACAGGCACGCTACTCTTGGGAAAACCAACCCAACATGGCACTCTGGAACCTGACTCGCCTTGCGGAAACCTTGCTGCCGCTGCTGGACGCCAATGAAACAAAATCCCTCGCCATTGCAGAAAAAACCCTCGCTGGGTTTTCCGAGTGTTTTAGCCAGCAATACATGAGCCGCTTCCGCGCCAAATTTGGGCTCGCCCAGAACCAGACCGAGCAGGATGAACTCATCCAGGACGGCCTCTCACTCATTGCTAACCAGCAGGTCGACTTTACCCTCTTCTTCCGGCAGCTGACACGCGCTGCGAGTGGCAATTCCTCCGTGGCATTATCCTCCTTGTTTACCGATCAGGATTCCTTCCTGCAGTGGTTTGCCCGGTGGCAGAATGCCGTCGATCCTACCGAACAAGCAGCGACCATACTTACAACGATGCAAAGAGCCAACCCCATCGTGATTCCACGCAACCACCGGGTCGAACAAGCGATTCAAAGCGCCTACGCGGGCGACTATTCCCCGTTTCACCGACTCACCAAGGCTCTGCAAAACCCCTGCGCGGAGCAAGCGGAATACGCTGATCTAGAAGCTCCTCCAAGGCCTGAGGAAATCATCGCCGAGACGTTTTGCGGAACGTAATCGTGCCGATCATATAAGTCTCACGTAGGCACGGGGAATGAGATGCCTGTAAATAGAGGATTGATTCTTCACTCTTTCTCCTTAAAAAAACCCCATGCGTATTCTTACCGGCATTCAGCCCAGCGGCAAACTTCATATCGGCAACTACTTTGGCGCCATGCTGCCAGCCGTCCAACTGCAAGACAAGGGCGAGGCGTTTTACTTCATCGCTGACTATCACGCGATGACCAGCATGACTGATGCAGACACGCTGCGCAGCAACATCCAGGAGCTTGCCATCGACTTGCTTGCTTGCGGGCTCGACCCAGCCAAGGCAACCATTTTCCGCCAGTCCGATGTGCCCGAAGTCAACGAACTGGCGTGGATTCTCTCAACGGTGTGCCCTATGGGGCTGCTTGAGCGAGCCCACTCCTACAAGGACAAGGTCGCTAAAGGACTGAGCCCCAACCACGCCCTATTTGCCTACCCCACCCTGATGGCCGCCGATATCCTGCTTTACGACGCCGAGTTGGTTCCCGTTGGTAAAGATCAGAAACAGCACCTAGAAATGACCCGTGATCTCGCCGGCAAGATCAACGATCGTTTTGGCGAAGGGACACTCACCATCCCAGAGGCTCAAATCGCAGAGCACACCGCTGTTGTGCCTGGACTCGACGGACAAAAAATGTCCAAAAGCTACAACAACACCATTCCTCTAGCTGGCGGTAAAAAGGCCATCCGCAAATCGATCATGCGCATCGTCACGGACTCCACACCCGTCGAGGAGCCCAAAGCTACGGATGGTTCCACCGTGATTGCTCTCTACAAACTCTTTGCCGACGATGAGGCCATACAACAAATGATCACTGACCACCAAGCCGGCGGTTTTGGCTATGGTGACTTCAAACAACGTGTCTTTGATGCCTACTGGGAATACTTCAGCCAGGTGAGAGAAAAACGTGAATCGCTCGAAAACAATCTGGATTACGTCAATGAGGTCATTGCCCAAGGTGCTCAAAAAGCACGGGCAGAGTCTAGCAAAGTGCTCGACCGCGTTCGCAAGGCTGTTGGTTTACGCTAAGCAAGCCTGTCACCTTAGAGCTTAGTGCATACCCTTTGCTCATCGAGTAAGCGGCCTTCACGGTCAAACTCTACCCCTTCTTTTTGCAGCAGGCATCGCTTTTGCTCGAGTTTCGCCCCTTGCGTTTCGCCGACATAACCACCGATGCTCAAATCTGTGCGAATCACTCGGTGACATGGAACCTGAGGCGCAAACGGATTTCTTTTCAGTGCCTGGCCTACTGCCTGGGCCGAGCCACAACCGAGAGCCTCGGCCAGCATCGCATAAGTCACGACCTCACCGACAGGGATGCCTTGAACCAGAGCATAAACCCGCTGCTCAAACTCCGTTGGCGCGCGTGACATGACTAGCGCAGCTTCACTCTTTTGCGAAATGCCGATGCGCGTTCTACACTGTGAGAAAGCAGGGCTCCGGTATCAGGATTGATGATGTAGCTTGCAACCCAAGCATCAGAACCATCTCCCACCGTGACATAAATACAGAGATTTTCTCCCTTCAAATAAAGCCCAAGCCTAGCGGTATCATTCATCCACTGAGAACACAAATAACGCGTTTGCTCCATCGGCACCATCAGCCCTCTTCCATCCATAGAAATGAGCAATGACTCTACCACATACGTCGGTGGTGGCGAGCCCATGTCGCCATACCATGTTGTCTGCAGGGCATCTCTACGACCATTGAAAGCACGCCACTGCAACACGGCGACTACCTCCCTGTCAGCCACCTTCGCCTTCATCACCTCGCGCATTTCGTTAGTCGCGTTCACCACATCTGGAACTTTACTCCAGGCCGCTGCTTCATCTCGGTCACGGCCTGGATCACCAGATGTGCCACCAGATGATCTCACCCCTCCGCTTGGGGCGCACGCTGCTATCAATAGGCAGAATCCTAGCATTGTCGTTGTCACTATTTCTTTCATCATCATTTTTT
>JAFMDE010000169.1 GCA_017857425.1 Akkermansiaceae bacterium
TTGGCGTTGCCCTGGATCCACTCGGCATAATGCTTTATCTGTTTGCCTTTCCATACCCCACCTACCTGGGAATACAGACCGAAGTGGATAAACATGCCATACTTCGCCTCGGCGAACCATTCCATCCGGGCATTGTAGGCCTGGAGCGATTCTTTCTCAGAAGTTTCAGCCTGGACGAATGCAGACGGCAGAGCTGCCAGCAGTACGAGTATTATGTTGCGGGTGTTCATGTGTTTTTTATTGGTTGCTTGTTACTTTGGTGATGTTTCTCTCACCATTTTTGTTCATAGCTGCGAGCTAACGGGTGGACTGCCCCTCCTGGATTTCAGCCAGCCGTTGCTCCATTTGCTGCACGCGTTCGGGATGTTGGTCCTGGAGATTTTTCTTTTGGGCCAAGTCGGCGGAGAGATCAAACAATAAGGCAGGGGCGTCGAGTGGGTCGCCTTGCCAGTGCTCTTGAAACCACTCGGGCTCGGGCGTGTTTCCGCCTTTGCGCAAGTAAGCCCAGTCGCCTTGCCTCAGTCCCAGCTTACCGTTAGCCGCGTGGTAGACCAACTCCGTGCGCACCGGTTGACCCGAACGCAGTGATGGCAGAATATCCAGGCTGTCTTCGGCGACACCTTCATCCAGAGCCACGCCGACGATACCCGCCATGGTGGCAAACAGATCGGTAAGTGACAGGGTGGCATCGACCCGGCGGCCATCCTTGATCCCGCCCTTGGGCCAGGAGGCGAGGAAGGGAACCCGGTGCCCGCCCTCAAGCAGATCCCGCTTCAACCCGCGCAGTGAGCCGGAGGGGTTGTGCTGATGCTTTTGAATCAAGTCCCGCATGAAGGGTGCCGGGCCGTTGTCACTGGAGACGACTAAAAGCGTATCCTGATAAACTCCCGCCGCCTTCAAGGCCGCTACGATTTTGCCAACTGCTTCATCCGTCTGGGCAACATAATCGCCATAGGGGCCTGCTTGAGTGGTGTCCTGGAATTCCTCTATTGGAACGATGGGCGTGTGTGGAGAAGTGGTGGAGAAGAACAGAAAGAAGGGATTAGGGCTCTTGCTCTGCTCGTGGATATAGTCAACCGCCTTGGCGGTAATGGTGGGCATGACCTTGTCCAGCCTCCAGCCCTTTTCACCGGGGCCGTCGCCATGAAGATAACCGCCCTGCATCACCTGCTGCTTGCGCAATTTTGCTCCTTTTACATTGACCGGATCACAGGTCAGATGGCCGTTTTCGATAAAGGCATAAGGTGGCATGTTAGGCACATCATCGCCAAAATAGTAATCAAACCCGGCACCCAATGGCCCTCCTTTGATCGGCATGGACCAGTCAAACATATCGCAGGTCGCCATGCTGGTTCCTTTGCCGATAACGGACTCAGGTGGTTTCTCGCCGCCCTTCCACGGCCAGTCAAAGCCGAGGTGCCACTTACCAACACAAGCCGAATGATAACCCTTACTCTTGAGTATCTTGGGGAGGGTGACGCGATCTTTTTGAATGGCAGATTCTTTCCACGGGTTGAGACGCCCAATTTTTTTGCGCCACGAATAACGCCCCGTCAGCATGGCATAGCGGCTCGGGCTGCACACCGTACTGGGTGAGTGCGCATCCGTGGCCCAGACACCGGACTCAGCCAGCGCGTCCATGTGCGGGGTTTTGACTTTTGATTCCGCATTGAGGAAGGAGACATCTCCGTAGCCGAGGTCATCGGTGAGGATGATGACCATGTTGGGCTTGCTGGAAGTGCTCCCGGTCTCCCCGGCAACCGCCTCACTGATCACCGACACACCGAGCAACAAGCATGCGCTTGTGCGGAAGATGTGAAATTGTGGCAGGTTCATTGTATTGTCCGGGGTTTTGGTTTGCTCATGGATGAGGGTCACTTGACCTTCAGCGCGGTGTCGGAGTAGTTGAGCTTTTCGCCCTTCACTACGTTTGGTAGCTCGGGGTAATTGAGCAAGAAGTTATTCTCGTCGAGTAGGTAGAGGAAGTAATGCGTGGTGCCCGGTGGTAGTGTGGCTGTAATCTTATGCTCAGGCTGCAGTTGAGCGGGATGTTTGAGCCATTCCGCCCGCAGGTAATCTCCCTCCGTGGTGTAAATGAGGTGAGCGCTCTTCACGCTTGCGCCCTTTTCCTTGTAGGTGAACTCCACCTTCTGACCGTCACGTTTATGGCTGACCACGGTGGGCACTTTAGCTTTATGAGGCAGCTTCGCCGCGCTATACGGGTTAAAGGCTGGGTAGGTCGCGTTCATTTCGGTGAGCATCTCCGTCAGGCGCTGATCCAGCTCGCGTGCTTTTTCCGGCATTGATTCCACCAGATTATTCTGTTCCTCAATGTCCACGCGAACGGCCTCGCCACTTTCGGTATTGTAAAGTCGGTAAAGTTCTAGAGGTGGTGCTAAAGTCCCTCGCCAGCGGCTGTTTGGGCCACCGCGGTGGTCATAGTTACGCATGAGCTTGTAGTCGCCAACCCGAATGGAGCTCTCCATCCAGACACTGCTGGGGAAGTGCCACATCAGCGTGTCACGAATATTGCCGTCCGCATCCCGCACCAGATTTGAGTCGGTGGGATCTTTATGCAGAAGAGTCGATAAATTACAGCCATCGAACTTTTGGTTGGGCGCTTTGGACGCACCAGCTAGCGAAAGGATCGTGGGGTAAAAGTCCAGCCCGTTCACCATCACATTAGAATCCGTATCTGCTTTGACACCCGGCCCCTTGATGATGAGTGGCACGCGCACACCCCCTTCCTGGAGATGGATCTTGCCCTCGTCCAGCGGAGCGTTCTCGGCAATTTTTTCAACCTCCGGCACCCCCTCCATGCCGCCGTTATCGGATGTTAGAATGACATAAGTGTTCTCGCTGAGTTTGTGCCCTGACCAGCGTGGGTCGTCGGTCTTATTGAGGTAGGAAAACAATTGGCCGAGGTAATAATCCAGCTGCTCGACCGAGGCGCAGTAGAACGGGTTGGACTGCCCTTCTTGAACCCACTGCTGCGGGTTTTCTGGAATCTCAACGCCGAGCTTTTTCACATACTTGTCGAGGAGTTCACGGCTACGCATGTGGATGGGCGTGTGAACCAGAAAGGTGGCATAATAGAGGAAGAAGGGTTTATCTTCATTCTCACGCACAAAGCTCAGGGCATCCAGGTTGTTTTGGTCACGAGGAAACCCGTTCTCATCCAAGCGGTATGGATCATCCTCAGCGCGGGTGGCGAAGCCGGTCATGCGATGCGGGGTCATCTTATTCTGGACCCCATGGTTTTCGCGACTCCAGTCAAACCCGACGTCAGTCGGCTGCGATCCACCTTGCTTGCTCATAGAGAGATGCCATTTACCGCAGTGGCCAGTCGCGTAGCCCTCTTTACGAAGGGCGGTGGCAATGTTTGGGAGCTGCGGGGCCAAGCTGCCGCGGTCCCAAGGTGTGATCATCCGTGACCCCTTGAGATTATGGGGGCGCGGCGGATTGCCACCGGCCACACCGACGTGTTGGGCGCGGGCCGGGTGAATCCCGCTCAGGATTGCCGCCCGGCTTGGCGAGCAGACGGGGGCAGGGGAGTAGGCTTGGCGAAAGAGCACCCCTTGCTTAGCAAGGTCATCCATGTGCGGGGTTTCCATGGGAGATGGTTCATCGATGTCATAACACTTGACGTCTTGCCAGCCCAGATCATCAACGACGATCAGGAGAATGTTCGGCTGGGATGGTCTAGCCGCCTCCTCCGCGGTCGTTACGCTGACTACTAGCAAACTCAGCAAAAAGTATGCGATGGCATGAACGGTGTATCTTTTCGATGCAGTCATTGTTTTGTCCGGGGTTTTGCGTCAGTGGTAATGATGGCGGAGGATTTGATTTTTGATGACCTAAGGGGCTTGGTTGTATCAGCCTACTCCTTGAAGCGCCACGGCTCAATGAGCACCCTTATAGAAACGCAGACTGTAGCAGTTTCTGTCATCGCCGCCATCCCTATTTTTTAGGAGGCGCTTGCGCCGACGCAGTCGGGGGCAAGCGCCAGTTTAAGTAGGCCACTTTGTGGCAGTTTAAGTTGAAG
>JAFMDE010000170.1 GCA_017857425.1 Akkermansiaceae bacterium
GATCGTGGGGAGCGCAATATCTGCGGTATTGATTTGCCAGATGGCCTTCAGAACGGGCAAAGGCTCGACGAGCTTCTGATCACGCCTTCGACCAAGGGCATTCTTACGGGCATCCCCGGTGTCCCTGAGAAAGACGATGTCAACGTTACCCGTGAGCAAATTATCAACAATTTTGAGGCCTTCGCTTTCCATACGCCGGAGGATGTAGCACTTTATGAAAAGCTGCTTTCTGAGGGCATTAAGATCATCTCAGATCAGGCTGCCAAAGCCGGTCAGCTGCTCGTGGATACCAAGTTTGAGTTTGGCTATATCCCTAACGCCTCTGGTGATGGCCACTCGATGATTTACATCGATGAGGTCGGCACGCTCGACTCCTCACGTTACTGGGATGCCGCGGCATACGCTGATGGCAAGATTGTCGAGAACTCTAAGGAAATGTTCCGCAAGTTCCTCTGCGATTCGGTGCCTGAAGCTGATGTGTTGCTCAACAAAGAGCGTATGGATGAACGTGTAGAGCTCGGTAAGAACTTTAAAGTTCCTGTTGATGCGCTCATGGCAACCAGCGACCTCTACAAAAACACCGCAGAAAAGCTCACCGGTGAGGCCGTTCCAGAGATCAGTAATGCACGCCAAGAAATCCTGGATGCGCTGAGCCCATACGGGATCGTCAGCTAGAAATTAGCCACGGCTTGATCAATAAACGAGAGGATCTGCTTGCGGCCGTCTCCGGTCTTTGCGGAGCTGCTGTAGATTCTTGGCAGTCCGTCGCAGAATTCGCTCATCGCCTCGGTGAAAAGGTCGATGTTGCGTTGGGCTGCGCCCGGTTTGACTTTGTCGGTTTTGGTGAACACGAGCACAAAGGGCACCTCGGATTCGATCAGCCATTGGATGAACTCAAGGTCGATATTTTGAGGGCTCAGGCGAGAGTCGATTAACACAAATATACAGCTGACGTTAGGGCGGTTGAGTAAATAATCTGAGACAAACTCATTGAACTTATTGCGATGTTGGCCGGACGCTTTGGCGTAGCCGTAGCCAGGAAGATCTACGAGGGTCCACTTTTTATTGATGAGGAAAAAGTTAATCAGACGAGTGCGCCCGGGAGTGCTCGAGACCATGGCGAGATCCTTTTTACGAGTCAGTGCATTGATCAATGATGACTTGCCCACATTTGAACGGCCGATGAAGGCAAACTCCGGCAACTTGGACTCGGGGCAGCTTTCGAGGTCAGGCGAGCTGATGAGAAAGTCGGCGCTTTGAATTTGCATAATATCTCCTTGGCCGGAATGATACAAAGTGGCAACCAAAAAAGACCTCCATAACGGTTGCTATTTTAGCTGCAAAGGCTCAATATCGCGCTTCATGGATAAAATAGAAGCTTTTAAGTTCCGTAATCCGGATGTGCTGATTCAGACCATAGGACGGCGTTTGCGTGGCCAGCGCCTGGCAATGGGCCTGACTCAAGAGGAACTGGCTGAGCGTGCGGGCGTCAGCCTTTCCACACTAAAGCTCATGGAGCAGCAGGGTAAAGGCTCACTGCAGAGGCTTGCCAAGGTGGCCGTGGTTTTGGGGCTTGATGCCGATTTGAGAAATTTATTTAGCGGCCAGAGAAGTTTCGAATCACTGGAGGCGGTGGAACGCACTGGGCGGCATCGTGCTCCGCAGCGTCGTAGCCGAGGGAAATTGGCAGCCAGGGTTGCTGAACAGCTAGCCTCTGACAGTCAAGCTGACACCAAGTCCGATCGGTCCAACTAAACATCAATCTAAAAATGAGAATAGAAGTTCAATATCTCGGTGGTTACAACAAGCTTACCATTGGCCATCTCGCTGAAGCTGCAGACGGGCGCATCTTTTTTGAATACGATCAGGAGTGGAAGTCGCAGGGCATCGAGCTTTCGCCTGTCTACCTGCCCAATTCTACGCAGGGATCAGTGACCACTCCGACGCCTGAATTTGGTCAGCTTTTTGGTCTTTTTGGAGACAGCCTGCCGGATTGGTGGGGGCAGCAGATGATGAAGCGGTTTTTCCAAGACAAGGGCATCCCCTGGAGTAGTGTTGGTGTTCTTCAGAAGCTCGCCTGTGCTGGTGGGCATGCGATGGGAGCTATTGGGTATGAACCTCCTGCGGCGACGGGAGATTTCCGTGATGAGCTGACCGTAGAGGTTGCCGATCTTGTTAACAATGCGACTTCCTTTTTACATGGTCGCACCGATCACATTTTGCCAGGCCTGATGCGCTCTGGTTTGTCTCCTGGAGGAGCCCAGCCTAAGGTGCTGCTTGGCTTCAATAAGGACTTCTCACGCACCATGGCTGGTGGTGGTGATCTTCCCACTGGGTTTGAGCGTTGGTTGCTTAAGTTTGATCTCGATTCGGATTATCAGCACGGCAAAGAGGAATATGCTTTTTCCATTATGGCAAACGAAGCTGGCATTAACATGGCAGAAACGCACTTGCTCGAATGCGGCAATGGCATGTTTCACTTTTTATCGAAGCGCTTTGATAGGCCTGGTGAATCGAGGAGGCACATCCACACCTATTCAGGTCTGACGCACACAGCTATACGTGATGGTCTTGAATACGGGCAGTTGATGGATCTGACACGTATCTTGACGGGTAGCGAGATCGGTGTTGAGGAGATTTTCAGACGTGCTTGTTTTAACGTGCTTGCTGGTAATGACGATGATCATGGCAAAAACCATGCTTTTTTGATGCTGCCTGACGGCCAGTGGACGGTGTCACCAGCCTATGATCTGACCAGCACAACCAATCCGCTAGCCAGCGGCATGCGTGCTGCTTCAGTGAATGGCAAAAGTGTAGATGTTGATCGTGCTGATTTGAGGAAGTTGGGAGAAAGTCAAAGTGTGCGCAAGATTGATGAGGTTATTGATGAGGTCATCGGAGCTATTAAGCGTTGGCCCGAGTGGGCAGAGCAAGCCGGCTTGAGCGAGCACCGCATTGATCAGGTGTCCGACGAGATGCTAGGCTACAGGCTTTGATATAAGTAAGGTAATCGTCAGTGGCAATCGTCATTGGTGAACGCTATCAATTGAGCTATTAATTAAACGATCAACTTAACCAGTAATCCAGAATTTATGTCCTTTTCCTTTGTCCTCTCCGCCGCAGTCTTATTGTTAGCACTATCAGATAAGTTCGTTTCAGCAGGTAATTTTGAATCCACATTCCGCAAGGAGGTCAGTAGTTTTGTCAGCAGCTTAGATGAGGATCAGCTTGCCGCATGCTTACACGATAGCGGAGATCAACGGCGCTGGGAAATGCGTTATACCGGCGGTAATCGACCTGGCATTAGGATTAGCCAGCTCAATGACGATCAAAGGGCATTGATGGTGAAAGTGCTCTCGATGGTGCTTTCACCAGAGGGTTGGAAGATGGCGAATGCGGTGGCCTTTCAGGATACCAAAGAGGGTGGGGACGCTCTCGGTAAATACTGGATCACTTGCTTTGGTGATCCTCGTAAGGGTGAGTTTGCGTTTCGCTTAGCTGAGCATCACTTGACGATTGTTCACTTAGAACTCGCCGAGGGTGAGGCGAATGAATTTGGACCTATCTTGTTAGGTGCTAACCCAGCCACCTTGTGGAAGCAGGATGAGCTAGCACTGATGCATGCATGGAGTCTGGTAAAGAATGAAAACGCGTTGCTACTGGGGCAGCGCGCCATCGCGAGTGAGCCGATGAATGAGACGGATGGCATTGATTACACTGACTTAAATGCAGCAGCACAAAAAGCCATTCAAGGTGCATGGGTCAAACGACTTCGTATTTTTACCGAGCCTATCCAGCAGAAGATTAATCGCCTGCATGAGCAACGCGGCGGTTGGCAGAAGTCACGTGTTGCCTATTACAACGAAGCACCCAGCAAACGCTGTATCGATGGCGGCAGGTGGGATTTTAAATGTGGTTTGCCCGGAATGGTATGGGCGTTTGAGTCGAGCAGGGGGCACATCCACATGAGTCTGTGGGTGAGCGCGGATGCTGA
>JAFMDE010000171.1 GCA_017857425.1 Akkermansiaceae bacterium
TGATACTTGATGACTTGCATGCCTTCAGGATCCAGATGGCCGTCATCCCCCTGCTGTTTCATCCATGCTTCGATGTCTGCTTTGAACTTTTTGATCTGGTCTGAATATTCAGGGCTATCCGCCAGGTTGTTGAGTTCGTAGGGATCCTGTTTCAGATCGTAGAGTTGATACTGCGGTCTGAACCGCAGCCGGTTAACCATCGCCTTGGCATGTTTGTCTGTCTTCATGCGATCAATCATGGAGGGATAGATCAGGCCAAAATCAGTTTTTCTGGCTTCGCCGGTCAAATCGCAGGTGGTGATGTTTTCGACATAAAGGTTCTCTGGGGTGAGATTCCAAATGAACTTATACTCTCCATCGGTAACGGCCCTCGTGCTAAAATGAGGACTCCCCTTTGTTTCATGAACGCGGTTATTGAAGAGGAAATAAGCCCGCTCGCGGTGGGTTTTGGTCTCGCCCTTGATCAGAGGAAGTAAACTCTTACCATCAAGATCAGGGGATGGATTCCCACCTGCCGCGTCGACCAAGGTTGGCACGATATCGCAGTATTGGGCGATCGCATCCGTCTCAAAGTTCGCTTTCCAGCTATCGGGGCATTTGATGACACAGGCGGAGCGGACACCCCAATCAAAGACCGTCCATTTCCCGCCTGGCATCCCGGCTCCATTTTCATCCAGCACGATAATGACGGTATTATCTAACTGCTTGGTCTCTTTTAACACCCTGACGGTATCGCCCACCTGTCGGTCAAACTCCCTGACCTCGGCCAGATAATGCAAATAAGCGGATCTGGTCTGTGGCGTGTCTACCAAATTGGGCGGCAGAACGACATCCTCTTCTTTCCAGTGGCTGGTATCCCCGACGGTCCAAGGGGAATGCGCATGGATGGAGCCGATCACGATGCAAAAAGGCTGCTTGGGGTCACGTTGGATAAAGTTTTGCACCCCGCTCCAGTCGTCAGGCTCGGGCTTCGGCTCAGCGGCTTTACCACAGATCCCGTCAATCTTCTCAAAGGAATAGACCTTCTGGGGAGCGATGTGCTTTTTGCCTGCGAGCCCGACGCGGTAGCCGAGGTCATTGAGATAATGAACCACGCTTTTGATGTTTGGATTCGATGATTGATGGTTACGGAAGGTACCATTTCGCTGTGGCATCAACCCGGTATAGAGCTCCGCTCTGGCAGGGGCGCAAATCGCCTCGGAAACAAACATGTTCTCAAAGCGGATACCACTCGCCGCCAGTTTGTCGATGTGAGGTGTCGTGTGTGGGTTTTTAGAGCCGTAGCAACCGATGCTGTCTGAACTGATGTCATCCGCTAACAAGATCACGAAGTTAGGTTTTTGAGCCTGACTCTCTGCATGCAGACTGCTTCCTGTAGCAAGGGCGAGTAGCGCGATGAGTGGGTGGAGCACAAGCGCTCTGTGTCGAAGGTGTGGCATGTGATGTGGTTGGTTTTGCTTGTGGCTGTTTATAGATGAGCAAGGGGTGAGGGAATCAGGAAGGCTGGATATAGGATCTCAGAGCTAAGCTCTAGTCCACGCTTTTCAACGGCACGGCGAGGTTGGCGTTCAGGGAACGTTCTCGATCCCAGGCGGCGAGGTAGAGCATGATGGGAGTGCCTTGGTCATCGGTGAGCACAAAAGGGCGCTCAACTCTGGTGGGCTTCCAGATACTGCCGTCCTCCATCTTGAACTCCTTCTTAGTGAAAAGGAAGGGAGACGCTCTGCGCCAAGTGATTCCATCGTCTGACTGGAGGCGAGCGAGTGCGTTACCGAAGATGTGGATGATGGTGTTATATTGCTTCGTGTTTTGGTTATACCAGATACAAGCGTCCTCGGATTGGGTCTCGGTGTAGATAGGTGTTTTTTGGAAGGTGAAGGGGCCTTCAGGTTTGCTCGAATGTCCTACAAGCTGGATGCGGTAATACTCCTCATGCTTCATGGAGTCTCCCTTCATGATCATGGTGTATCGTCCGGCCTTATAATGCACGGCTGGGTTTACCGCGATGTTCTTAAAGAGCTTATTATCGGGCTCTACCACGGGAACTGGATGACGAGTAAATGGCCCCGCAGGGTTATCAGCAATCGCGAGGCCGATCCGTTGTTTATCCCTCACTCCCTCCCAGTGCTGGGTGATCCACTTTTCACTCAATGGGAGTGGCTCATCACTGCCCTTGATGTCTTCTCGGAAGTCATTAGAGATGTAGTAGATGAGGATCTTTCCGTCTGCCACACAGACTGCGGGGTTGTGGGCATTACAGAGATCCCAGCCATCGGCGTTTCGGTTTTTGAGAATCGTTCCGGTAGTCTTGAAGGGGCCTTCTGGAGAATCGGAAACAGCATGAGCGATTTCGGAATGTCGCAGCCACCCATGGAAGTCATAATGCTCCTTCCAGCGGGAGTAAAAGGCATGATACTTGCCATCCGTCCACTTGATCACATTCACGCCCCAAATCCGGTAACCGGGATCGGTAAGCACGTGTGGAGCAAGGGTGCGCGAGTTATAGTTCTCCTGCACCGAAAGCGAAAGAGGCTGGAGTTTGATCTCATCCGCCGTTACTGGCATCAGACTGAAAACAATCAAAAAAAGGGGGCTGCTCTTACGAGCAAGGGCGAGTAGCGCGTTGAGTGGGCCGAGTCGCAGTGCGGTTTGTTGGACGAGTTTCATGTGTTGATCGGTGGCTTGCTTTATTTTTTCTTTGTTTTCTTCTCTGATGCTGGGCGGGCCTCTTTGTATTGATCGAGAACTCCTTGAAGCGTGGCGCGGGCTTGTTGAGCCTCGGGTGAGAGCTCAACGAGCGGAGTTGTTTCCAGCCTGTCCTGGCTGATGTCATAGAATTTGCCGTCGGGGTAGAGCTTGTAGCGTTGGTTGCGCGCCCATTGCTCTCCCTTTCCTCCACCGCGGGAGTACCAGCAATAAACCCATTCCCTGGGACTGCCTTTTTCTCCGCGTAGCTGGGCTAGAAAGCTTTGGCCGTCAATCCGATGTCCGGCCGGTATTGCAGCCCCGGCCGCCTCACAGAAAGTCGGCAGGAAGTCGCTGAAGTCGACCAGGTCTTGGGTAACCTTGCCCGAGGGGATGGTTCCCGGCCAGTTGGCAATCAGCGGCACGTGGGTGCCGGCGTCAGTCATCGTGCCCTTGGCCCCTTGGACCATGTTGCCATTGAGTTGGGACTTGATAGCTCCCGCGGAGCCGTTGTCGCAAGTGAAGAGAATCAGGGTGTTGTCACGGATGCCAAGCTCATCGAGCTTGGCCGCCAGCTTACCGACGACTTTGTCAATGTAGGCAACCATGTCGCGGTAGTTTTGGTTGTTATCCCTGCAGTTCGGGTCCTCGCTGTCCGGGGTGGGGACAAAGGGATTGTGCGGCAGGATCATGGGGTAGTAGCCGAGGAAAGGCTGGTCCTTGTGGCGCTCCATGAAGTCACAGAGATAGTCAGAGACGATAGCGGGGCCGTAAGCCTCTGCCGGGTAGTCCTTGGCTTCGCCGTTGATTTCCAAGTGAGGCTGCGGGTAGCGGGTATCACGGCCTTCGTCACGTGCTGGCCGGGTATGCTGCCAGAGACAGGACTCATCAAAGCCAAAGTGCTGCGGTGAATCAGCCTCCTTGCCTAGCTGCCACTTACCGACAATGCAGGTCGCGTAGCCGGCTTTTTTAAGCAGGTGGGCGAAGGTGGTTTGATCCCGTTTCAGCACGCCGAACTGCACATAGTTACGCACGTTGGACATGCCAGTCATGATCTTGACCCGCGAGGGCGTGCACAGCGGCTGGGAGTAGCAGTGTTCAAAGCGCATGCCTGTCTCCGCCAGTTTGTCGAGATGAGGTGTCTGGTAAGAGCTGCCGCCGTTGGCGTTGACGCACTCATAGCCCATGTCATCTGCCATGATGAGGATGATGTTGGGCTGGGCAACTTTCTCAGTAGTTTCCCCGGCCGTGAGTGTTGCGCTCAGGCTACAGGCAAGCAGGCCTGTTAGAGCC
>JAFMDE010000172.1 GCA_017857425.1 Akkermansiaceae bacterium
TGAGTCGTATAGGCTAATATTTCATATTTTTTTATTTTCAATAAAGGCTAAGCTGATACTCTATTAGAAGATGTTAAAACAGATTGTGCATCCACGTATATCGTTTGCGGCCGGTCGAAGAAGGGCTGTCCGAAGAAGGGCTGTCCGAGGAAGGGCTGTCCGAGGAAGGGCGGGCCTTACGATACTTGAAATGACTGTGGTCATTGTGGTATTACTGACCCTTATAGGAATATCGATGTATTCCATGAGTGGATATCGGGAGTGGCAGCGAGGCTCGGAAGGCTCACGCGTTCTAAGAATGGTCTATAATGCACAGCGCACCTACTTAGCGGAGCACCCTACGGAGAGCGTCGGCTCTCTCACTGCTGAAAAAATCATTCCCTATTTGTCCGGTAACTTGACTGCTTTACCCACGGCAGAGGCCCTGGACAATGGTGTATTGACGGTCAAGGTTTCAGTCAGCCCTCCTGTTTTACTAGATGGTGATGGCGGCGAATATGACCCATCTGGAGATACCGATGACGGGTTATGGGATGTCGGAGGTTAATTCAGTTGGCAATATTTCATATGATATCAATGGTTTACAGGTGGACTATTTTCTTTGGGTTGCTGCTTCAGCCGCTTCATGGGGGTGATGCCCAAGCAGATCCCGAATCAGGGGCTCGTCCTGAAGGCCTGCCGCAGACTTTTCGCCATATCGGTAACTACCATCTCAATTCAAAGCTCAGAGTAGAGCGTGGGGAGATGGATCCCGTAGTTATATCGCCCCTAAATTACCAAGTCTTTAGCGACGGCATTGACCTGCGTTTGTATTGTCGTGTTGCAGGGGAGGATAATTACACCACCTATCAAATTTATCGATCAGACGGTATCGGAGTAACTCGCAAATCTGGTGAAATTGATCTCGTTGCCGGTGTGCAAGCATTGAATACAAGCGCTGAAATGGTCCGCCAGATTAGTGTCACCCGCAACAGCATTACCATGGTCAAAATGCCGCCTCGATCACATCGGGTAATCATCACTCGTGCTATTGCCATGAGTGATGATGAACCATCAAGCGATAACCGTTGACTCCACCGATGAAAGAACCAATCAATCCCATACCAAGAGACTTATCGTTGGATGTAAAGCATACATCTGAGGGCATAGAGGATGGGGGAGAGGAGCCGTTAATCACTCCTGCTATAAGCAATAGAGCGAATTCACGCGTTAATCGTCCAGACGCTGCTTATCATTGGTTACTCATCACCAGTTTGATCCTGACTACCATCATGTGCTGGTTATATGTGACCAAGCCTGTGATCGTGCAGAATGGTGCATCCAATGATGTGCAGCGTGATGGGGCTTTACCTAGCAGCATGGAAAACAGTCAATCTGGGCGAGTTTCCACATTAGTACCCTCTGACGATGTATTGCCTGGTAGCAAATTACCATCATCTGTAGATCGCAAGATCTCGAGCCAGAGTAATTTACAACAAACAGGATCTGGCGCGCTGGCTGAATCTGGTCACATGGCGGATAACCCATTATTTTCCCAAGGGTGGGAATCAACTAACTTGAAGATGCAGCATATTTTTAGTGCCGATACGGGTGGTGACGTAATGGAAGAAATCGTGCTCGATGTGCCGGTGCTCTACGAGACACGGACCATGCGTTGGTCAGTTGCCGATATTGCACAAGCTCGTCAGCTGATGCAGCGTCTGATCGTTTATGAGGGTAATCTGAAAAATCTTAGGAATGATGGGCAGGAAATCCTTAAGGAATGGAATGAGCTGATCGAAAATACGACTCCCACTGATAACCTGAAGGCAGACAGCCCATCTTTACCAAAAAATCACGTGCAAGGGGAGCCGTCAGATGAGCCGTCAGCTTATGTGCCGGCAAGTTCCTCTGTAATCAAAAATGAGCCTTAACGACATACGATGCCTAGTTCAATGAATAGATCAAAACGCCATGGCGTGCCATCTCTGCTGCAGCTGATGAGCTGGTTGGTTATGTTGTCCTGCACCGCTTACGGGCAGCTTGCTGAAGATGAGGCGGCTTTGTCTGCGCCCTCCATAAAAGATGAGCTGACAGCCTTCGATAGCGTTGAGGAGGGGGAGGGTAGCTCTAAAGGGCAGGAAGTGTCCCCAGAGGCTCCTCAGACGGCAGATGAAGGTATTGAGCTAAGGGTGGAGAAATCAACTGATAGCTCGGGTAATGCAATTGAATCAGAGACGATTAAGATTTATTCGCTATCGCCAGCTAAGCCCCTTTCTGCAGCACCAGAAGGCTGGCATTATGTGCCTGCTCCGTATGCAATCAAAGCCCACAAACAAACAGTGAATTTGGTTGGTGGTAATACGATTGATTTGGCGATAACCCCTTTTGTATTGGTTCCATCTAGTGACGATACAAATCTATTTAGCATTAGTGAGCCCGGATATAATCCTAGCATGAAATTTTCGCAGCAAGAGACCATTGGCGCCATGCTTCAGGCCGCCACTATGGACATCGAGAAACATGAGAAACAGGCGGCTCAGGCAATTGATTTACTAGAACAGCTTCTCTCAACTTTACCTCAAAAAAACAATGAATAGAACCAGCCTCTCACTATCCGTGATGACATTAGGCATCACGATCGGAATTACAGTGACTCACTTCAAACATGTCCGTGAACTGACTAAGTATGGTTTGTCTGGACAGGATGTTCGCAAAGAGAATTTAGATGACAAGGATCTAGGCGCGTTGAAGGGGGCGAAACATGAAGCCCTATCCATTGCCAGGGGTGACGGCAGCGGCAGCGATGAGAAGCATCTGGACGGTAAGCATCAAAGTCGAAAAACAGCTGGCTCGCCGCCTCAAGATGAGGCTCTATTGGAGATTCTGGTGGCCATGCGTGCTGAGCAGAAGGCATTAAGAAAACAAATAGCTGAGAGTAACCGCGACATCGATGAGCTTACCTTCAGGGTTGATACACATAGTGACTCCTTCAAGCCGCTGCATTCCATTGAGGACCGTCCTCGAGCTATGGACAGAGCTGTAAATAACTTCGATGCCGAGGCATCAGGTTTATTGCCGCCTAAGCCATAGTGTTTGCCTTAGTTCTGAGATGGGTTGTATTTAGGATGTATTTCCCTAATAACCACCATCCAGTGCATCAAGTTGATGGGGGGTAATGCCGCTGGGTGATCGATGGTTTTTAAATTGGCTTTGATATTTCCTGGTATGACTTGGTCTCCAAAACCGGACTTGAGATCGGCAATACGCACAGGCTCAGCATTTCCTTTGGCAAGTGAACCCAGTTGACCATCGATATCAATTTTAAGGGCGATGCCACTATCCCCATATCGTTTTTCGGGAGCAAAAAATGATACTGGAGGGTAAAACTGTTCACCGGCCGGAACGATAACACCATCCGGTGTGGTTAATGTTGGGGTAATATTGATGTCGTCGGTAAAGATAAGACGCATATTGGTTACCAGAGAGAATCCACCAGTAAAGGTCGTTAGGTCTTTTGCGTTCATTAACATGACCGCCAAATCGCCAACGTCACTTGGGAAAGGTGGTTTGGCAACTTCTAGATTGTTGACGTAGTCGACATTCACCGAAATGGAGTTATTTCTGTCAAAATGTCCGCCATTGTTATTTTGTAACCAAGTGGCAAGACGCTCAGCATAGACAGCGAGACATGGCCGCCCAGAATTGGAACTATCGACATGGAAGGGGAACATGTCCCCGCCCGGGTCATAAACACTTGGCCAAGCTTGTTCACTGGGATCTAGGGGGTCGGGGCTTTTACTGAAAATCACACTTGCTTGATTCAAACCTCCGACAATACCGTCATTAGGATCATCTTTCCAATAGCTGAATCTTATTACTGTGGGTGTCTGATCTATAGAGGAGGCTACACGGATGACATCAAGGCGCATGCCACATTGTTTTGCACCGA
>JAFMDE010000173.1 GCA_017857425.1 Akkermansiaceae bacterium
CCTGATCGCAACTCTCAAGCAGCAATAATGAATCAATCAAAACGAAACGAGAGTAACAATGGTCATAAAATTCAAAACTCCTGTCCGGTGTGCATCGCTATTTTTGACGATTCTTGAATCCATTTTGAAGCGAATAACGAAGACATCCATGTAAGCCCAATCGGGGCTTTCAAACCACAAAACCAACAACCAAGCAAAACATGATGAAAACACTCATTACTACCTTCGCCCTCGGCTTTATTACTTGCGCCATGCCTGCCATGGCAGAGGTGCTGGGCAATCAAAAGAAAGCCGGTACATTGACTGTGCAGCAGGCTGCTGAAATGGTTAAGAAGGCGAATGAAACTCCGCAATATCACCTAGATCTTAACCGGCTGAAATCAATTGAACCAGATGTTGCCAGGGAATTGGCAAAGTACAACAATGGTGCTCTCTGGATGAATGGCCTTACTTCAATCAACAAAGAGGTAGCCGAAGAACTGGCTGGTTGCATGGCCTACGCGCTTTCTCTTGATGGCCTGACTTCGATGGACAAAGACGTGGCTAATGCGTTAGCAAAATTTCAGAGTAAGGTGCTATCAATCAATGGACTCGCTTCCATCGACAAAAAAGCCGTGAAGGAATTGGCCAAGTTCAAAGGGTATCGGCTCATACTAGGTTTGACTTCACTTGATAAAGAGGATGCTCGGGAATTTGCAAAGGGAGAGGGAAACGGACTGTCATTTGATCGGCTTTCTTCCATCGACAAAGAGGTGGCCCATGAATTGTCTCGTTTCATGGGCTTCACACTCAGCCTTGATGGCCTGACTTCCATTTCTAAGGACGTGGCTCACGAACTAGCGAAACTTCGACCTCGTTATTCTAATACCCCAAGCAAATGCCTCCGACTGGATGGTCTGACTTCGATTTCCAAGGAAGTGGCTCAAGAACTGGCCAAGTTCCCTGGTCAATTGATGCTTAACCATCTGAAGTCAATGAACAGCGAGGTGGCTCGGGCATTCGCACAATACCGAGGCAACAGACTGGAGATTATACGCCTCGAATCAATCGCTCTTGATGACCTGAATATGCTGAAGTCCGCTCTTCAGAAACCCGTTTATGAAGACACACATTCTTTCGGCGGTCATCGGTACAACTTTGCCCGCAAACTCAAAGACGGTACAGACATTAGCAAAAAGAATGGCAAGTTGATTCAATTCCATCAAGACGGATCGAAGATGACGGAAACCGTCTACACAAACAGTTATGTTGTTTCTCGAACTGAATGGAATGAAGAGGGAAAGCTGACGAAAGCAGAGAAATATGCTGTTGATGGATTTTTCGGTATGGAGGGGCAAAGCGTTGACACGGACCAGGAAAACAAGGATCCACAGGACAGCACAGTTCAGTTGAGCGAAACGCCTCAGGATTCTTCACCCCCCTCAACTCCCAATGTGGCAAAACCTGAGAGGGAATATCTACCCCAAGATATCATATTTCAGGCGGGCATTCCCTACCTTAGAGGCGAGAATGAGCCCTTCACCGGTATTTGCGTTGTGAACTGGCAGTCTGGTTCGAAGCGTCTGGAAACACGCTATCAAAATGGCAAGCCAGTGTTGAAATCAACATGGGATGAAGACGGCAACCTTATCGAGAAAGAGACCTACTAACCCGCGATCACTGTTTTCATTCCCAGCCATTGAAGGAGGCGATCCCGCATGGGAAATAATGATCCTACTTAGTTCAAAAATGAATAAATCTCGACGCACCTTATATCGCCTGTTCGTATTCTCGATCGCCACGGTGTTTTTCGCCAGCTACGCAACGGCTGATGAGCTCAAAAGCTCTGCTGGCAACGGCAAGCCCAATATCATCGTCTTCTTCCTCGATGACAGTGGCTACGGTGACTACACCCACAATGGCAACCCCACCATTCGCACGCCAAACATTTCCAAGCTGGTGCAAGACGGGATGAACTTCACCCAGTTCTACGTCACCTCTCCCGCCTGCAGCGCGTCACGCTATTCGCTCTTAACCGGTCGCTATCCTGGCCGCTCGGGATTGGGCTCATGGACCGTCGAGCCGCGTGCGCAGCGGCATATTCATTCAAAAGAAATCACCCTCGCTGAGGGCCTGAAAACACGTGGTTATCAAACCGGGATCTTTGGCAAATGGCACCTCGGCAACCCCAATCAAAAAAACAATTTTTCTCAAGACACGCTGCCGCTCGCTCACGGTTTTGATGAATGGCTTGGGACCAACGTCTCCCACGATTATAGCAGTGCTATGTTGCTGCAATCAGACCCATCCGGAAGCCAGCCCATCAAAGGCTATTCTGTGATCGCCAAAAACCTGCCGTCCAAAGCAGACGTTTGTGCCTCCCTAACGGAACGTTCCACCGAGGCGGCCATCTCATTTATCAAAAGAAACAAAGAGACCCCCTTCTTTGCCTACATTCCCTTCAACATGCCTCACCTTGGGCTTTACGCGAGTGACAAGTTCCTCGGCAAATCACGCAGAGGTCTGCTGGGTGACGTGATGGAGGAGATTGATGATAGCGTGGGACAAATCCGCCAGTCCATCGCAGAAGCCGGGCTCACGGAGAATACCCTGATTATCTTCTCCTCGGACAACGGGCCATGGATCCGATTTCAGGATACCGCGAGTGACAAAAAGTATGGGGACACACGCCTTCACGTTGGCTATGCACAACCGTTCCGAGACGGCAAAGGCTCTACCTGGGAGGGTGGCCACCGGGTGCCTGGTATCTTTTGCTGGCCAGGCAAGATCACTCCCAATTCAATCGAGCAATCTCCGGTGAGCACCCTGGACATATTACCGACGGTGTTCGCTCTCGCTGGTGTAGAGCTCCCGAAAGATCGTTCCATCGACGGTCGGGACATCAGGCCATACTTGATGCCACAAGCACACAAGGCAAAGCTGCCGGAGTTCGAGTTCTACTATTCATGGGCGGACAACATGCCTTCTGCTGTCCGGGTAGGCCCATGGAAGATGCACACCCGCATCGCATCGCAAACAGGAAACAATTACGGCTTCACCGCCTCCCGTGATACTCCGCTCCTCTTTCAAGTGGAACAGGATCTCGGAGAGCGCATTAACCGCGCTGGAGAACAGGCAAAGCGTGTCGAGAAAATGATGGAGAGCTTGACTACCTTTGAGACTCAAGTTCAAGAGGAAGGCTCTTTCTGGAACACTCAATGATGCAAGCAAGCCCTGCTAAACAGAAAACAAAAAACGAAAATGAAAGCCCTTCAATTATTGCCCCTTGTTATTGTCAGCTTGTGCGCAGGCACACTCTGCCTAACCGCTGCAGAGTCTGAAAAATCCGCGACCGTCCGTGTTGCTGCTTACAATGTTGAGTTTGGCAAAAGCACGACCCCTGAAGAGGTTGGCAAGATGTTCAAGCCTTACAAACTCGACATCATCGGGTTCAATGAAGTCCCTGATGGTGACTGGACGGCTCGCGTTGGCAAGGTGCTGGGCATGAAGCATTGCTATGTGGGCAAGATCTCATCGGCCAATCACAAGGATAAATACAAATCGATCCTCAGCAGGACACCCTTGCAAGGTACTGCCGAGCATGAAATGAGCCTGAAGCGGAAGCGCTGCTGGAATCCTGCCTCGGTGGTGAGTGCGGTGACCGAGGTTGATGGGGTTTCCATTGCATTTTACTCACTGCATATTTGCACATCGGGGAGCAATCACAAGACCGGCCATGCCTACCAACTGGCAAGCGAGATTTTACCCAAAGAGACGACCGACCGGGTGATTGTGCTTGGCGATTTTAACAACAACATGGGCGATGCTGCCATCAGCACAATCGAGACGGCTGGATACAAAGCAACATGGAAAGATCTCAAGATCGATACCTCCAAGGAGT
>JAFMDE010000174.1 GCA_017857425.1 Akkermansiaceae bacterium
CTACTCCGCTTCCCGGCGTGCGATTCCTTTGAGTAATCGGCCGAAGGTATCGGCTTCAGTAACAATACTACGGAAATTTCTATTGTTGCCAATGACCACCACGCCAAACTAATCTCACTCGTTATAAACGAACTCCAGCCGATCTGGCATATTCCAGAGTAATCCGAAGTAAGCCGGAAAAAGCATTTACTGGCAATGAATAGATAACCATCAAGCAAGAACCCCGAAAAAAGATGCTTAAAACAATCAAAGACGGCAAGCTATGGCTGGTGACCCAGCCCGATCACGGACAAGTGGCTGGCTACCTCGCCGCCCACTGGGGAAACCATGCAGGCTTCGCCAAGCCCGGCTATTTCACATCCTCGCATGACGAAGAACTACGGCAGCAAACCGTGCTCGGTATTGCCCAACACGACAGCGGCTGGTGGGAGTGGGAAGCCATGCCCGACCTATCTCCGGCCGATGGTTTACCTCTCGATCTAGCTGAGGTGCTGAAGGATCAAGCGGCAGGCATGAGCCGCTGGCGTGAGGGTTTGAGCCGTTTCAAGGATGCGCCCTATCCTAATCTGCTCATGAGCCGCCATGCATACTGGCTCTATGCCATCCGCGCCTTGGATGACCCCGATCCGGCATTCACCCACCCGCTTTTCTGGAAAGGTTCGCCCGAGCAACTTTATCCTGGCAGCCGAGACGAACCCCTCAAGTTCATCGCAGAATTAGAACACCTTCAGGCGCAGTGGAGCAAGACATTGCGTGCTGACCCCGCGACCGCGGCTTGGCTTGAACCGGAAAACCTCAAACCACACGAACGCCTGCTGCAGTTATGTGACGGCCTGTCGCTGGCAATGTCGTCCCCTTTGATTCAGGCGCGCAGCGGTGAAACCAAAGGTCTGGGCGCAGACGAATTTGAGCTGCACGATGTGCCGCGCAGCAGCTGGAGCGACCGGCTCACCATTAAGGTCACCCCTCGTGGTGAGCATGAGGGCCAGATCAGAATCGAACTCGACCCCTATCCTTTCGACATCGACCCACTACCCGTGTTGATGCCGGCCCGAGTCATCAACCTACCCATGGCAAAGCCCGAACATTTCCATACCTGGTGGCAAGGCCTGCTGCCAGAAAAGATCGAGTTCCAACTCGTCTCCCCTCAGTAAAACCACGATCGCGGTCGACTTGATAAAGGACTACTCCGCTTCCCGGCGTGCGATTCCTCTGAGTAATCGGCCGAAGATATCGGCGCCGGTGATGATGCGTTTCTGATCATCATTCCAGAAAATAACCACATCACGATCCACCACGTGGTCGTTCTTATCATTGGCCTCGACGACAAACTCACCGAGCACATCGTCTAGAGTGGTGTGGCTGTCAAAAACGATGATCGGCCGATGACAAAATTTATAGATATCGATCTCCGAGACATCCCCATTCTCTTGCTGCTGATTTACCGCATAGAGCGTGCTGAGATACTCCGTCGTATTGATAATGAGCTCAGGCTTGCCATCATCTTCATCCAGAATCACCGCACGTAAATTGGGATGTTTGTTGAGCTCCTTGATGAACTCACGTCCCTCATCCGTATCTGGTCCAGGCAAGGTCGGCAGATCAAGCTTGGAGGGCATCGTGTAAATCGTGTCCGCATTGATCGAGTTCCCCTCATCGATGATAAAGCGGTCATCCAAATCGAGGAAATTAAGCGCCCCCCTACCCTCGTTAGCACTGATCTCTGAGCTCTGCTCACTGATGTGTTTCTCAAGAATAATCTCAATATCACGCTCTCGGTAAAACGTAGGGCCCTCGGGCCCGATCCAACCATCAAGAATAAGCGCGCAAGGTTTCGCAAAGGGAAACAGCAGCATTTGATAAAAACGGAGCAAGGGAGCAAGCTTTGCCCCAACTTTAAGCGCATGGCGTGAGAAGTAAGCCTGCGGGATGATCTCACCAAAAAAAGTAATGCCCACCGTGGCAAATACAAAACCTCCGACACCCGCCATCACCGAGTCACTGAGCAGGGCCAGCAGCACATTAACACTGACATTGCCCCAGAGGATCGTGCACAGTAGCAAGTTAGAATCCTTGCGTAAATTCAAGATGCGCAGCGCGGACTTATTGCCCTTTTCCACCTCCGCCTCGAGGCGCATGCGGCCGAGAGAGAAGAAGGCAAGGTTCGAGCCGGAGAACATCGCCGACTGCGATAAACAAGCGGCTATACCTAGCCAGGTCAATGGTTCCATTTGAATAGATAGTAATTATTTCAGCGGCCAAGCAAAGGTTACCTAGCCGACACCCGCAATCAGAAAAACGCACGGGGAAATACCAATTTACGGACATCATAATACATAAATATACGCACATGTAAAATTCTTCATGAAAATTCTGCATCATCACCGAGCCAGCAGGCAACGTTAGCGCTGGAGCTCACCTTCCTTGATAAACCCATGGCAGGATCCGCTGATTTCGGATTTGTGCTTTTGAATTTCTGTCCTAGTCTGCGGGCGTGAGCTTTGTGGATACATTCAATCGTGGCGAGGTAACCCCTCTGCTGCGCAAATTCGAGCAACTACTCGCGCCAAAGTCGCGTGAGGAAATCGAGTCCATGGCTGTCAACAGCCGCTCCATCACGCGCCGACACTTCGGTAAGACCATGCGGCTCTTTGCCCCCCTCTACGTTTCTAATGAGTGCGTCAACAACTGCAGCTACTGCGGCTTCTCACGGGATAACGCCATCCTGCGCACCACCCTCACCATTGATCAGGTTGTCACCGAGGCACGGCACCTACACGCACTCGGATTCCGCAACATCCTCCTTGTTGCCGGAGAGCACCCCAAGTTTGTCAGTGAAGGCTACCTGCAGGACTGCATTGATGCCATCAAGGGATTCATCCCCACCATTGGCATCGAGGTTGGCCCCATGAAGGACAAGCAATACGGTGAGCTCGTCGAGCACGGCGCCGAGGGACTCGTTGTCTATCAGGAAAGCTATGACCGTGACACCTACTCACGCCTGCACACCGCAGGGCCCAAGAAAAACTTCGACTGGCGCCTTGAGTGTCCCGAGCGTGCCTACGCCGGAGGCTTCCGAAGAATCGGCATCGGCGCCCTCTTTGGCCTAGCCGACTGGCGGCACGAAGCTAGGGCCCTCGCCTCTCACTTGGAATACCTCTACAAACACTGCTGGAAGGCCTCATTCACCGTCTCCTTCCCCCGCATGCGCCCCTATGCTGGCAACTACCAGTATGAGCCTAACCCTGAGCTCTTCCTCAACGACCGCCATTTTGTTCAGCTCGTCTGCGCATTCCGCATTTGTTTTCCTCATGTCGGCATCGTGGTCAGCACTCGTGAGCCAGCCAACCTTAGAGATGCCCTTGTGCCCCTCGGTGTCACCCACATGTCAGCCGAATCCCAGACCGACCCTGGCGGCTACACCGGCGCCGGCACCGACGACCTGCACATGACCCTCAAGGGCAAACGTGTCGAAGTCAGCGATAAATCATCCTGCAGCCGTGCCACCGAGCAGTTCACCATCGATGACAAGCGTGGCATCAACGACATCACCGGCATGCTGCATTCCAAAGGATACGAATCCGTCTGGAAAGACTGGGATGAGGCCATCCTCAATGCCAAGTAATCAGCCCGCTTTTCCAAACGATATGAAGATCATACTCAACGGCAAAGATCATTCTCTGAATGAAGCCATCAACGTGGAAACACTGCTGGCATCCATTGGCCTTGCCGGCAAACCCGTCATCGTAGAGCTCAATAAAAAAGCACTCTTCCCACGGGAGTATGCCGACAGCAATCTACAGGACAATGATCAGCTCGAGATCATTACCATCGCCGCAGGTGGGTAG
>JAFMDE010000175.1 GCA_017857425.1 Akkermansiaceae bacterium
CATCAAACACATTATCTCCTGCATTCTTTGACTGATCTTCCACATTGGCCATGCCTCATAGTAACCTGTATTGACTTTATTAACCAACCTTAATCGACGTCAAAAAAGCCCCCGCAGAAAAATTCCTGCGAGAGCTTTTCCCAACCCTGAACTAGACAAAATATTTATTCCCCGAGGGGGAGGTTGGCCCCACCCAGCTCTGGCTCTGGCTCTGGCTCTGGCTCTGGCTCTGGCTCTGGCTCTGGATCTGGATCCGCCTTCGGCTTCACCTCAAATCTAAAGCCGTTTTCCATATCTTTGAAAAAATTAATATTATCGATTCTGCCACGAACATCATCAGGCACAGCAGCCTTGTCCTTTGGTGTCTCATAGGGTCCATCGAAAAGCACTTTGCCCGATTTATCTTTGACCATTACTTCATGATGTCCGTCCGTCACCTTGATGGTGACTGAGCCCTCATCGTCCATTACCGTCATCGATGACTGAGCATTGAAGTTGAACATCTTCTGAGGCTTGCCGGGCGCAGGCGCTGGCATGACTCGCTTTTGCCATTCTTCAAACTGACCTGGGCCCAAAAACTTTTTAATATCGAGATGAACCTCTCCTTCTTTTTCCAACTGCCTACCCAGCTCATCGAGGCGGCGCTTCATCATTTCCCTCATGCGATCATGTTCACCCTTCGGCAAATCACCCATACCTCGCCAGAGCGGATTATTTTCTTGGTCAGCGCCGAGTTGATTGGCCTGCCCTAAGGCGATCTTACGCTCAGCCAGAACAGCCTTTTTGCGCTTCAAAACGCCTTCCTGTATAAAAGCAACCTCGACCTCATCCGCTGGTTTTTTTGACCGCACCGCATCCCGAAGGGCTTCGAAGCCCCCTATCTTCTGCCCATCAAATTCTACTAGTACATCATGTTTCTTAATGCCAATTTTATCCGCCGGTGCTCCTTCTATGACATGGTGAATCGTGAGGCCTACGCCCTGCTCCAGGCCAAGGTGCTTGGCAAGGGTCTCAGACACAGGAGCCCCACCGAGACCAATATAAGCAACGCTCAATGCTGCTTGCTTGTCTGGCATGCCCACAGCGGCAGGGTCTATAAGATCTGCAGGAACATCATGATGACGCTTGTCATTACCGCCCCCCTCAGTATCGGGCTTTTCAATAGCCATGGCGGGCAAAACAAAGGTAATAGATACAAGCACCGCAAGGGCTTTTACTTTACAAATAATATGTTGATCCATGCTCATTATTCTAGGGTTATTTACTGTTCTCGTGTCTTTTTGATTTATATTTCACACGTCAAAACGTGCATGAAATAAAAATAATCGCTGATTGGTCTGTCCACTTAAATAGACGTTAAAGACCGTCATTCTTGTCTGAATAAATTAGTATACTTTGATTGGAATGAGATAACCGTCTTTTCTAGGTCGACTGAGAATAACGTCCCTGCCGTCCCTGCTTTTAACCTTCACCTGATCCATATATTCTACCTCGACGAAGCGGAAAGGATTTTTAGCATCGTCATAAATAATTGTCTCTTTGCTATTAATCACCTTACTCGTCAACACCTCAGACATGGGAGACATGCTTGTGGCATTACCCGAGGCAATGGAGGGCGCTGATATGCCACGTATGTTGGAAGATTGATTACTGAAATCGGGAGATTTGAAATCAGAAGCGTTGAAATCTGGAGGGGTATTCTGAGCAAGCGTTTTTGTCCCCTTCGTTGCAATGTCAGGTATCACCAAAGCGGTCACAGCTGCAAGCAAGGCAACTGCCGCTGCAGCGCTAAGAAAACCAACACCGAATAATTTCGACTTCGTTTTTTTGCCGAGGCCGCTGTCACGAAAGCCTATGATGTTTTCATCTGCGAACTCCGCTTCTTGCCATTGGTCCATAGCTTGAGCCATTCGATCCAGCATATTAGCAGGCATCGATACCGGCGCCATTTCTTTTAGGTGAACTTCTAAGGCCTCAAATTCTTGAGTGTATTCTTCAAAATCAACTTCAGCATTCACACTGGTGAGCATGGACTCCTCCAATCGAGAATGCAGCTCACAACATACTGAGGCAGGCACTAATTCACATAACTGCTCTTCGAGTTCAAGGAGCTCTTGTGGTAGTTCATGGTCTGAATGGTTTGGCATGATGTTACTAAAATATATCGTTTGATCTAGGTTTGAGAAAATGTGGCTGATGCTCTTAAAGATCGTCCTTTGCTCGCGTCGTCTCAAGGGCTTTCCTAAGTCGCTCGAGTCCATAGCGGTAACGCGATGCAACGGTATTGAGAGACACACCGAGTATCTCTCCCACTTCAGCGAATGTGTGATTTCCCCATACCTTCATTATAATCACTTCTGAGAATTTTGCAGGTAGTTTTTTTATTTCACGTTCAAGCAAGGACCTTGTTTCCTGGCTTGATACATCACTGTGAAACCACGGATCAGCGAGACCTCCTGTTTCTGTTTCGCGGTCTGCTTCGGACTTTTTTTCACGCTTTACTCGACGGTCATTTTTACGACCGAGATCTATAGCTAGCCGACGGATGGTTGTGTAAAGAAAAGGCCTCCAAGATTCCTGACCACCTAAAAAAGAGCCCTCTTCTACCTTACGGGCCAACTTAACCAATGCGTCTTGAAGGACATCCTCCGCATCTTCAGGAGTGCGTGTTTGCTGGCGCGCAAATAGCAGCATCCGGGCACCATTCTCAGTCAGCCACTGCCCCCAGTCGGGAGCCCCACCAGTGGGTGGCGCGGGCGCATGTTGAGATTGCGCACCATCCTTCTGGCTAGCCTCGGAGCCTTGTGTCGCCCCTGCGCTAGCAAATAGATGATGCGTAAGATTTGTTTGTGTGCTGTTCACAGATTTGTCCTTTTCATTCCCCATAACGATACTCCCAGCAATTATTGTTTAATAAATACGAAAAAAATCAAGGCTCACGCTCACCATCATAACGCATTACCTGCAAGCATGACATCCAAATATTTACCCGTCGGCGACTCCGAGGAGGCTATTTCTTCTGGGATTCCTGCAGCAACAACCCGGCCTCCATGCCTGCCGCCCCCTGGTCCAAGGTCAATCACCCAATCCGAAACCGCAATGACATCCAGATTATGCTCCACCACCACAAGCGAATTACCGTTATCCCGAAGCCGGAAAAGAACATCCAATAAAACTTGCACGTCATTGTAATGCAGACCGGTTGTCGGCTCGTCCAATAAATACAAACAATGCCCCGTATTCGGTCGAGATAGCTCATACGCTAATTTGACACGTTGAGCCTCACCGCCGGACAAGGTGTTTGCGGACTGCCCTAGCTGAATGTAACCCAGACCCACTTCACACAGTGAATTCAGAATACGCGCCAGCTTAGGCACATTTTGAAAAAAGCGCGCTGCGTCCTCAGCTGTCATCTCCAGCACCTCTGCGATGTTACAGCCCTTGTAGGAAACTTCTAAAGTCTCCCTATTATATCTGCGGCCAGCACATGAATCACAGGTAATGTATACGTCGTTGAGGAAATGCATATCCAGCCGGATAGCCCCATCTCCCTGACACTTTTCACAGCGCCCACCTTGCATATTAAAACTAAAGCGCCCTACTCCATACCCACGTTGCCTGGACAAAGGTAGTTTAGCAAAAAGTGCGCGGATTAAATCTAACGCTCCAGTATAAGTAGCAGGATTAGAACGCGGACTTCTGCCCAGTGGCTTTTGGTCCACTACAATGACTTTATCCAAATGCTCAATGCCATCAATACCATCATGAGCCCCAGGTTTGGCCGAGGCATGATTAAAATGACGGGCCAATACACGCCGTAAAATACGAT
>JAFMDE010000029.1 GCA_017857425.1 Akkermansiaceae bacterium
CGTTTTCATGGGCACGGGAGATATTGCCCTGCCCTCATTACGGTCCTTGCTTGTTCCTGATGATGGAGCCAAATCTAACTCTAATTCCAACTCCAAATCTAACCCCAACCCTAACCCCAACTCTGAATCAGCATCCTATGAGCTGGTAGCCCTGGTGACTCAGCCGGACAAGCCGGTAGGAAGGAAGCAGGTGCTCACGGCTCCAGCGATTAAGGAGCTAGCACAGGCTCATGGTATTCCGGTGATGCAACCTGAGTCCGCTCGAGAAAAAAGTTTTCTCAAAGCACTGAAGGCCATGGAGCCCGATGTGATTGTGGTGATGGCCTATGGCCAGATCTTGTCGCAGGCTCTGCTCGATATTGCATCTGTTGCCTGTATTAATCTGCATGCATCACTGCTGCCCAAGTACCGTGGGGCAGCCTGTATCCAAGCGGCTATTGATGCGGGTGACAGCCATACGGGCATCACCGTGATGCATGTGGCCAAGGCCCTCGATGCCGGCGATATCATCCTCAAGAAGGAGACGCCCATCGGCAAACATGAGACAGGGGGTGAGCTTCATGACCGCTTAGCAGAAATAGCGCCTGATGCACTCCATGAGGCGCTCAGCCAGCTTGCGCATGGCAGTGCCCAGCGTGAACCACAGGATCCTGAAAAAGTCAGTTACATCTCCAAGCTAATGCGGGAACATGGTGAGATTGACTGGACACTAACGGCCGAGGCTTTGGAACGCCGTATCCGAGCTTATGAGCCGTGGCCGGGCACCTCGACTGCATTCGTGGATAACAAAGGCCGTCAACGTAGATTGAAGATTTTCCCGCAGGTTGAGGTGAGTGAACAAGGCGGCAAACCGGGTCAGGTGCTGAGCACGGATGGGCTATTGTGCATTGCCTGCGGCCAGGGCTCGATCGTGATTGAGTCTGTGCAACCGGATGGCTCACGCCGAATGAGTGCCGCTGATTTCCTGATGGGTAATGCTCTCGTGGTGGGAGATATCGTGGGCTCGAGCTGAAAACAATTTCCGGCCTATCACGGCTCACCTGCTGGATAATGCTTGCTTGAGGAATGGGGCGGTGTGTGAGGTTTTTGAGCGGGCGACATGCTCGGGTGTGCCTTGGCTGACAATGCGGCCACCTTGCTCCCCAGCTTCAGGTCCGATGTCGATGAGGTAGTCCGCCTCTGCCATGATGGCGGTGTGGTGCTCGATGACGACCACCGTGTGGCCTTCATCAACGAGGCGATGAAGCACATCGATGAGTTTGTCGACATCCTGCTGGTGCAGGCCGATGGTGGGTTCTTCAATCAGGTAGAGATTGGCATGATATGCTTTGCTGCCACTAATTCTGGCACGCCCTTTGGTGAGTTCGGAAACAAGTTTGATGCGCTGCGCTTCACCCCCTGAAAGGGTGGGGCTGGGCTGACCGAGCTGGAGGTAGCCGAGACCGGTGTCGGAGAGTAAGCTAAGCGTGCGGCGAAGTTTGGGCACGGCGCTGAAAAATTCGGCAGCCTGGCGGATATTCATTCTTAAGACTTCACCCATGTTTTTGCCGTTATAGCGGATGTCTAGTGTGGCAGCGTTGTAGCGCATCTCCTGGCAGGCTTCACAGTGGACCCATGTGGTGGGGAGGAAGTCCATCTCAAGTTTGATCCGGCCATTGCCTTTGCATTCAGGGCATTGGCCTTCTTTGTTGTTGAAGGAGAAGCGTGAGGCGGTGAAACCACGCGCCCGTGCCTCGGGTAACTGGGCAAAGAGTTGGCGGATGGTGTCGAGGACCTTCACATAGGTGGCGGGGCAGGAGCGGGAGGTTTTGCCAATCGGGGATTGATCCACTTCAAAGCAGGCTTTGATATTATTAAATCCTGACTTGGAGCTATAGTTTGTTGTTTGTGAGGCATGATTGCCCGCGGCATGCGACAGGCACCCACGCATTAGCGAAGATTTTCCGCAGCCTGAGACACCGGTAAATACGGTGAGCTGTGCGAGCGGGATGCGGGCGTCAATGCCCTTTAGATTATTAGCATGGCACCCTGTGAGCCTGAGCCAGCCGCTAGCAGCCTTGGCTTTGGGTAAGGAGCGGCGAGTGCGTGTTGTTCGCGGTGTCTCCGATATCGCGGGTTTGACCAATTGCCCGCCTTCTACACCTGCGCCAGGGCCGAGCTCGATGAGGGTATCGGCACGGGAGATAGTTTCATCATCATGTTCCACCACCAGCAGGGAGTTGCCGCGCTGGCGCAGGGACTCGAGGGTGTCGAGCAGTTTGACATTGTCACGTGGGTGTAGGCCAATGGTGGGCTCATCAAGCACGTAAAGCACGCCGCGCAGGTTGGAACCGAGCTGGGCGGCCAAGCGGATTCGCTGAGATTCACCACCTGAGAGGGTGTCTGCGGAACGATCCAGTTGTAGGTAACCTAGGCCGACGTGGTCGAGAAAGTGCAGCCGTTGGATGATTTCTGGAATGATGTCGCGGGAGATTATTTTTTCCCGACCACTGAATTTCCATTGATCGAGCACCTTGATGGCTTCGTTCACGGAGAGGGCATTGATGCCGTGGATCGGCTGATCATGAATGAGGATGTGACGTGAGTCTTCACGCAGGCGTGCGCCATCGCAGTCAGGACAAGTGTGGCGAGTGCTTGGTTCTGATGAGCTGAGATTCTCGTGAATTTCAGCTTCGAGTTCAGAGTTGTATTGGTCGGGTTTGCTGCTGCGCCCTGAAGCGGCAGAGATGGCTCCGTAGCCTCTGCAGGTGGGGCACCAGCCACGGTGCGAGTTAAACGAAAAGTGGTGTGGGTCAGGTTCTTCGAAGGATTTTCCTGTGACAGGGGAGACGCGGGCAGAGCTGAAGGTTTGCAGCTGGGCCTTACTTGTCTTCTTACTTTGCTCTGTGAGGGTGGCACAGGTTCCCTTGCCGAGCTGTAGGGCCTGCTCGGTAGAATCACAGACCGCGTAGATATCGTGCGGCTGGAAGCGCTTCAGGGCTTGGAAACCCTCGGTGTTCATCAGCTTGCCATCAACAAGTAGTTGGCTGATGCCCTTCTTGGCTGCGGCGATGGCAACATCGGTGTGGTAGCCTTTGCGAGCACGAATCAGGGGAGCGAGGACAAGGAGGTTTTTGTGTTTGGTTCGGAGCTGGCGGATTTGCTTTTCAATGGTGTCGGTGGTTTGGGAGATCACCGCCTCACCGGATTCCGGACAATGCTGGATACCTAGCTTAGCGTAGAGCAGGCGTAGGAAGTGGTAAATTTCAGTGACCGTGCCGGTGGTGGATTTGCCTCCTCCTCGTGAGACACGCTGCTCAATAGCGACGGTCGGTGGTAGGCCGGTGATGCGGTCGACATCGGGTTTTTCAAGCTGACCGGCAAATTGCCGCGCGTAAGGTGACATGGAATCCAGGAAGCGACGCTGTCCCTCGGCAAAGATGATATCAAAGGCGAGGGTGGATTTCCCTGAACCCGAAAGGCCGGTGACAACCACGAGTTCATCACGTGGAATATCCACAGAGATGTTTTTGAGATTGTGCTCCCGCGCCCCAGATATCTGAATTGATGTCGAAGCTTTGTTGTTTTTGTTGGCCTGTTGAGACGATTTTGATCGAGATGCTTTTTTAGATGAAGCCGTGTGAGTTGTCTTAAGTGCATCAGCAGTGGCGGATTTTTCTGATAAGATTTCTTCTGGGCTACCACTGAAGATGATGTTGCCACCATCCGCACCTGGTCCAGGGCCTAGATCAATGATATGGTCTGCACAGCGAATGACATCGAGATTGTGCTCGATGACCAGTAAGGTGTGCCCGGCTTCGGTGAGGCGTTGAAAAACCTCGAGGAGTTTTTCGATATCGGTGAAGTGGAGACCGGTGGTGGGCTCATCGAGAATGAGCAGCTTTGAGGTGGATTTGTGTGCCTCGGTGAGTATTTTGCAAAGTTTGAGACGCTGTGATTCGCCGCCGGAGAGGGTGTTGAGTGGTTGGCCAAGGCGTAGATAGCCGAGGCCAACATCGGTGAGGGGTTGTAAGGTGCTGATGATTTTCTTCAGTAGCCGTGACTCTTTACCACTCGTGTTTTTGAGGCGTTCTGTGCTTGAAGCGATGGCTTCGGTGATGGTGAGTTCCAGCGTTTGGGCGATGTTGAGCCCGTTGTAGCTGTAGCTCAGAGCCTTGCTGGTGTATCGTTTGCCATCACATTCAGGACAGGTGATGTAGAGGTCGGAAAGGAACTGCATTTCCACCTTTTCAAAGCCATTGCCGAGGCAGCGCTGGCAGCGGCCTGTGCCTGAGTTGAATGAGAAATAGCCTGGGGTGAGTTGCTGCTGGAGGGCTTCCTCTTCAAGGGTGTAGAGCTGACGAATAGCATCAAAGGCGCCTGAATGCACTGCAGGAGTGGATCGGGGTGTGCGTGTCAGGGGGGATTGGTCGACTTGTTCTACCGAGCTTAAATGATGATGCCCGGTAATGGATTTGATCGGGGCAGCCTCGTCAGCATTGATAATGCCGAGGTGCTTGGCGAGGTTGAGATAAAGGACGTCGTGGGCTAAGGTTGATTTTCCCGAGCCGGAGACACCCGTCAGGCAGGTGAAGATGCCAAGGGGCAACTTAAAATCGAGATTGCTGATATTGTGCCTGTTCGCTCCGGTGATCTTGAGCTGGTGTTTTGAGGTGCGGCGGGAGCTGGGAGTTTTAATTTTTGCTACCCCAGAGAGGTAGGGAAGAGTCTTTGATTCAGGGAATTTTTTGGCGATGGTTTTTTGCTGGGCTTGTTGACCTGAGAGCTCTGCGACAATGTTACCGCCATGCTCACCCGCTGCCGGGCCAAGGTCGATGAGGTGGTCACAGGAGCGCATGACGGTCTCCTCATGTTCTACGACAACCACGGTGTTGCCTTTGTCTCTCAGGTCATGCATGACCTTGACGAGCTGGTTGATGTCGCGCTGGTGTAGGCCGACGGTGGGCTCGTCTAAGACAAAGAGGGTATTGGTGAGTGCTGCGCCGAGGCAGGTGGTGAGGTTGACACGTTCGATTTCACCTCCTGAGAGGGTGTTAGCGGGCCGGTCGAGTGTCAGGTAGGTCAGGCCGACTTGGCACAGGTAGTGAAGCCGTGAGTTGATCTCATCGAGAGCGTGGCAAATCGATTTTGAGGCATTATTTTTGATGTGAGAAGAAAACCAAGTGGAGAGATCTTTGACGGGCATTTGCCAGAGCTCCGGGAGGGTTTTGTCATCGATTTTAAAACACAGAGCTTCAGGCTGGAGGCGAGACCCATGGCAGTGGGTGCAGGCGGTGTAGGCACGGTAACGGGAGAGAAACACACGGACGTGCATTTTGTAGGATTTGGTTTCGACCCAATCAAAAAATCCTTTGACTCCGTACCAGTCACCGTTTTCCCATGCGTCCTGTGAGTCATCACGCTCACCATAAAGTAGCCATTGGCGTTCATGATGCTGGAGGTCTTGGTAGGGGGTATTGATATCAATACCGACGGCACGAGCCGCACTCAGTAGGTCTCGTTGACATTCTGCACCACGAGCAGTGGTGAAGGGCGTGACACAACCTTGTTTGATGCTTAGGGAGGGGTCAGGGATAGCTTTGCTAAGATCAATGCCAATGGTCCGGCCAAAACCTCGGCAGTGGGGGCACGCGCCTAGCGGAGAGTTAAATGAAAATAAGGCAGGGGTGGGGGGGCGTAGAGTGAAGCCTGTGGCTGGGTTGGTCCAGTGGGTTGAAAACGATCGAGAACAATCGTCGATCAGGATCTCAAGGGTTCCTTTGCCGAGGGCGATGGACTGATCAATGGCTTCAAGCAGGCGGGCTTTGTTGCGCGCCGTTATTTTGAGCCGGTCTTGAATGACGAGCACGGAGGCGTCTAATTTCAGTTTGCCGTTGGGCTCATCGGTGCGGTATATTTTACGACGATGGTAAATGCGCGTGTAACCCTGCTGATTGAGTAGTGGCAGGACATCTGAACTTGGTGTCCCCGGGGCAATAGAGACGGGAAAAGCGACCATGATGGTCTGATTGCTGTGCTCCGAATGACACCAGCTCGCAATGGAGTCTGGCGTGTCAGGCTGTATGCGCTCGCCCGTTTTTGGGTCGTAGGCCTTGGCGAGGTATGGAAAGAGCAGCTTGAGGTAGTCGTTGAGCTCAGTGAGGGTGCCAACCGTTGAGCGCGTTGAACGAATGGTGTTTTTTTGCTCGATGGCAATCGCCGGTGGTATGCCTTCAATACGATCAACTTCGGGCTTGTCCATGCGGTCAAGAAACTGCCGCACGTAAGGGGAGAATGTTTCGACATAGCGCCGCTGACCTTCAGCGTATAAAGTGTGGAAAGCGAGTGAGGATTTGCCTGATCCTGATGGCCCTGTGATGACTGAGAATTTACCCAGTGGAATCTCAAGGTTGATATTCTTCAGATTATGTTGCCGTGCACCCGAAATGCGGATGGCGTTGGTATCCTTGGAAGATGGCGGGGAACTTTTTTTGGCTGGCACGTCGGCAATATGCTACTGTAACAGCATATTGCCAATCAAGAGTTGGTTCATGCAGCACTTTCTTGGCTAAGAATGCCCCATCTGCAGAGATGAGTTCTCATTCTAGTTGTCGCCTAAGATGTAATCGACAAAAGCTTGGCCCGTCACATTAGTGGCGTTCAACTCTTGATCCACGGTGCGAGCTTGATCATCAATGCCCTTGGCCTCGAGGCTTGTTTTGATCTTGGCCAATTTATTGCGGTAAAACCCACGCAATTCTTCAATTTCTTGGAGGAACTGATCTTGACGCTTGCCGTTGAATTTCTTCTGCATCTGGTCCACCAGTCCATGGCATTTTTTACGCACTTCTTCTAGCTCTGGGCATTTCACATAGAGCTCAGGCTTGAGTGTTTGTGAGGGCAGTGGCGTGAGCTCTTTATTTGCAGTTTGTATTTCTGCTATCATCTTGAGTCGGGCTTCTTTACGTGCTTGTGCTTCACGAGCATTTTTTTCTTTGAGCTCCACTTTTTTCTCTGCGGCCTCAGCCTTTTTACGTTCATTCTCGGCAATGATTTGAGCGTTTTCTGTCTCACGTTTGACTTCCTCTTTCTGGAGCCATGTCCAGCTTCCATAGATAGCAGCGAGCAATACAATGATAATGATGATATTGCGTATCGTTGGGCTACTTGATTTTTTGGTATGCACTGGTGGCGACACGGGTCTAGGTGGATGAGCTGAGCCACCTGCAGGGGAGGGGGAGGTCACTAGGCGATTGCTGACGGTTGGTGATTTCTTTTCGCTAAGGATAGTATCGATCGCTTCAGCCATCGATTTGGCAGTGCGAAAGCGAAGAATCGGGTTTGGGTTCATTGCCTTGCGAATGATGTCATCAAATCTCGGGTCGCATTGCGCGAGGTTGGCCGCCGGCATGTAAGGCTTCTCGGGGAGTTTGCTGGTGAGTAGTTCATACAGCATGACACCCACGGAGTAGAGATCAGTGCTTTCATCAACAGCGCTCGGATTATGCACGACTTCTGGAGCGGTATATCCTGGTGTGCCGAAAGCGGTGTCTGATTCGTGGTCTCCAACGAGGCGGGCAAGGCCGAAGTCGCCTATTTTCGGCGACAGCTGATCGTTGAGGAGAATGTTGGCGGGTTTGATGTCACGGTGGAGGATGCCTTGTTGGTGGGCATTGTCTAAGCCATGGCAGATTTCGCAGACGATACGCCCAGCTTCAACAGGGTCGATTTTTTTTCCGTATGAAGCATGGTAAAGAGAGCTGCCATGTACCATCTCCATGACGATGTAGAGCATGCCATCGATTTCCCCGAAATCATAAATGCCGATGAGGTTGGGGTGATTGAGTTTGGCCATGCTTTTGGCCTCACTCTCAAAAGACGTGCGAAATTCAAGGTCTTCACCGAAGTTGCGAGGTAATATCTTAATGGCTACTTCTCGATCGAGGGACTTTTGTTTGGCCAGGTAAACGGCTCCCATGCCTCCTTTTGCGATGAATGATAGGACTTCAAAATTGGGGAGGAGTTCTGCAATTTCCTCTGGCTCTGGCGGCACAAAGTTGCTCGGTGATGTGTCCGTGCTCATAGGTAAATATCCTGAGATTGTTGAATTAACGTTAGAATCGCGATTCGACAAGAGTGATCATAGTTCAGTTTGGATTCGATTTAAAGAGGATAAGAAGCATTATTGGCTGTTAAAAAATTGTTCCTTTCGCCGTTCTTGTTGGTCTTTGATGGCAATCGATAATGCAGAGGGAAATAAGTTATCAGGTGCTGTTCCCGTATCTTTGAGGATTGTTTGAGAGGGGCTCAGGAATTCGCCTTGGTTTGATCTGTAGCCAGGTCCAATGTAGATGCCTGTGCTGTCACGCATTTCGAGGTGTAGATGAGCTGGGTAGTTGTTGTTGGCGGTTCCTACAGTGCCGATGATTTCGCCTAGATGAACTCGTTGACCGTGAGCTGCATAGCTTTTGTCCAAGTGAGAATACATCGATAATAGAATTTTTCCCTGTGAATTCCTGTGGGCCACAATGAGTGTATTGCCCCAGCTCAGTGATGGTTCTCCGCGGTAAACAACGAGGCCATTACCAATGGCATAAACGTCATCACCGAGATCGGTGTTCATGCCTCCGATGCCGTTGATGTCGTCGCCTGTGTGATGACCTCCTCGGGCTGGGTTGTTGTCCCAGTAATGCTGGGCATTGTAGCTTAGGGCTCCATGAGCCGTTCCCATTGCTGCAGCCATGCGTGTTGCGGTGGGGATCAGAGCTCTTTCAAAGGCCGTGAGCTGAATGAAACGCGGGTCAAAAGGTGGCGCTTTTCTGGTGCTGGGAAGTGGGAAGCCGAGAGGGGCGTCTGCTTGTTGGGCAGATTCTAGTGATTTGACAGGAACGCGGGAATCTTTGGTGCTGCCGGTTTTTCCGAGGATTACCAAAGCTATAATGGCAATCAACACGGAGATGACGACACCGTAGAGAATCCTTTGTTGGGCGCGTTTGGCTGTGCTCCTCGGCATGGCTAGAAGTCTAGGAGGATCTCAGCACGACGATTGGCTCGTCTTCCTGCCGGCGAGTCATCACCCGCAGCAGTGGTATTGGGTAGTCGAGGTTTTGATTTTCCGTAGCCGACGATTTCCATCTGCTTTTTGTTGATGCCGTTTTCGGCAAGAAACTGCATGACTTGCTCGGCACGCTCCCGTGATAGGGACAGGTTGTATGGATCAGATCCTAGTGCATCGGTGTGCCCTGATATGGTTAGCATCTTTTCTGCGCTCGTCTTGAGAAGGTTTGCTACAATAGTGAGCTGACGCTTGGTGCGGGCGGTAAGATCTTTTGCATCGAGATCAAAGTAAATGGCCAGAGTGTCTCCGCCTTTTGGGTTTTTGATCAGAGGGCTATAGTAAATATCGCCACCGAGGACACGTTGGGTGTAATCGGCAAGTAGGTTGTCCAGATTGATCTCGGTGATTTGCCACGGTGAGTCGATATCATTTCTCTTGCTGGTGATAGAGAACATAGCTAGTTCGCCTGTGTTTTTTGATTTGAGGCGAACGAGCCAACCAGAGCTGGTATCTCGCAGGAACATTTTGCGGAGAGTTTTTTCTTTCAGAAGGGTGTATTCACCTTCTTCGAAAATGATGCAGAGGCCGGCAAGCGTGGCGTAAGATACTTGGGAATTGTCAATATACCTACCCGCGGCAGCAGCATCGAGCTTGGTGATTGCGTTAATGAATTGCTTAATAGCGATCAGTGCTGATTGATCGCCTAGGGGTCTTGTGAGTTCTTGTTGATCCTCATTTTTGAGAGCTTTGTTGAGCGTGTTTTGATTGGTCTTTGGGAGGGTGATATTCTTAACCTGCCATTTTCCCGCATCGGTTTTTTCCAGATCGATGAATATCTTACTTTTGTCAGCAAGGTTGAGAGACCATCTGTTAGGATAATCTGCTACACGGGAAAAAGGATTGGAGGGGTCAAGTTTGAGGCCTGAGCTGGCAGCGAGTCTGTTGAGTTGCTCTGCCTGAGCTCGAGTGAAGTTGGTCTTGCCGAGATAGTCGATCAAGGCTTGGGCGTTGCCAGCTTCGTTGGCTTCGAGGACGATTTCACGAATCTTGCCGATCAGTTCCTCAGGTGTAGCGGCAATTGCCTCGTCGCCTTCCTCCATGTTTCCGAGCTGATTCATGCTATCAAGGTTCTCGCTGATTTTGGAGCGGTCATCTTGTTTGGCTGTGTTCTTATTGGAAGAACATTTATCGATCAGAAAAAAAGTAACCACGGCGCTCAAGATGAGAACGCCAGTGAAGTAGATGAGTGGATTTTTTTTGGAGCTTGTCTCTTCCATGGGCAGGATATTAGCTCTAAAATGAACAACTCCAACTCAAAAAAGGAGACATTCATGGGCAATTATTTGTAAGGGGGATAGTGCTTGATTTGCTGCTTTAGCCTACGGCTAAGATCCATGAGTTCTTGATGTTTTTCCGAGCCCGATTCTACAGGGTCAAAGCGAATCGCCGAATGTAGCCTGATGGCTGGCAGGAGTATTTTTTCCAAAGCATGACGTGACGTTGACTCCAATAGTAGTAGGCCATGCAGCCATTCGCACAATGGAGTGCCTGTTTGACGACGGCCGATTTTCTTGGCGATGAACGGTTCGAGCTTATGAAGGGGGGTATAAGGAGCGTTTTTGGGTCGTTGGTAGGGATTGTGTATAGAGTCTGTATTTCTCTGGCGAGAGCTCCATAATCGCCCGCCTACCCAGATAGCAACTAAACTGAGGATGGCTGCAACGACGTAAAACACTCTGGTTTTGTTGGCTTCTCTGGTGCGCCATATGAGGAAGTCTTCGCGGGTAAGTTGCCACCAGTCAGCAAGTCGCCGTCTCCAGCCATCGGTAATAGCAGCCTCCATGGATTGCCACGATGGAGGGGTAAGGTCGACGTCAATCCACTTTCCTGATGTTATGCCGTTGGCAGCATTTGGTTCAATCCATACGCGACTCCAGGCATGCGCATGCAGGCCGCGCATGACCCATTCCCCCTTAGCTTTAGCGCGTTCATTGACGGCATAGCCAATGCAGTAGCGTGAGGGGATGCCAGCTGCACGCAGGATAAGAGTGGTGGCTGTAGCGAAATATTCACAGTGACCTGTGCGAGAATCTTCCAGAAAAAGGCTGATGGAAGATTGGCGTTTGCCACGGTCAAATCTTGGAGTTGTCAGGTGTGTGCTGTAGGTGAAGTCGTCGATGAAGAGGTTCTTTATTCTCTTTATTTTGTCTGAGGTGCTCAGGCTGGGGTTGTATAGGTCCAGCTGGGTGCAGATACGTTGGACGGCATCTCTCTCAGAAACCGGAATGCTTAAATCTAAATTCAAGTTGGCATCGAGTAGTTCACTGGGTGCTTCCTCGGTGTTGGAGAGGTTTCCTAGCCAAGTAGCATATTCAACCACGTTGTAATTGGGGTTCGCCATACGTATGGTGCCCAGAGTGCTGCACTCGATATATGCTTCTACATCGAGGTCGCCGATGGCAACAAATCGGTCAGGTATGGGTAAGGGGTGCTCCCTTATTTTGGCGTTAACCTCTCCGATGATGCTGATTGGTGCGGTGTCGCTTAGCTTGGGGTTGCCTTCGCTAAACCAGCGAATGTCCCGTTCGCCTTCCACGGTGGCAGCACTGGTGGAGCCCCTGTATCCCATTTCATCATAGTCATTGCCAATGTCGTCTGATTTTCTGTATGAGTAAGCCCACATAGCTCGGGAATATCTGTTATACGTGGCCGATCGAAGTAGCTTTGGTGTTGGTCCATCGTGGACCTTCATGCGCCAGACAATATTGGGGTTTTGTTTGATTCGACCAAGTCTGCCGATGTTGGTTCTGGTCTCCGTTGCTGACATGGTCTGGTTGAGCGTGACCTGCTGTCCGCCTCCTCGATAGTGATGGCGTATTTTAAACATGCTCCATTGCCCAAGCCACGATAAGGCTAGGAGGAGAATGAATGCACAGGCCCATGCCAGCGGCCTTCGGCCATTGTTTTTGGTGTATGCGTAGAGGCATATTCCGATCAAGATGGATAGACCTATATAGTGGAATAAATCGTGACGGCTGGCCTTGGCCGTAGCTAGTATGACAATGCTAATATAGGGGTAGCCGGTATTGAACAGTCGGGGTGTGATTTTGCGACCTTGTTCGATATCTCGGAGCATTTGCCTTCTCGCAAAAAAAGAGAAAGTACTGAGGGGGATATTTTTAGCTTTTCCAAAGCGCTGAGCTAGCTCCATGGGTAAAAAGACGAAAGGAGCCCATACAAAGAGGGTATGAATTTTCCCTGCGCGCATGCCATCGATCCACGAGATCATGGCTATGAGCACGGCACAGAGAACACATAGGTGCCATGCCTTGATGTAGGATTCATATTTGAAATCCCAGCGTATGTTCAGAATTGATTTCGACTCCAGCAGTAATGCAGCAGGGATTGCTGCAGATAAATGACCAGTGAGATAACCCCAATACAGCAGAGCTAAACCAACAAGTAATTTGGGAGGTGAGTTAGACATAGGCTAGCTGAATTAAGAGGCGTTTATAGAGAGATCAGCCTCCACATGACCAGCACGCAACCAATGAACGGTGATGGGTGAGGGGAAAAGCTGTTGAAGTTGATCTGCTTCTTCCAAGCTGTGACAAATAGAGAATACCTTGAGCTCCATGCCGGCGCGGTGAAGGCGCTCAACGGTATCACGCCTTTGTTGGCACCATCCGGTAAAAACGCAAATAGAGGCAGTTAGTTCATCTCGGTATTGTAATACGAGTTTCTGTAAGGCATCAAAGTCAGCTCTTGGCTCGGAGTTTACGCCAGCGAGTACTTCGAGTATGCTGTCTACCCGATCTTCTCCACGTCCTGAGCTGAAAACGAATGCTTCGTCATGGACAAACATCAAGTCCAAGAGAGACTCCCGAGTGTCAATGCTCACCGCAAATGAGGCAGCTACTGAAATGGCTTCTTCAAATAAATCTGCCTGCTCGGCGGAGGCGAAGGTATCGAGGATGAGGCCATACCGAGGGAAAAAAACATCCTCATATTCTTTGACGATCGGCTTGCCTGTGCGGGCCCAGCTTTTCCAGTGAATATGACGAAGTGGATCTCCTGGGCGATACTCACGAACACTGGTGAAATCTCCCGATTGACCAATGGTATTTGATAAGGCTTCGCCACCCAGTTGGAAGCGGGCGCTGCCAGGGAGGTGTAGCTGGGGTATGCGATAGCGGTGTGGAAGAACGATGAGTTTATCCTCACTTGAATGAGCGCTGCTGCACCGCTGGAAAATGCCAAGGGGGTCAGGCAGAAAAATACGAAGATCTCTGAGGATGATGATGCCGCGTTTTTTGGGCACGATTGTCAGAGGGATTTTTGTATGCTCTCCAGGTGCTAATGGACGAATAAAAGATGAGGGCTTGCTGGAAAAAAGGGTGAGACTCTTTTGCAGCCATTCCCATCGATAGAAGCAAAAAGTGCGGTCGAAAATATTTCGATGTTCTTCGCCTGGTTCGCGTGAGTTGGTGAAGAGTTCTCGGCTCGGGCGGTTGTCCGGTACCATCTCGAGGAAATTAGCCCCCGAGACGGTCCTTTTCCCCGTGTTATGAATGATAATATGATATTGCAATGGCTCACCAGCAGTGGCTAATCGTGGTAATCTCCTGGTTGTAGTTACCCTAGCTTTGCGAAACAGGAGCCACAGAATGCTGATGGTGAGCATGGCGAAAATCATGCCCCGTAGTTGATAGACGGGTCCTAGGCTATACATGGGCATTAATGTCCATGTAATAGGGATGAGAAGAACGAGCAGGATGCCAGCAGGTCGTGCTCTTTGGCTGAAAAAATGAGCAACGGCGGAGTTGTTGAAGTAGATCCTGTGGATCAGTCTTGAAAAAAGGGGAGATGGTCCGCGTGCCGCCATGATGATAGTGATGGATTAAACGGGTGCTGGAGTCTGCTCGAGGATGTTCTCAACAATGGCGCGTCCAGTAAGGCCGTTAAACTTAGCTTCAGGTGAGACAACAAGCCGGTGAGCGATAATGTCGGGTGCAAGCTGCTGAATTGTTTCAGGAGTGACATAGTCTAGGCCTTCAAAAAGTGATAGTGCCTGAGAGACTTTCATCAAAGCCAGGGATGCGCGTGGGCTTGCAGGGAGTTGGACATCCTCGATGTTGCGAGTGGCACTGGTCAGGGCCACGATATAGTCTCTTAGCTCATCGCTCACACGGATATCGGCGACGGCAGCGGTGAGGGCTAGCACCTCATCGAAGGTGACCGATGGCTTGAGATCATCAAGTGGGTGTCCGCCATTCTGGGTGGCGAGAATGGCGGATTCCTCTTCTGGGCTGATGTATCCCAGTGAACACTGCATAGTGAAGCGGTCCATCTGAGCTTCTGGAAGTGGGTAAGTTCCACGAAATTCAACGGAGTTTTGCGTGGCAATGACAAAGAAGATCCCGTCAATGTGGTGACATTTCCCTTCAATCGTTGCCTGACGTTCTGCCATTGACTCTAAGAGAGCGCTTTGTGTTCTAGGAGATGCTCGGTTGATTTCATCTGCTAATAGAATATCGGTAAAAATAGGTCCTGGATGAAAATTGAACTCACTGGTTTTTTGATTGAGAATAGACACTCCTAAAATGTCAGAGGGCAATAAATCGGGGGTGAATTGAATGCGGCTGAAATGAGCGCCATCAATTGTTTTGGCAATTGTTTTGGCGAGGGTTGTCTTGCCGGTCCCAGGATTGTCTTCAAGTAAAACATGACCTCCCGAGATCATGCAGGCCAGAATGTTGCGGATGTTTTTTTCGTGTCCCTTAATAATACTAATGACGGATTGTTCTAGGCGTTGTGCTATATCGAGATGTTTCATGCAGGCTTGTTGTATGATTGGTTTATTCCTGTTGGGATATGGTTAAGTGCTTATTTCTGTGCTGCGGCGATGTCCTCTTCGCAGCGCTTGATGTGTTCTTTGAAAATTACGTTTAGAGATGTCAGTGATTTCTGGGGTGCGGCTAGATCTAATTTTTTCCAGCTCTTTTCATTGAGGTATTTTCTGCCGCTATTGCGCGGGTAGCGGAGATCAAGGTTGATGAAGACACGAGGCCCTTTGGCTGTGTTTGTAATAAGGTAGAGAGGGTAGTCGTATAGCTCTGAAATCTTAGACTTTGTCCTTGCCGAGACGCCCACCCAACCAGCATTCGTTGATGTACCAAGGATGTGAGTATCTTGTGTCTGCTCCTTAGCCCCTCGGATCAAACGCTTTATATCTTTTATGAGCGCGCTTTTGTCAGTGTCTTCTAGCATGGCGCATTGAGATAGGCTGGCTTTCATATCGCCATTGCGAAGTTGTTCGCGATAGTTAAGCAAACACGCTTTTGCTGCCTCTTCTGGCACGGCATCCAGAGTTAATGGTAATGTGATAAGAGCGGTTTGGGTAAAGGTAGTTTCGAGTGATTGCTGCTGGATTTGTTGAAGAAGATCAGTTAGCTGGTAGTCGATTTTTTTTACGTCCTCATTCTTGCTGCTACTTGTAAGAATTTTTGGGATCATGTCGATGGGGGTGATATGCCAAGCGTCTTGATCTTTCAGCATCCAGATTTCTTTGACTTGATGACCGTTGCTGGCATCAGGTTGGCGGCACTCGAGCATGGCTACTGCTAATTGGCCCTTGATGATAACTTCAGATACAAGATAACTGGTAGTATCATGTTTAGGTATACTACACCAGTATTTCGCGATGTGAGTTAGGATAGAGTGGTGGTTTTTTGTGTTGCCGAAGTAATCATTGTTCAGGGTGGTTAGCCGCATAAACTGGCTGAAGTCTTGCTGTTTGATGGCGCTAAGGAAATCATTGAGCAGTTGCACTGTCGTTTCATGCTTGCTCGCTGTCATCTTTTGTAAAATGACGGTAGCGAATTTTTTTCTTAACGTACCGTGCCGGTCTCCAAGTTTACTCTCTACAGGTGGGTCTAAATGATTGAGTGTCGAGGGGAGCTGGATAAATGTTTTCCCGTCACGGCTTTCTGTTTGGAAGGTGAATATCTTGTATGAAGCGTCTGCATAAGAGGAATTGGACTCTTCAGGATTGAAGCAGCCTACCAGAACCTTTCCTGATTTTTCGTCAGCTTCGATCACTTGAGTGACGCATGAGGGGTTGGTGAAATAGTGCCAATTGCTTTTAGGCGTGGCCTCCAGTTTTAAAGCTTTGGCGACAAGGTCGATCGAGTTACTTAATTTCCGGGCTTCTTTTTCGGAAGCTCGGCCAATGCAGGCAAGGATGCCCAGGGTGTTTTTGCTTCGGCATTGTTCTAAGAAATAAGAGGTGGCTTGTTCTGCTGTCATTTTATCGAACCCAGCTTCTTGCTCAATGTTGGTGAGCTTGGATTTGATGTCAGCCAGTGCCTTTTGCCGATGCTGTGATTCGTGCAGGATCTTTTGTTTGGCCATCCAGGTTTCTAATGCCTGCACTGATTGTTCGGTTTTTTGGTCATAACCATAGCCAGTGTTGGAAAATGATCCAAGAAGTGGTGCGGGTATCCAGAGCTTGTTTTTTCTGAGAAGTGCAACAGGGTGGATGCGTATATCGAATGGATTGATGGTGTTTTCTGCTCGGACTAGCACGGAGGCAAAGGCAGCGTCCGTTAATTGAGCCTCGATACTTAGGTTATCATTTGTTTTGAAGTGGCTCTCCCCTGATCTTTTGATTTGGGCCTCCAGCTGGCTGCGTCTTTTAGGGCTGCAGTGTTTTGATATTGCAGTATGATCATCAAGATTTAGCTCCCCGTCCGAGATAAGCTGAAGATAATGCAATGCGGCACTGGCCTGTTTTTTTTTCTCAGAAACAGAAAAGTCTTGAGAAACAACGAATTCTTGACCCCCTGCACGACTGGCTGCGCTTGCTATTATCGCAAAGATAGTGAGGGCTGATAATAACTTCATCGAAGCTGTATGATATCTGTTGATGATGAATTTGATCTCAATAAAGTGGCTTTGGCTTTTAGGAATTCATCAAGGGGGCAAGGGCTACTTTGTCAGTGCTTCAAATGCTTTCTCTTTTTGCTCCGCTTTTTCGAGAGGGGTTATGGGTAGGATTTCACCCTGATCTTCAAACACCGGTGGTTTCTGAATGATCGTTGTGCTACTTGATTTGAGACGTGCATTGAAGTCATCATGTGGGTTGTGAACTGTGCCCCCGAGGGTTATTTTGGCGTAAATATTCCCGTCTTTTGGGGCTGAGAAGATTTTCGGAGCCGGTGTTTTACTGTCAAAAAGCCTAGAGGGAATGCCTACGTTTAATTCTCCTGAGAGCATGCCCTCAGCATTTACCGAGATGTCCCCTTCAATGCTAAGTAGCTGGCTGCTTATGAGATTGAGGTTGCTAAGTGACATGCCGCTGAGGTTGCGCATGATCGTGCCTCTGCAATGCGTAAATGACGGGTGAAGGTATTGAGATTTACCGGTCAGATCTCTCAGGTCGTTGAGCATGGGCAGTCCGCGGATGTTCAATTGATTCGAGTTGAAGGGCATGATGAAGCTCAGTGCATTGACGTCATCTTGTTTGGGGTTGTATGAAAGAGCGCCCATATCGCTATGGATGTAGCCTTCAATGATGCGGCCGAAATCTTCACCTAATATATCCTCTATTGGGTAGTTGATGGATTTTACGTCTAGCGTAACTGGCTGGTCTTTGTCTTTGTAGATGATTCCTTTGATGAGCAATTCACCTTTATTGTTTTCGCTGGCTCCGAGGCGCGCCTCTATTTCAGTATTCGAGGATTTGAATGTTAGAATACCGGATGATATTTCGAGATTGGGCCAGTTGAGGATGTCGATGATGCCATTGTTAAATGCAACTTGGTAATGACGATCAGGTAGTTGTTGCAGTGATGCATGAAGTCCTTTGACAGATGGTGCATCTTCGCTATCTCCGAAAAGTATGTCTAGTTTTTCGCATCGATACGATTTGAAGCGATAATGGGAGATGATTGAATCAATGCTCTCGGCTCTGTTCCTCTCAGGTAGTTGCAGCTGAATCGTTCCGTGATCGGCTAATACTTCTTCGCCATTCCAAGCGCGTGACAAAAAGCTAGTGGCTTTAACGTCAGCCTTGATAGCTGAAAATGTGGCAGACTGGAAAAAGGTCTCTTTGTCCCAGTTGATCGTAGCTTCCGATGCTACTGCCGATAGGGGGGTAACGCGTAGCTGTTGGAGTTTTGTTGAATTGGCAGCAACAAGCTCAGTGATCGAAGTTTCAGTTTTCTCTTTGAAGGATGCACCGTTGTATCTGGCAATAATAAAGATAGTGAAGGCAACAATGACCAGTGCTAGGCTTGACGCAGTTCCGATGATTGCCCATTTTAATTTTGGATTAGTTTTTTTGGAGGGCTGCTTTGAGCGCCTTCTATGCTTTTTGACCTTGATGACTTGAGAACCATCAGGACGCGTGACGAGTTCGCCATCTTTGATTTTTTCTTGTTGCTCTTTGTCTCGGTTGTGCCGCTTGAGTCGAGCCATCATTTCATCGACCGAATAATGCTCGTGATCATTGCTGGATCTATCGGTTTTAGGTTCCATATAACTTCAATAGTTTTCTGCTTTAGGCGTGAATG
>JAFMDE010000030.1 GCA_017857425.1 Akkermansiaceae bacterium
AGCTTATTGAGCGTCACCAAGGTGCCATCATCGGCACAGTTTCAAAGATGCTGGGCAATGCATCCGACGCTGAAGACATTGCTCAGCAAGTTTTTATTCGTCTTTGGAAAAGTGCCCCTCGCTACAAACCAAAGGCCAAATTTACCACTTTCCTCTACACCATCACTCGCAATCTCGTTTTTAACGAAAGCCGCCGCAAAAGTCGCAAAAAAGAATATTCGATGGAAGAACGGGAGGATGACTTTCATCTTCAGACACCGGATCAACAAAATGCCTCACCTGATCAGGGAATGCTCCAGCAAGAGCTACGCCAAGCAGTAGATCAGGCAATTACAGACCTACCTGAAAAACAACGCCTCGCGGTTATTCTGAGGCGCTATGAGGGCATGCCCTATGACGAGATAGGAAAGATACTTGGTCTCTCAGTCTCTGCTATAAAAAGCCAACTTTTTCGTGCCCGTCACACCCTGCGTGAATCACTTCAGCATTACCTCGAATCATAGCCTGCTTCGTCTATCAAAATGATACGTTTTCATACTTTTCATTTACAGCCTCACAGCTAAGAAAACGTTGTCATGAAATTTTGGTTTTTAATCTTACTCGCATTGCTGCCGATCACAGCAAATGGCAAAGTGTCGACTAGCCTGCTTGCATCAGGATTTGACCAACCCGTCTGGGCATCTTGCCCCAAAGGGGTGACTGACCGCTTATGGGTTTTAGAGAAAGACGGCAAAATAGTGATCTACAACAAACACACTAACACGAAAAAAGACTTTCTCGATATACGTCATCTTATCAAAATCCGCATGAATGAACAGGGGCTACTGGGACTGGCCTTTAGTCAGGATTACCTTCAATCTGGCAAGCTTTACGTTTATTTCACCAATACAAATGGGGATACTGAGGTTTGCCGTTTTACCGCACATGGACCTGGCATGAGGCAATGTGACCCTTCCACCCGTGAGCTCCTGCTAGGCATCAAGCAAAGTGCACGAAACCACAACGGCGGCTGGCTAGGGTTCGGACCAGATAGCTACCTCTACATTGCCACAGGTGACGGCGGCTCAGGTAATGACCCAAAAAACCACGGCCAAGATCTAGGCACCCACCTTGCTAAGATCCTTCGGATCGATGTCTCCTCAGCCAGTGGCTATACCGTTCCAAAGGACAATCCATTCATCAATCAAGCAGGAGCTAAACCAGAAATCTACGCTTATGGCCTGCGAAATCCTTGGCGTTGTTCGTGGGACCGCAAAACCAAAGATTTCTACATCGCAGATGTCGGTCAGAATCACTGGGAGGAAGTCAATTTCCTGCCATCAGGCGAGGGTAAAGGAGCCAACTTTGGCTGGCGGCTCAGAGAGGGAATGCTCCCCACCCCAAAAAAAAATGTTGGCGGAACAGCTCCCGCAGGCTCCGTAGATCCCATCTATGCCTACAGGCATGGTAATAAGTCCAATGAGGGCATCTCTGTGACCGGAGGCTATGTTTACCGAGGGCCCATAGAGAGCCTCCAGGGAAAATATTTTTTTGCCGATTTCGGTAATTCTCGAATCTGGTCCATCGAGGTTGAACGTGGTAAAGCTCGCAACTTCCAGGACTGGACCGAGAACCTCCAATCACAGCAAGGAGCTATCAATAGGATTGTCTCATTTGGTGAAGACCACGACGGCAACTTACTGATCATCTCTCTCACCGGAAGCATCTACCAGCTCATCGAGCGCTAGGCTATCGATAGACCCTAATCTCCGTATGGGATATCATAGACGTCTCGCACCTTATCTTTGATCTCTTTGCCAATGACCATTAGCACGGGCAGCAGCAGCAGAGTGATGAGCGTTGAGAATAGAATACCAAAGGCGAGTGAGGCGGCCATGGGCTTGAGAAACTGTGCCTGCACTTCGGTTTCCAACAGCAAGGGAGCGAGCCCCAAAAAGGTGGTTAATGATGTCAGCAAAATGGCACGAAATCGATCTGCACCTGCCTGTGAACAAGCATCTAGCAAACTCACACCTTCAGCGCGCATATCGTTGACCCGGCAAACAAGAACCAGGGAGTCATTCACCACCACTCCAGAGAGTGCCAGAATTCCAAACACTGAGAGAATCGAAACTGGCAGACCCATCAGATAGTGGCCGAGCAGAGCTCCGATAATACCAAAGGGAATCACCGACATGATAATGAGTGGCTTGGCATAGCTTTTAAGCGGAATGGCGATAAGGATATAAATGAAAACAATGGAGAAGAAGAAGCCCTTGATCAGCGAACTCAGTGATTTTTTGCGCTGCTCGATCTCTCCCCTCTGAGTAATCGAGATGCCAGGATACTTAGCAACCATTTGCGGGAAAAATTCTTTTTCCAAGCGGTCCGTCACCTCACCTGACGAGGTGATTGCCTTATCCATTGTCGCCTCCACAGTAACAACACGTTTACTGTCATAACGCTTAATCGACGCCAACGATTCAGAATAACGAGTATCGGCAACCACGCCAAAAGGAACCGCCGTTCCATCTTCTTTACGCACACGCATGTTACGCAGCGTTTCGAGTGATTCCCGTTGTTCGATAGGGTAGCGCACCATCACACGCACTTCATCACGGCCACGCTGGACACGTTGGGCTTCACGTCCATAAAAGGCATCACGCACATTGAGCGCCAATTCACGTTTAGTAAAACCGGCAGCCTCACCCTCAGCTGTAATCGAATAAAGGATTTCCGGCTTGCCCGAGTCAAAGGTATCGAGCGTGTCATAAACCCCATTGTACGTTGCAAGTATCTCCTTCAACTCAAGCGCTGCCGCTTTCAGTTCATCGAGATTTTCACTTTCTAAATTCACCTTAAGGTCGCCGCCAGGAGGGCCGGCCCTCGCCGCCACCGACAGTGAGCGTGCTCCCGCTATGGTGCCAATGGCATCACGCCAATCTTTGATAATATCTCCAGTCGGGAGAAATGCACGTGTGGTCGATCTAGTCAGCTCCGCCGCGACTGCTGCCATATTATTCGTTTTGCATGAGATTTGAACTTCGACAAAAGGATTTTGGCCATATTCGTCCTCATACCGCTCCCCTAGCTCACTTGCAATCGCGGCGATACGCTGTGCATTGGCATGGAGATATTCCACCGATTGTCCTTGCTCGAGTTCCAATAACACCGCGGCATTATCACGGTATATGTTCGGAAAAAAAACGAACCTTAGCTGGCCTGCAGGGAATAATCCGACAACCACAATAAGCACCGCAACGAATGCCCCGACCGTTGCATACCGCCAAGTAATAACAAATTTGATAGCTGGCTGATAAACAGCAGTGATCAACCATTTCAGACGTTTTGCCACCCCCTTCTGAAAGCGTGCCCACGCCTTGGTCAGTGGATTGCTCGGTTTTTTATGCACGTTAAGATGCGCGAGATGAGATGGCAGTATGAGCTTGGACTCAATCAATGAGAAAATCAGACAGAGGATTACCGCGGTGGCAATTTGGCCAAACACATTGCCCATTCTTCCGCTGATTTGGGTTAGCGGCAGGAATGCTGCTATCGTTGTAATAACACCGAATGTGGCAGGAGTTACCACCTTACTGACACCACGCACCGTCGTTCGTATCGGGCCGTCTCCTTCTTCGGAGTGCTCGTCCTTTTCCTTCTCGGAGTATATCGACTCACCAATGACAATGGCATCGTCAACGACGACACCGAGCACAATAAGAAATCCAAATGCTGATATGACATTAATCGACAAATCCAGACCCGGAACAGGAAAACAGGTAAGCGCCCCTGCCAAAGAAACCGGAATGCCAATTGCCACCCAAAAGGCCAAACGCAAATTAAGGAAGACCATCAGCGAGGCCAATACTAAGAGCACACCGATCAAACCATTACGCCCCAGGAGGGACAAACGATCACGGATGTTGACGGAGCCATCGAGCCAACTGGTCAACTCGAGACCCTCAGGTAAATCTCGATACTCGCTAACAACACGCCTTGCCTCATTAACCGCGTCGATAATATCGTCTCTGCCCTCCGTTGTAATCTTCAAGCTAGTGGTAGGCTTCCCTCGAAAACGATTTAGAAAAAGCTGATCCACAAAACCATCCCGAACTTCAGCCACATCTTTAACATAAATCCGGGTGCCATCAGCATTGGCGCGCACCGGTATATTTTCAAAGTCACTTTTGCTGTATGCCTGATCGCGCGAACGAAGCGATATATCACCACGTTTTGAACGAACCACTCCTCCCCCGAGGTCCAACGAATTATCGCTCACCGCTTTAGCAACTTCATCAAAAGTCAATTGATAGAGACGCAGCTTCTCCTCTGAGGGTTCTATGGATACTTCATAGTCACGGCCCCCAACGGTCTCCACCTTCGATATCGCGGGCTCACGAAGAAGATCATCACGCACCTTCCGAGCTGCCTCCTTGCGCACCGCCTCGGGAACGTCCCCATACAGCTCAATCCATAGCACCTTACTGCTGCGTTTATTCTCCTTCACTACCGGTTTCTCCGCCTGCTCAGGGAATGAAGGAATCGCGTCTACCTTGATTTTAACGTCATCGAGTAGTTTGCCAATGGGGTAATTCTCCTTGGCCTCAATTGTGACCGAAGCGAGGTTGTCTTGGCTCTCTGACTTAATGTGATCAATACCATCAACATCCTCGAGGGATTCCTCAATCTTAATGGTGACCCCCCTCTCGACATCCTCTGGAGTGCCACCACGGATAGTAACGTTGACGGTGACAGACTCCGCATCAAAAGCGGGAAACCCCTCTTTTCTGATATTAAAAGCCGTATAAATACCTGCTGAGAGAATCGTCAGCATCAGAATATTTGCCACCACCGGATTGGAGGCAAACCAGCTGATGAAGGGATGTTTCTGCAAGGGATTCATAGGCCGATTAGCGTTTTTCAGAAACAAAGGCAGGTTTCACATCCTTACCATGCTTGAAGGTCGCAAGAGGACGGGTAACAATGTGCAAGGGTGGCTTTATTGCAGATGCTTCTAATTCCTTGCCCAGTAGGCGCAGGTAAACATGCGCTTCATGACCATAGACACGTTTGGCCGTGATCCGGCAGAGCTTATCCTCGTTACTGACTACCCACACATAAGCGTCATTGACCAGCGCCGCCTCGGGAACCTTGTAGGTATTGGGGATAACACGACCTGGAATATGGGCGTTAACAAACGTCCCCACCACAAGAGGTTCGGGTTTAGCCTGGTAAGGTCCTTCGACCTCAGCGATCACATAGGTCACCTGGTTTTTTGGATCCACAGATGGCTCAGTGCGCATCAGCTGTCCCTGCCACTCGGCACCAGCTTTGGTAGCACTAGTGAGCGTGACCGTCAGCCTCGCTGAGTTCTTTTGATGTAAACCGGGAAGATCAACAAGCGCAGCCTGATCGGCAGTGAGCGGCAACCTCACTTCTACCCGTTGCGTGGCCACTAGCTTACCCAGAGGTTGTTGCTGATTAGCATAATTGCCTAATGATGCCATCCGCTCTAACACTACCGCATCATAAGGAGCCCTAATCATGGTGCGCTCAATATCAGCTTTAGCTTTAGCCTCGGTCGCCATAGCAGATTGGATATTGGCGCGAGCCGCCTCGAGCTGGGGCTTGCGCAAAACAAAGTCAGATGCGCTAGAGAGATTACGACCTGAGGCCTGCCAGTCTTGCGCCGCCTGCTTCGCCTTGATTTCCTCCTCAAGCAAGGTTCGCTTTGCGGTGCTCAGATTTGAACTTTCTTGCGCTAACACGGCGGTATAATCAGTATCGTCGATACGCGCGAGCAGAGCACCTTGCTTCACCATATTGCCAACACGGAACTCCTCTGCCACCTCGATAATTTGCCCACTAACCTGTGGCGTGAGTGTTGTTTCAAAATAACTTTGCACGGTGCCATAGCTAAGAATTGGCGGTTGGTGGTCTTTTTGATCAACGGCAATAATATCAACCTGAGGAGCTACCACATCAGGCACACGTGACAGGTTAGGTTGTTTTTTGCTGATCAAGATTTTGACGAACATGAACGCCAAGACGATGAAAACAACGGGGATGATTAGTTTCAGAATAAATTTCATATGACGTGCGTTAGATTAAAGCCCTTTTCCCAGGGCCAAGGCAAGTGCCACTCGATTTTTATATCGTAGCGCCCTTATGTTGATAAAGGCTTCCTCCGTGTTGAATGCACGGCGTTGGGTGTCGAGCAAGGTGAGTATTTCGACCAATCCCGTTTCATAGTTTCTCAAAATGCGACTCTCTGCACTGCGTGCTGCGGCCAGAGCGTTACCCAAAGCTCGCTCTTGGCGGTGTAAATAAAGCTCTGATCCGAGGCCATCCTCCACCTCACGAAAAGCGTTAAGCACCGCTGCTTGATAATTAGCCCATGCCTCTTTTGCTCGGGCATTTGCAGCGCCCAATTCAGCCCTGCGGCTACCCCCATCAATCAAAGGCGCTGCAAGATTCCCCGCGATTGACCAAACACTGAAATTTGAATCGGTAATATCTTTTAATGCGGAAGACTGCCCACCGCCACTTGCCGTCAGTGAAAACCGAGGATAAATATCACGATGGGCTACTTGCACTCGAGAATCTGCGGCACGAATACGGTGATATGCGGCATCAATATCCGGGCGCTGCATCAGCAATGCAGATGGAATACCCACCTGCACACCATGCTTCATGGAAGGCCAGGATCGAGCTGAGGATTTTGCATCCGGGTAAGCTCCGCATAATACGGCAAGCTGGCGCGCCGCCTGATCTCTCAGATTCTCGCTCTTAAATAATTGCGCACGGTTATTTTCCATATCCGTGCGGGCTAAGTCCAAATCGCCTAAATCCTCTGTGCCATTTTCAAAACGACGATTAACTAGCTGATATGTTTTTTCAAAACTCTCCAAGCGTCTTTGGGCGAGGTGCAGTAATTGGTCTTCAGCAACGAGGTTGAAATATGACTGCATGGTCTGTGCCGCGATTGACTGGCGAGCGGACTCGTAATCAGCAAGCAAGGCATCTCTATTACTGGCCGTGGCTCTAATCCCTGCTCGAATACGCCCCCATACATCGATCTCCCACTGTGCATCTAGCCCTGCAGAGTAGATGTTCTCCCTTGATCTAGAATTCCGGATAGAATTTTGTGACCGAGAAACACCTCCATTAAGATCCACTGTAGGAACAAGAGAGGAGGAGGCTTTACGCATCTCAAAGCCTGACTCTTCGAGCCGCGCAGCGCTACCCTTGAGGTCTGGGTTATGCTCTAGCGCCTTATCTACGTATGCACTCAATTGCTCATCCTCAAAAAGCACCAGCAACCCTGTTGTCACATCAGGAACAGGAGGCAGCGATGCGTCATAGCGCTTAGGGATGCTCAAGCCATGATTACGTTTTGGCGCCCAAGCATCAAATTTCAGCATGCAACCCGAACTGCACAAGACCACACCAGCAACAAGCGCCACTCTGATCAAGTATTCCCGCAAGACACGACCACCACACATGCAATGCAGTAAGCAGTTCGTATCAGACGTAGCGGGCATGGGCACTAATCTAGAAAGACTTTGGGCCAGTGCAAGCAGACATCTGCATCATGCAGCTAAAAAAGCCCGCCGAAGAAGCTCTCACAACGCAAGGATGGACACCTTGTGTTCATCGCACATCGAACTTACTTCTTCACTAGCCAGCATCAGTGTCTTTCCTGCCTCAATGGCAATCACCCCAATACCAGATTGGACGCAGTTCTTGACGGTATCTGGGCCGATAACAGGCACATCAAAACGAAAATCTTGATTCGGCTTGGCGACCTTTGCCAAGGTCACTTCTTTCCCCCTACCTAACTCACCACCACGGCGGATGCATGCATTGGTTCCCTCAAAAGCTTCAACCGCCAATACTGTGCCATTGCGCACCACCACTGATTGACCAATGTCGAGCCGGCTCGTTTCCTTGGCGATACTAAAACCATAACGGGCATCCTCCATGGCGGCCTCCTTGATCGAAGGCCCACATACGTGCCCCTCAGCAGGCATCATATCTTCGAGGAAAGTGGTCGCCGGCAGCAAGGTGATTCCGTCCTTAGCCAGCTCGTCAGCAATGCCTCCAAAAAGAGACTCCGCATTTTTTTCTTTGGTGCGAGCTAAGAGCAGCATCGTCCTGACATCAGGCCTTAAATCAAACAGGTTCTTGGGAGCAATTTGCCCTACCATAACCGCTTCATCAACGCCCTCCTTTTTGAAAAACTTAATCATCTTACCAAGCTGACCAACCCTGAACCAGTCAGCCGCTGCAACCTCATTGGCAAGCTCGTCTCGGGTTTCCCCATGAAAGGCGGCCATCACCAATCGAGCATCTGGCGACTTGGCGTGCGCGGCATCGATAAACACCTCAGGATAAATACCAGAACCTGCAATAATGCCAATGGTACGAGACATATTAACGTGCGGTAAAATCTGCTTTCATGCCCGTCATTATTTACTCAGATCTTTATTCAATAAATACTTGGCCGCTTGCTCGACATCTTTGTCCCCACGACCTGACAAATTAAGAATAATGAGAGTATCCTTAGGCAAGGTGGGAGCCACCTTTGAAACATATGCCAGCGCATGAGATGATTCGAGTGCAGGCAGAATGCCTTCCGTTTGTGAAAGCTCTTTGAAGGCTGCCAGTGCTTCATCGTCGGTCGCGTAGGTGTATTCAGCGCGGCCGATATCTTTCAGATACGCATGCTCTGGACCCACTGCGGCGTAATCCAAACCGGCACTCACAGAGTGCGTAAGCTCAATTTGACCGTCGTCATTAGCTAATAACCAGGTTTTAGCACCTTGCAGCACACCTAACTTACCGCCTTGAAAACGGGCAGCATGTCGCTCTGGTTTGATTCCCTCGCCACCTGCCTCAACGCCCATCATTCTGACATCCTCGTCACCAATAAAGGGGTGAAATAATCCGATGGCATTAGATCCTCCTCCGACACAAGCAACCAGCAAATCAGGCAAGCGCCCTTCCTGCTCAAGAATTTGCTCACGTGCCTCGACACCGATAACACGATGAAAATCTCGCACCATCATTGGGAAGGGATGCGCACCAAGGGCAGAACCAATAATGTAGTGGGTATTTTCTACGCTGGAAACCCAGTCACGCAAAGCCTCATTGACCGCTTCTTTCAGCGTAGCTTGCCCTGCAGTTACGGGGACAACCTTTGCACCGAGCAGCTCCATGCGCGCCACATTAAGGGCTTGGCGCTCCATGTCCACAGCCCCCATGTAAACCACACAGTCCATGCCAAATCGGGCACAAACCGTGGCAGTCGCCACCCCGTGCTGACCGGCTCCGGTCTCGGCAATGATACGACTTTTACCAAGTCGTTTAGCCAGCAAGATTTGGCCAATGGCATTGTTGATCTTGTGAGCACCCGTGTGCAAGAGATCCTCACGCTTTAGATAAATTTTAGCCCCACCCAGTTTTTCAGTCCAACGCTCGGCGTAGTAGAGTGGCGTGGGACGCCCGCAGTATTGCTTGAGGAGGTAATCCAGTTCCTTTTGAAATTCAGGGTCCGCCTTGGTCTTTTCATACTCGGCGGCTAGCACCTGCATGGGATCCATCAAGGTTTCAGGCACAAACATGCCCCCGTAGGTCCCAAAGTGCCCATGAGCATCGGGCAGTTGTTGTGTTGAATCCATTGTTGCCACGTCCAATGCAATAATAGATAACTCGATACTCTGCAAGTTTAGTCTCTAAACAAAAAAAGATTCCCATGTAAGGCGATACACATCACGCCGCGTCACCTTGACACCCTTTTCAAGCTCCTCCCAGCTGGCGTGATCTAAGAGATCTAGTGTGCTCTCACCAATCAAGCCGGGTAATGCCGTTGCGGCACGTGTCCTGCGCAATTTCAGTGACTTAGCGTATTCTTGTCCATCACTCAGATATGCACGGGCACGGGCACGCCAACGAGCGGCCCCTGCCATCATAGCATCCCGATCAGAGGGATCCACCCCTGGCAGGTAACATCTCCCCAGCTTTAAATCAGATGGCAGATCGCGCAGAATGTTAATGAGCTGTAAACCTTTGCCGTAATTAATGCCCATGCTCTTCAAGCGTTCAGCCTCTATGGATGAAAATTTCGGCAGGGAAATATATCCAATCTCAGTCCAAAATTCACCCACACAGCCAGCCACGAGAAAACAATACTCTTCGAGTTCTGCATCTTGAGTGAGTCTCGTGCTTTGCCCTAGCTCAAACCGTTCTATATCGAGCCTCTGTCCATGGAGAATATGATCCATGACCTTTAAAATAGCGGCATGCCCTCGCTCATCCCTAAATTCGTGCAACCGAGCAAACACCTCATCCATCATTTTCAAAAGTGATTTCTCACCTTGATGGTGCTGACAGGGAATCACCTCATCGCTCAACCTCACCAACCAAGCTACTCGGTCTGCTCCATGAAGAATCTCTCCAAAGCCGAGCAACATCTCATGCCTCAATTCAGCACCCAAGCCCTCCGAATCTGCCAATGTGTCACTGGCTCGAGCTAGCAGGTAAGCTAAACTCACCGGCTCTCGCATCGCCTTGGGCAACAGACGCATACTGAGGTAAAAAGACCTCGATACATCTTTGAGTATATGTCTTGCTGATTGCGTCACAGTTTAAGCGATGGTCACACTACATCCCCACAGCGTCGGGTCAAGCTCCCGGCGCGCACGCGCTAACAGGTCATCAGCGGCATCCGCATCATTGATAAACGCCATCATTGTTGAGCCGGATCCTGACATCATCGCAGCGTCTATTTCCACTTGGTCGAGCAACCACAACTTCATTTCCGCAAGAAAGCGGTGCTTATAAAATACAGGTTTTTCTAGCTCATTAATGATTTCCCCCCAGGGCATTTCCTGTGGTGCATAATCTACCCCAGGCACAGCTTTCGCATCCAAGCAGTGCTGATAAGCCTCAGGGGTCGATACACCAAAGCTCGGCTTAAGCAGCAAAACCCTCTGTCCTGAAATCTCCGGCCTATGCACCGGCTCAACAAGCTCCCCCCTGCCCTTGACCATGCATGCTTGTTGATAGATGAAAAACGGAACGTCAGAGCCAAAGCAGGCGCCCATATCCGCCAACTGATCATCCGAAAAACCACCACACTCCAAATCGTTAAGGGCAAGCAAGGTCGTAGCGGCATCGCTGCTACCGCCTCCTAACCCAGCTCCATGGGGTATGTTTTTTTCTAAGGTGATTTGCCAATGACACGGCTTGCCTGAAACCCGCTCGAATTCACGCACAGCCATGGTGATGAGGTTTGTCTCGTCCAAGGGCACGCCCGGCTCATCGCAGTGCAGGCTGTAGCTATCAGCCTTGTCGAAATGCAAGACATCGCCCAGCATTGCCGATGACAATGGAACCATCAGGCTTTCAATCTCATGGAAGCCGTCAGCACGTTTAGCTAAGACCCTCAGGCTTAGGTTAATCTTGGCTGGAGCGATCCGGGATTGTTGCTGCATGATGAGAGACAGAGTATCATTTTACTCTGACAGGTGCTGGCACATAAACAACGGTCATACCAGCAGATTGTGCCGCCATCATCCCTGCTGCCGCATCTTCAAATGCCAGACATCGCATGGGATCAACACCCAATCTTGATGCCGCCTCACGATAAATGTCAGGGGCGGGCTTACCACATACCACATCGTTGGCGGTTACCACTTCATCAAATAAGTCACTAAGCCCTACTATTTGTAGGATTTTCTCTGATACCAAACGCGTTCCTCCGGTCGCGATACCAAGGGGAAATTTACCACGCAGACTTTTAGCAAAATCAGCCACCTCATCAATGAGCTCAATGTCATCGAGATGCTCAAGAAAGGCATTACGCTTGTCGATCGCTACTTCATGAGGATCCAAGTGTAGGCCAAATTCACCGTTGAGCTCCGAGATAATATCATGTGTCGGTCTGCCCCCCATGGCATAAAAAACATCTTCCGGAAAAATGTGTGCCGCGTCCTGTTTCGACAGAGCCTCACACCATGCTGCAAAATGAGCAGGCATTGAGTCAACTAAGGTTCCATCAAGGTCAAAAATAACGGCATCGTAGCCATCTTCTGGTATATCAAGTCCTGCGAAATCAGTCATGCTGAGCACGGTATGCAAGAATCCTCAAGGTCTTGCAATCCCATAAATGAATCTATTTTGTCAGCCACGCTCAGGCAATTAGATGTGAGCTACTTAACAGCAACAGTGACTCAATGAAGCTCAGAGCACAATCTGCTCATCTTGATAGGTGCCACCGGCAATCCATTTGGTCTCCCCTGATTCATTGATAAAACTGACATCCCCGACAATGCTCACTCCATCAGAAAAACGAACAGGGCCCAAAATGGTTAATTTGTCGGCCTTGAGTAGTGAGGGAACACCCAGTCCTTCTAGGCTATCAACCAATTTATACTCCTCACTCAATACAATGATTGGCTGTCTGCCCTGCCGCTGCGCAGACAGAGCTATGCGACCATCGGGCTCTTGAACGTAGGCATCAGAGCGAATAGCAAACAAATCAGAGGTCGTTTTCACCGGTGCAAAACGCGACCGTGGCACACAAACAGCCGCTGAACCCGGGAACGACTCAATGGCAGCACCCATTGCCGTTTCAAGCTGATAGACCACAGTGGATTGACTATCGCGAGGATCCACCGTCTTTTTATTTTGAATCATGGGTAATGGCAAAACCCCATTCTCTTTTTTCAAAAGATCTTTAAGTGCATCTAAGCGTATCCACAAGCTGTTGGTATTAAAATAACAGTGCTTTCCAATATTTTGAAATTCATCGATATCTTCCTCCGGACACTGTGCGACCTCCCTCAGTAACAGCTGACCATCTTCTTTACGTATGGCTAGATGCCCTCCCTTCTTATCCGCCTCTGTTCGTTGGGTAGCCTCCATCAGAAAGGGCTTATTGGTATCCGCGAAATATCGTAGCAGCCCAGCATCAAGCACTGCTCCAAGATTATCAGAATTGGAAACAAAGGCGTATTTTACACCATCAGAGAGCAAAGCGTCTAGCCAACCGCTTCCCGACAAGGCCGCATAAAGATCGCCATGGCCAGGTGGACACCACTCACTGGACTCGTTCTTTTCCCAAACCACGGGAGCCAGAGTTTGCGCATCAATTTTGGGGATTTGATTTTGCATCAGCTCAATTTTCTCAGCGCCCGATAAATCCTGATCGGCATACACCTCCATGTGATCAAGAGTATCCTGACTTGTACTGAAGCTATTCATCAGCAGGAAACGAACATTCGCACCGGTCTCTTGGCGTAGATGTAGAATTTGATGGGCGATGATATCAAGAAAAGTGTCCTCTCCTTTTACCGGCAATAAACTCTTTGCCTTCTGCAGACCCATGCTAGTGCCCAGACCCCCATTGAGTTTAATGACAACCGTTTGAGCGAGCAATGCTGGATCAAAGTCCTCCGCCCCAGACGAAAAGTCATCAAGCTGGGGCAAATGATCACACGGGCTAATGCTGTTTTCAGGAATCATTCCGCTTTCATTGCGAAGCAGAGATTCATAATTGCGTTCAAAAGCACGGATTGCGGCTTCTGTCACCGCGGCAGACTCCATCTTCTCTCGGAAAGGGGAAAAATCACTCATGAGTATATTGGCGAACAATTCGCTAATGCGCCATAACTGACATAAAGAGAGAGATCAACCCCAATCCCCGGAATCTATTATAAGTGGGAGAAAAAAAGACCAGCAGATCGTCATTGATAAATTTTTCGTCACCACTAGATTAACCCGCGTGAGCTACCAGGTTTTTGCCAGAAAATACCGCCCGAGAACGTTTGCTGACGTGCTTGGCCAAGATCATGTTATTTCCACCCTTCGCAATTCGATCGAGCGCGACAGGCTAGCCCATGCTTGGTTATTCGTCGGACCAAGAGGAACAGGAAAAACAACCACTGCACGTATTTTAGCAAAGGCCCTCAACTGCCCTGGAGGGCCCAGCATTGATTTTGATCCCGATGATCCAGTGTGCCTAGAAATTGGTAACGGCACTTCATTAGATGTCATCGAAATTGACGGAGCCTCCAACAATAGCGTCGATAACGTCCGGGATATCCGTGAAAACGTTCAATTTACCCCTACACAGGGCAAATACAAAATCTACTACATTGACGAGGTGCACATGCTTACCTCGGCCGCCTTCAATGCCCTGCTCAAAACACTCGAAGAACCTCCGGAGCACGTAAAGTTCATTTTTGCCACCACCGAACCCAACAAGATTCTACCCACCATCATTTCTCGCTGCCAACGCTTCGACCTGAGGCCGATTCCCACCGAGACCATTGCTAAGCACCTTCAATATATTGCCACACAAGAAGGCGTTCAGCTCGATGACCCGGCAGCATGGGCCATCGCCAAAGGGGCAGACGGCGGCATGCGTGACGCTCAATCCATGCTCGATCAGCTGGTCGCATTTTGTGGCGAGAGCATCACCGAACAAAACGTCTTAGAAATTTTTGGTTTCACCTCTCGTGAGACAGTGGCCAGCTTAACGAGCAGTATTCTTGGCAAAGACAGCCCAAAAGCTCTCGACCTCATTCACCAGCAGGCTGAATCCGGCAAAGAGCTCTCCCAGCTCCTCGGCGAACTCATAGGCTGCCTGCGTGCCCTGCTCGTTACCAGACTTGACCCCAATGCAGGCAACGAAGGTTTTGCCGCTGAAATATGGGACCCACTTGTTGCTGCTTCCGAGGGCATCCAAACAGATCGCATTCTCAACCTCATCGATGTCCTAGCTGATTCCGAAGGGCGTATGAAGTGGGCTTCAAACAAACGTCTTCATTTTGAAATAGGTATCATCAAAGCAATCCAGTCTCTCAATGATGCACGTATCAGCGATGTTATTAAGGCCCTCGCCGGCGCAGGTTCGTTGAGTGATCTTCAGACTCCAAGCGAAACACCACACTCTACGCCTACGCCTCCTGCCTCAGTGAGCCCAAGCAGCAGCCCAACGAGCCCACCCCCTCAAGCCACAGAAGCCAAGCTACCGCCGACCAAGGAAACAAGCGAGCCTCAGCCAAAGGCAAAAAGAAGCCTCGACGCCCTCATTGACGCGGCCCCTGAAGCAGCTGCCGAGCCAGCCCCTGCGCTAAATGCTCCACCACAAGCTGCGGAACAATCATCTACTGAACCAGCGGACGAAGAAGAACCGTCTCCAGTGGACGACGACTCCTTTTATCAAGACCCGCTCATACAAGAGGCGCTCAAGGTCTTTGAGGGCACCATCCAGCAACCATAATTAACCAGAACCAACACACCCAATGGATATCCAAAAACTCATGAAGCAGGCCCAGCAAATGCAAGCTGGCATGCAAAAAACCCAAGAGGAACTTGCCAACAAAAACGTAGAGGCCTCAGTAGGGGGCGGTAAGGTGACGGTCGTGGCCAACGGCGCTGGCGATGTGCAATCCATTCGCATAGACCCTTCCGTTGTTGACCCCGCAGACGTCGAATTCCTCCAAGAGCTCGTCCTCTCCGGAGTCCAGGAGGCGGTGACTAAAGGCAAGGAAATGGCTGCGGCTGAAATGTCCAAACTAACCGGCGGCTTGGGCCTCCCCGGCATGTAAAACCTCCTCTGACGCCCTTATTGAGGGCACAGACCGCTGAGCAATGCGCCACTGGCTTCCAAGATTACTGATTGTTGCGTCACTGGGTCTCCATGTGATTACCGCAGCGAGCTATATTAGGCAGCCCGACTTGATGGCGGCCTTCACCGTCTATCCCATTTGGATGTGGTCGTTTATCGGCCTTATTCTCTCCGCACTCGCATTTCTATTTTGGCGTGCACAGCTCTCGCTCATGCTTGTCACCCTGTGGCTCCTCACCATGTTGACGGCATCGGATGAATCTCATGCACTTGCAAACATCGGCAAAGAAGTTCCAGAACCAGGCCTGCCAAAACCATTTCAGTCGCAAGAAACCATTCGTATTTGCACACTCAACTGGGGCGCGCTCAAGCTCAATAGTGCTGAAGTAAGAAAGCAGGCTGAAATGATCGCTGCCTACAAACCCGATATCTTGTTCATGCAAGAAATCACTCCATGGCATGCTGAAATCATGGCAGACATCGTTTATCCAGTAAGAGGAGATTTCCGCGCAGATGGCCACTCAGCAACACTCACCAAATGGCAAATCAACGACACCACTCCAAATACGATGCCACACAGCCATCACACCACTTTGAGGCTTCCTAAATCTAGGCAACATCCTGAGGGCAGGTTAATTGACTGTGTCAACTTTCACCTCAAATCTGCGATTACCGACATGCGTCTTTGGCAAGTAAGCTGCTGGAAAAGACACTCCGCTAATCGCAGGCTGCAACGCAAGCAAGTCATATGGAGCCTCACCCTGCTACAAGACAGCACCCCCTTCCCGACTCGGCCTGTAGTGGTCGCGGGAGATCTCAACGCACCCGCCTCTGACCCTCTCCATGATCTCTTCAGGGGACACTTTACAGATTCATACAACAAAGTAGGCACAGGATGGGCAAATACATGGCACCGCCGCATCCCATTCCAACGCATCGACTATATCTACACCAGCCCTCTACTGAGGCCGGTTCGTTCTCGTAATGTCGTGATCCCTGCCTCAGATCATCTCATGGTCGTCTCAGATTGTATCCTGCTACCATAAAGATAGACCACTCGGTTTACGGATACATGATTGAACACATTTCACCTCCCCCTCACTAAATTTTGTCTTTCCAACTTCACCATACTTGTAGCGATAGCGCAGCGCGTACAGGTCTCTTAACCACAGCTCATGGCGACATCCCTACGCCTATTTTCATGCCCGTCGGCACACAGGGAATGGTGAAAACACTCTCCCCCGATGAATTGGTTGATATAGTTGATGCCAAAATCATCCTCGGAAACACCTACCACCTCAACCTCCGCCCCGGACTTGATGTGATCCGGGAGATGGGTGGACTGCACAAATTCTCTACCTGGGAGAAGCCCATCCTCACCGACTCTGGCGGATTTCAGGTATGGTCTCTCGCCAAACTGCGTAAAATATCAGAACAAGGAGTAGAATTTGCCAACCACATTGACGGAGCTAAAACCATGTTAACCCCCGAGCTCAGCATGGAAATTCAGGCGACCATCGGAAGTGATATCGCTATGCTGTTCGATGAGTGCCCCCCCTACCCCTGCGAAAAACAATATGCAGCCGACTCACTAGCTCTGACTACACGCTGGGCAAAACGTTGTAAGGAGTGGCATCAGCAAAACGCAAATAAGCATATCCCTTGGGACACTAGCAAGCAGGGCCAGCTCATTTTTGGCATCGTCCAGGGTAGCACCTATGCTGAGCTGCGCGAACAATCTGCACGTGAATTAGTTGATATCGGCTTCGATGGTTATGCCGTTGGCGGCATATCCGTTGGAGAACCTGAACACGAGATGATGCGCGCCATTGAAAATGCCGTCCCTTTTCTACCTGAAGACAAACCACGCTACGCCATGGGATTGGGAACCCCACCTCAAATGCTTGAGATGATCGCCCGCGGGGTAGACATGTTTGATTGTGTGATGCCAACACGAGTCGCCCGCCACGGCACGGTGTTTACAGCCGACGGCCCCATTCACATCAAAAACAAAGAATTTGAGTTCGATTCACGCCCTCTGGATGAAAATACCCATCCTTATCTCCAGAAATACTCAAGATCCTTTATCCGGCATCTCTTCCGTGCCGGCGAAATGCTCTCTTTAAGATTGCTTTCCCTGCATAATCTGCATTTCTATTTGCGCCTCATGCACCAAGCGCGTGAAGCCATTGAGGAGGGCAACTTTACCTCATTCAAAAATAACTTTAATCAACGCTACATACAAACACCATGAACGCCACCATCAACATCCTCGCACAAGCAGCCAAATCAGAATCAGGATCAGGAAACCTCTTTGGGAGCCCTATCGTCATGATGGTTCTCATGTTTGTTGTTTTCTGGGTTATACTTATCCGCCCTCAGCAAAAACAGCGCAAGGAGCTTGCAGCTAAACAAGCCGCTCTCAAAAAAGGTGACAAGGTCGTTACCATCGGCGGCATTCACGCTTCCGTGAACGCAGTCAGCGAAAAAACTGTTTCACTCAAAGTTGCCGAAGGCACCTTTGTTAAATATGACAAAAGTGCAATCGCCACCGTCACCCCATCAGCATCAAAATCAGATGATGATCAATCCGGTGAAGTCTCAAAAGGATGAGGCATCGGTTAAACCCAGTTGTCTAGTTTAGACAAGCCACCTATCTCGCACTTGCCAAAACAAGGCAGCTTTTATATATCCTTTTCATTCCAGCGTGCCTCTAGTGCACCCCGACCAATTACTATATCGAAATGACCACTATCCTCGCATCCCTATTCAGCGACGACCGGCTGCTAACCTTCCTCTCCGGTCTTGGCCTCTTGGCTCTCTTCTTCTGGTATTTCGCTACCGATTTTCAGC
>JAFMDE010000031.1 GCA_017857425.1 Akkermansiaceae bacterium
GCAAAGCGGTGGGCGAACACCAGCCACAGCAAAAGCGGTGGCGTGCGGAGGGTGAGAGTGACAGACCGCCTTGCACTTTGGCTGGCGTTTCATGATGGCAAGGTGCGTCATGCACTCGCTGGTGCGTGGGCGCCTGCCTGCGACTTGTTTGCCATTGAGATCCACAAGGCACATGTCCTCGGGTTTCATGAATCCTTTGCAAATGAGAGTAGGGGTGCAGAGTACCAGGTTGTCTCCAACGCGGATGGTCATGTTGCCGCCATTACCATCGGTGTAATTGCGTTGCCACATGCGTTTGCCGAGATCGCAAATACGCTCTTTGAGAGTGTGCACTTCTGGGGAGTGAAAAAAGTCGAGGATTTCTCCCGGTGTCTTAGGATCGCTTCCTGGCTTCCATTTAAACTCGTAATCGGGCAGAGTAGGTGGCTCCAAATCTAGAGCGCGTTCAGCTGCTATTTTGCTGTTTCCTGAACCAAAGCCAGGGCTTTCCAGCTCTTTGAGGTAGTCTTTGGCTGAGGGTGTTAAGACGGCATCTGAGGGAAGAGCATCAAGGCTCTTTCCAGAGAGGACAATATCTTCAATTTGCTTGGCTGTGTAGACTGACTTCATGATTGTTTTAATAGGTGCGCAGTGATTGTCGGCAGCAGGGTATTAAGCCATTTTTGCTACGATTTCATCAGTGAGCTTTTTGACAAGGTCTTCAGCTTGTGGGTCGAGGCTGGAGCCAATGTCCTTGGTGGCAGGAGCTACCTCACAGTAGGTGCCAGGTTGGAAGTTGTCGTTTTGACAAAGTTCGCACTCTTTAAGTCCTTCGCGCGGGTCCTCCATGCCGATTGATTTGCGAATTTCGAAGATTTCCTGCATTTTCTCGCCGGAGATGGTTGGAAGCTTACCGCCGTTGAGCTGGCTAGCGACCCAGATGGTCTGACAGGCGGTTTCCATGTTTTCCATTTTCCAGTAAGCATCTTCAACGTCACTTCCCCAAGCCATCACTCCGTGGTTGGCGAGCAGAATCGCAGGGTTGTCTTTGCCAATTTTGGCGACGGCTTCACAGATCTCAGGACTTCCTGGGGTGTGGTATTCAACCAGGCGTATAGCTCCGGTGAAGACCTCTACCTCTGAACAGAGACATGTTGGTGGCTCGACTCGAGCGACTGCGAATGCGGTTGAATAGGGAGGGTGGCCGTGAATGACGGATTTACACTTGGGCTGAACCTTCATGATGGCCAGGTGGGTGTTGGCCTCAGAGGTACGCTTGCGCCAGCCGGCTTTCTGGTTGCCCTCCAAATCGATGAGAGCAATTTCGTCGGCTTGAACTTCACCTTTAGAACGAAGAGTTGGGGTGCAAAGAACGAGGTTGTCTCCGACACGCACGGTGATGTTGCCACCGTTGCCATCGACCATATTGCGTTGCCACATTTTGCGTGCCACGCGGATCATCTCGTCCTTGAGCTTCATGATCTCGGGAGAGTGGAAGAAGCGTTGGATTTCCTCTGGGTTGCTAGCATCTCCACCTGCTGGCCAGTGGTATTCCATACTGGGCACGATCGGCTCAGGAGGAACAGCGGCAACTCCTGGAGGCAATGGAGGGAAACGGTCTGAGCTCTGAGCACTGCTAGCGCGGTTTGTGCTAGCTGTGGCAGAACCACCGCTTTGCTCCTTGATAGCATCCTTAGCTGATGGTGTCAGAATTGATCCCGCAGGAATGCTGTCTAAAGATGTGCCCTGTGAGATCAGGTCCTTGATGTCTTTTGCGGTGTAAACTTTCTTCATGTTATAAAATGTGGTTAGTTGGCAGGTGCTATATATTTAAGCGTGTCAAAAATGGCGAGGCTGATGGCGTCAATCGGTGTTGGTCCATCAAAGGGGGCTGTGGCTTCTGCTCCTTCGACAAATCCAATGATGTCTCCTTCTCCCGCGCCGATATTATCATATATGATCAGCGATGCTTGTTTGGTGAGGCTTGGTGGTTGACTAATGCAGGTGTTGATTTGCTCAGTGTCGACAGGATTGACTACCAGCCAGCGTCCACCGTGGAAGGCTTTTTCCTGGATGCTCATGGTAACTTTTCCGATGACTTGGCCGATACGCATATGATTTAGTCGATGATTCCCTGAATGAACATGCGGATGGGAGAGTGTTGGTCGTGAACGATGTCACGTGCTCCTATACCATCTGTGCTGACAAAAACCTTTTGGTGCATGCCTGCGCCGAAGAGGTCGATGGCGATAAAGGGTGTCCCTGATGGCTGTTGCTCGGCATCGAGTTGTTGGCATAACAGCATTTTGAAGCCATCAAGCGAATTATGTTTCGCCGTGGCTACTGCGTTTCCAACAACTTGGCAGTGGAGCATTCTTTTGAGTCGATTTAAAAGGTTTAGATGATGCGAAGGTTTTCAACCATGACGCAACGGCGGATACGGGTGAAGGTCTTTGGTGTGGTGATACCTTCTCCAGTCGTAGTGGCGATGGAGTAACTGAGGTATCCTTCACCGCCCAGACCAAGACCGGCGACAGATGAGCCGTTTTTGACGAAAATAGTGGTGTCCATTTCTCTGGCCATGTGAGTCATGTGATCAACGTTGGTTGAGTGGATCACTGCGGAGTGGCGGTAGCCGTGCTCAGCATCCTTGGCGAGTTTAACGGCTGTCTTGAAATCTGATACGCGCACGATGGGTAACATGGGCATCATTTGCTCTTTCTGCACGAAAGGGTGCTCAGCATCGGTTTCACCAAAGACGAGGTCGGTCTTGGCGGGCGAGCTAATGCCTGCATGACGAGCGAGGACGGCGGCATCAACGCCAATGAGGTCACGATTGAGAGCTGCCTGAGCGCAGCCGCCAGCACCTGTAGAGATGTCAAAGGCGACCTTAGTTAGGCTGTCTACTTGGTTGGCATTGAGGCGAGTAGCGCCAGCTCTTTCCATGGCTTGCATGAAGGGCTCAAAGACGGAATCGACAACGAAGACGGACTTTTCTCCAATGCAAAGGAGGTTGTTGTCAAAGGCGGCGCCAGCGATGATGTTAATAGCGGCTTTATCGAGATTGGCTGAGTCATCAACAACGACAACTGGGTTGCCTGGCCCAGCACATACGGAACGCTTGCCAGACTTCATGGCAGCGTCAACGACGGCAGGTCCACCGGTAATGGCCATGAGGGCGATGTGCTCATTTTTGCAAATCTTCTCGAAGGTTTCGATGGTGGGCTCTTCGATCGTGCAGATGAGGTTGTCGATACCTAATTCCCTTTCAATGGCCTGGTTGTAGGCGCGAGTGGCCATGACAGCACTTTTGGCGCCTCCGGGATGAGGGTTGAAAACAACCGCATTTCCGGCAGCAACCATACTGATGACGTTACCTGTGAGTGTGGGTACCGAGTGAGTTACTGGGAGAATCGCACCAATAACGCCAAAGGGTGCAAATTCCTCAAGCGTGATTCCGTTATCACCACTCATCGCGTTAGGAGTTAGCCATTCGACACCTGGGACATGTCCCACGATTTGGAGTTTTTCAATCTTGTGATCCAGACGCCCAATCTTGGTTTCGTCGAGTTCGAATTTTCCCCATGGCTCAGCGTTTGCCATGCAGGTTTCCTTGACGATTTCGATCACACGACTACGACCTTCAAGACCCAATTCCTTAAGCTGAAGGAATGCTTTGTGAGCAGCTTCAGAAGCTTGGCAGACATGAGCAAATACCCCATGCTTGCCGCCGATTCCAGGAGCTTTACAGCACTCATCCGAGGATGGCGCAGCTACAGGTGTTGGTGCGGCAGGATTGTTGGCAGAAGTATTAGCTGCTGCTGCGGGTGGGTTACCTAATTGTTGGATGACGTTCTCAACAACGTTGCGGAGGGTATCTTGGTCGATGGTATTCACTGATTAAACGATTGAAGTTGGAATTAGTTACTCTTGTATACTTTGTTGCCTAGGACATCGACGCTGTCGATAATCGCGACAATGGCCGCGTCTATAGGCAGCATTTTGAGGCCGGCAGCCTGACGTGCAGAGCTGCCTTGGCAAAACATCACCAGATCTCCTTCACCTGCACCCACATTATCAACGGCTACGATGGTGTTTACACCGTTGCGGAATGCAGCGGGGTTGTTTTCATCGATAAGCTGAGGGCGTAGCAAAAATAGCTTTTTGCCCCGCATACTGTCGTCTTTTTTAGTTGCGACGACGTGGCCGATAACTTCTGCGAGAAACATGGTATTGGTCTGAGTGATGGATTTGAATGATATGTGACAAGTGTCTGCTAAGAGACCGATTAGTTGGCTGTTATTGGCCAACAATCAGTTTACTTTTTAGCAGCGCGCTTGGGCAATACATCAGAGGTGGCGGCGTCAGGACGTGCAATGACGTGAGCGCTGAGAACTTCGCCGATTTGTGATGCGGCTGCAGCACCTGCGTCGATAGCAGCTTTGACAGCGGCGACGTCACCTTCGACGACGACGTTGCACATAGCGCTGCCGATTTGGCGCATGGGTCCAGCGAGTGTGACGTTTGCTGCTTTGAGCATAGCGTCAGTGCCGTTGACAAGGCCTGCGAGGCCGCGGGTTTCGAGTATTCCTATTGCTTGTATAGCCATGGTATTATTTGGTTTGGTTGTTAGTTTGGTTGGTTAGTTGGTAGAAATTGTTTTAGGCATAGAGATCGTGATCATGCTGGTGAGTGCTCAGCTTATTTTGCGGTGCACTTCTCGGGCGAGAACGAGTTCTTCGTTCGCGGGGATTACGATGATTTTTACTGGAGAGTTGTCAGAGCTGATGACGGCTTCGCTTGCCATGCATGCAGCATTTTTTTCCTCGTCGATTGTAACGCCGAAGTTTTCAAGCCCGGCACAAATGGCGGTGCGCAGCCACGGGTTGTTTTCACCAATGCCGGCGGTGAAGACGATGGTGTCGAGACCACCAAGTTCGAAGAGAAAGCTGGAAGCCCAATGACGTGCTGAATCAACGAGCATGTCGAGCGCGAGTTGGGCGTCATCGTTGCCGCCTTCTGCAGCGTTGCAGATATCGCGAAGATCATTACTGACTCCGGATACTCCTTGCAGGCCTGATTCTTTGGTGAGTTGGCGTTCGGCCTCCTCCATAGTGATGCCCAGTGCTTTGGTAGCGTAGGGCAGGGCACCTGAGTCGAGATCGCCGACACGATTGTTTTGGGGGAGTCCACTCTGTGGGGAGAATCCCATGCTGGTGCCGATGGCAATGCCATTGCGGATACCTGTAACAGAGCTGCTGCCACCGAGGTGGAAAGAGACCACACGTAGTGGATCTCCAGAAACCTCTTGGGGTCCGTCTACGTAAAGACCGCGTACGGATTCAGCGACATCTTCACGGCCCATCAGCTCAGCTGAGCGTTCGGCGACGAATTTGTGGCTGGCTCCGTGGAAGCCATAGCGGCGAATACCCGCATCATGCCATTCCTTGGGAACGGCGTATCGGGAAGCTGCTTGTGGAACCCACTGGTAAAAGGCTGTCTCGAAGAGAGCAACGAGGCGCGCATCGGGGAGAATTTGGCGGAATTGGCGGATGCCCTCAGCGTAAGGAGGGTTATGCGCTGGGGCTACCTCACGGAAGCCCTCAAGCGCAGCGATGACCGTATCATCAGCATCAACACAACCGCTCAGATCTTTGCCGAGCACGGTTTTAAAACCAACGGCATCAATGTCGTTGATTGAGTTTAGATTGCCTTGGTCGATAAGATCGGCCAGGGCTTGATTGATGACTTCTTCGTGATTGGTGACACGCTCAAAGCCGCCTGAAGCGATCACAGCACCATTCTTACCGTCCATCTTATAGAGGCGGTATTTGAATGAGGTGGAACCGAGGTTGGCGATGAGGATGTGCATGATTACGAGGAGTCGTAAGTGTTCAATCAGGATTTACTTAATCCAAGGGCCCATTTGACCGAGGTCTTCGTGTGGGCGTGGAATTATGAGGACGGAGTTGACTTCGCCAACTTGTGCTGCTGCTTCTGCACCAGCATCTACGGCAGCTTTGACAGCGGCGACGTCACCAGTGAAGAATCCACAGACGAGACCAGAACCGATCTTGTCCCAGCCAGTCATTGTTACGTCAGCTGCCTTGATAGCGGCGTCTGATGCTTCAATCAGTGATGTGAGTCCTTTTGCTTCAATTATTCCGAGTGCTTGTTTAGCCATGATAATATTTAGTTAGTAGTTATTTTGAGAAAAATTTAATCAGATTAGAGATCAAATTGCTTGAGGAGTTCAGGAGCTGGACGTGCGATGACGTGTGCGCTAACGAGCTCACCTACGCGGCCAGCTGCTTCTGCACCAGCGTCAACTGCTGCTTTAACGCTGCCGACATCTCCTTGGATGAGGATCGTAAGAAATCCTGCTCCGATTTGTACTTGTTTGGTAATTTCGACGTTGGCGGCTTTCGCCATCGCGTCTGCTGCCTCTACGCTTCCGACGTAGCCTTTGGTTTCAATCATTCCGAGTGCTTTGCTCATGGTATTGTTGGTTGTGTTTGTTGGTTGTTGGTTAGTGGTGTTTTGTGAGACTGATTATTTAATGAGCTCACAGAAGGTGTCTGGTTTGAGGCCACATGCGTTGCCTTCATCGGTGTCGATGTGCGCTTCCAGGTTGAAGCTTTCGTCGACACGGACAACGATGTTGTCAAAGGTTACTGAGCATGGGCTGTGGACTTTCATTTTCATGATGTCGAGGTGCTTGACGCCATAAAAGGCGGCGTCGTTAGGGTGCATGTGCACGTGCGGTTGGGCGCGGATCACGCCTTCGTCCATTTTAAAGTATCCATTAGGTCCCATGAGCATGCAGCCTGGTGTTCCTGCAACATCGCCAGACATTTTGATAGGGATGTCAAAGCCAAGGGAGATCGCGTCGGTGAATGCAAGTTCGACCTGATTGAGGTCACGGCATGGTCCGAGGATGCGAAGGTTAGAGATAACGCGACTGCGTGGTCCAATCAAGGTTACGGACTCTTTGGCAGCATAGGCGCCTTCTTGATAGAGCCATTTGTTAGGAGTAAGTTCGTGACCAGGGCCGAATAGGGCCTCGACAGCTTCTTGAGTTAGGTGACAGTGACGGGCACTTATGTTAACAACGAAACCTTTTGGTGCTTTGGCTTGTGCGGGCAGGTCGATGCCCATTTCTTGGTATACCTGCTCCCGAACCATGTGTTCGATAACTGCTCTTGGGACGCTTTTTTGTTGAGAAGAAGACATGAATTTTTGTGGATGACGCACTCTTTTTTGCATGATAGGGTTGACAGGTCAATAAAAAACAAAGAAAAAGCTAAGGAAACAAAGAAAAACAAAGGAAAAGACCAACCTTCAAAGACTTAGGCCTTTTTGCACCTTTAATTGCCCATGTTAGCAGCGGAACGACATCACAAAATACTCGAAGCACTCAAGGAACGCGGTTCTCTGCGTACCAAAGATGTTGCCTCTGATCTGGATGTTACCGATGAGACCATCCGTAAGGATTTTGAACTGCTCGAGCATCAAGGTCTCTTGGTCAGATCGCACGGTGGGGCCATCCCGTCCAAACGTATCATCCGCGAGCTGTCGCTGACCGAAAGGCAGTTGATCAATCGAGAAGCCAAGAGCGCGATTGCAAAAGCCGCGGCACAAAGAATTCAGCCGGGGGAGACCATTTTTATTGATGCGAGCTCTACGGCACTGACGATTACCCAGTATTTACCAAGCTTTCATCACACTGTGATCACCAACGCGCACGATGTGGTTGGAGCTCTTGCCGATGTCGAAAACATCGATTTAATCTGCACGGGCGGCTTATTAGAGCGCCGCTCACGCTCAATGATCGGGCTGGTGGCAGAGCGCACCTTGCATCGCTATAATATTCATCGCATGTTTTTTTCCGGCAGCGGTCTAGATTTAGATAGGGGCGTGAGTGAGAGTAACTCACGGCAAGCAGCCTTCAAGGAGCATGTCATCGCCGCTGCTGAAGATGTTTGTCTGCTAGCTGATGAATCGAAGATCGGAGCAAGATCAGCCTTCTTTTTTGCACAGTGCGCTCAGCTCACAACTCTGGTCACAACGAAGAAGGCGGACCCCAGTATACTCGAATCATTAAAGAATATAGGCGTGGAAATTATCAAAGCTTGACTTCAAACCCAAAAAAACCAAGAAAAACACAGTAAAAACGAAATTATGCAAGTTTACATCGCTATTGACCTAGGAGCAGGATCAGGTCGTCTCGTCGCAGGCGTCTATGATGTTGGCACTCTCAAGCTGGAAGAAGTTCATCGTTTTGACAATAACGGGGTAGAAATTCATGGTGGCTGCTATTGGAATACCATCGGTCTCTTTGAGTCAATTCTTGAGGGCTTGCACAAGGCGAATGAGAAATATGGTGATGCTATCGTTTCGATAGGTGCGGATACTTGGGGTTGTGATTATGCCTTATTGGATAAGCAGGGTAATATGCTCGGTGGTCACCGGCAATACCGCGACCCGCGCATTGAGGGAATGCAGGAGGAGATGGAATCCCGTATGCCAATGGAAAGCGTTTTTGCATGCACAGGTGTGCAGCCGGCATTTTATAACTCGAGCCTACATCTGCTTGCCGAGGGGATGAAAAACAACCCATGTCTTGATATCGCAGATCGACTTTTGTTTACCCCAGACTTACTGGCGTATTGGCTCAGTGGAGTGCAATCCAACGAGCGCACCGTGACGAGTACCAGCCAGCTATACGATCCAATCAAGCGGGACTGGGCTTGGGAGGTGATTGATGCGCTTGGGCTGCCACGCAAAATGTTTGGTAATATCGTCTCGTCCGGCACCGTCTTAGGACCTTTGACGGAAGCGGTTGCTCATAAAGCTGGGGTTTCGCATACGCTGCAAGTGGTGGCATCTGCGGGGCACGATACCGCGTCTGCTGTAGCGGGATTACCGATGGAGCGCGGAGGTTTATGGCTTTCGTCCGGCACATGGTCGATTCTCGGTGTGGAATCAGAAAAGCCGGTAACAACGACGGCAGCCTATGAGGCCAAGCTTTCCAATGAGGGTGGGGTGAATAAGACGACCCGTTTGTTACACAATGTTTCTGGTCTTTGGATTATTCAAGAATGCCGTCGTTACTGGGCCGAGCGTGGTGAGGAAATGAGTTACGCAGAGCTTGCGCGTTTAGCGGAGGAGGCTCAGCCGCATACAGCCTATATTGATCCCAATGATCCGGTATTTGCAACTCCTGGTGATATGCCTGAAAAAATTGAGGCGTTTTGTGAGAGGACTGGTCAGGCGATTCCGAAGACCAAAGGGCAGCTTTTGCGTGTCGCTACCGAGAGTCTTGCGCTCAAATACCGTCAGGTGGTCGAGTCGCTCCAAGGTGTTACCGGTAGGTCTTTTGATAAGCTCCACGCTGGCGGAGGTGGTATTCAGAACGCCTTGTTGGCGCAGGCAACGGCAGACGCTCTGGGCATTCCCGTAGTAGCAGGGCCTGTAGAAGCAACCTCATGTGGAAACATCATTACCCAGATGGTGGCAACGGGAGATTTAAAAGATATCACAGAAGGGCGCTCCCTTGTTGCAAAATCCATGGAAACGATTACATACACTCCGCAGGCAAGTGCTGACTGGCAGGAGCCGTATCAGAAATTTCTCGATCTAATCGCATAACATAAACAATTTATTATTCGTAATACGTATAAGACAACACAGCTATGAAAACTGTATTTAATAAAGACAACATGCCTAAAATAGGCATCCGCCCTACGATTGACGGACGTCTAGGAGGTGTCCGTGAGTCATTGGAAGAGCAGACGATGAATCAGGCTAAGGCGACAGCCGCCTTCATCTCTGAAAACCTCTGTTACCCTGACGGTTCTGCAGTCGAGTGTGTTATTTCTGATAGCTGTATCGGAGGAGTTGCTGAGGCAGCAGCCTGTGCTGATAAGTTCAGAAAGGAAAACGTTGGTGTGTCTCTGACAGTTACTCCATGCTGGTGCTACGGCTCTGAAACCATGGATATGGATCCGCATACACCGAAGGCAGTTTGGGGTTTCAATGGTACGGAGCGTCCAGGTGCCGTTTATCTCGCCGCAGCTCTTGCTGGTCACACCCAGAAGGGACTGCCTGCATTTGGCATCTACGGACGTGATGTGATGGAGTCAAGTGACACCAGTATTCCCGATGACGTTGCGCACAAGATTCTTTCATTTTGCCGAGCAGGTATTTCTGTCGCTTTAATGCGCGGCAAGTCCTACTTGTCTCTCGGTGGCACCTCAATGGGGATCGCAGGTTCAGTAGTTGATCCTGATTTCTTCCAAGATTATCTCGGCATCCGTGTCGAAGCGGTCGACATGACTGAGTTGGCAAGACGTTTTGAGCGCGGCATCTACGATCAAGAAGAATACGACAAGGCTTTTGCCTGGGTGAAGAAAAATTGCCCAGAAGGAAAGGACTACAACTCCGCTGAAACTCAGCGTCCACGTGAGCAGCTCGATCAAGAGTGGGAGACATCCATTAAGATGGCCCTGATCACCCGTGATCTGATGGTGGGCAATGAGAAGCTTGCAGAGCTAGGCTATGGTGAGGAAGCGCTCGGTCGCAATGCCATCTGTGGAGGATTCCAAGGCCAGCGTCAGTGGACAGATCACTATCCTAACGGTGACTTCATGGAAGCGATCTTGACCACGTCCTTTGACTGGAACGGCAAGCGCGCTCCCTACCAGTTCGCTACTGAAAATGATGCCTTGAATGCGGTGACGATGCTCTTTGGTCACCTTCTGACCAATACAGCCCAGATTTTTGCTGACCTACGCACTTACTGGTCACCTGACGCGGTGAAGCGTGTTTCTGGTCATGAGCTTTCAGGCGCTGCAGCTGACGGACTTCTTCACTTGATTAACTCAGGTCCTGCCGCGCTCGATGGCACGGGCGAGATGAGTAAAGACGGGAAGCCTGCGATGAAACCACATTGGGAAATCACCGATGAGGAGATGCAAGCTTGCCTTGACTCCACGACCTGGCACCCATCGATCACCGAATACTTCCCTGGTGGCGGTATGAGCACACGTTACAAGACCAAGGGCGGTATGCCTGCGACCATCGCCCGTCTCAATTTGGTAAAGGGTCTTGGGCCTGCGCTCCAGATTGCCGAGGGTGTTACCGTCGAGCTTCCTGAGGACGTCCACAACGTGCTTGATGACCGCACCAATCCGAGCTGGCCGACCACATGGTTCTGCCCAACCATCACCGGCAGTGGAGCTTTCCGCGACACCTATTCGGTGATGAATAACTGGGGAGCGAACCACTGCGTGATGAGCTACGGCTTGATCGGAGCTGATCTGATTACGCTAGCCTCCATGCTGCGTATTCCAGTTTACATGCACAACGTCAGTGAAGAGCGTATTTTCCGCCCATCATCATGGAATGCCCACGGCACTGCTGATACTGAAGGTGGAGACTTCCGTGCCTGTGATAACTATGGCCCTCTCTATGGTTAAGCCCACGATCAAACTTTCATTTTAACGATCTACCCAACAGTCACACCAATATTATTATGTCATTTAATTCCAACTATCCCTCTATCGAAGCGTTAAAAGCCCGCGCTAAAAAGCGTATGCCCGGCTTTGCCTACGATTACCTCGATGGCGGCTGCTTTTCGGAGGTGAATCTCCAACGCAACACCAGCGATATTCGTGATGTGCAGCTAAAGCCGTATTACTTGAGAGATTATGCCGGGGCTTGTCAGAAGACGGAGCTTTTTGGTAAAACCTATGATGCTCCATTTGGTATTGCACCTGTGGGTTTGCAAGGCCTGATGTGGCCGAATTCCTGTGAGATCCTTGCCGCGGCAGCGAAGGCACACAATATTCCCTTTATCCTCAGTACCGTAGGCACAGCCAGTATTGAAAAGGTCGCTGAGATCACCGAGGGCGATGCCTGGTTTCAGCTGTATCATCCAGCTGATGATGATCTTCGTGATAAATTGTTAGAGCGTTCGGCGGCAGCAGGAACTGATGTTCTTGTTCTCCTAGCTGATACTCCTACCTTTGCTTACCGACCAAAAGAAATCAAAAATGGTCTCTCTATTCCGCCACGGATGACGCTACGTAATGTGTTTCAAATGTGCACGCATCCAACGTGGTCATTCAGTCAGCTTTTTGCCGGCGCCCCTGAATTCCAAACCATGAAGCAGTATATCCCGAAAGGTCTCAACATGAAGCACCTTGGGATGTTCATGAATAAGACTTTTTCTGGTAGGCTCACCGAGGATCGCATTAAGGCTATTCGCGACAAGTGGCAGGGAAAAATTGTTATTAAGGGTATTGTTAACCCTGAGGATTGTGAAAAAGCAATCAGCGCAGGTATCGATGGCATCATCGTATCAAACCATGGTGGCCGTCAGCTTGATTCAGGCCAGTCAACGATTGTGCCACTTGCCAATCTTGTCGCCAGCTACAAGGACAAGATCACCATCATGATGGACTCCGGTATCCGCAGTGGCCCTGATGTGGCAGCTGCACTTGCTACTGGTGCTGCATTCACGTTCATGGGCCGCACGCCGATGTATGGAGTAGGTGCCCTCGGCAAAAATGGCGGTGACCACACCCTGACCATGCTCAAGCGTCAGCTTCAGCAGGTGATGGAGCAGGTTGCTTGTGAGAAGGTTCATGACTTCCCGAACCACTTGGCGTAACGCCGAGTATTAGCACTCGCCCAATTAATTCAACAATGGGTCTCAGCTACTGGCTGGGGCCCATGTTTTTTTTCAGGTTGGTGACCATCTCCTCGAGCATGGCGAGGCCGATGGAGATTTTCTGAAAGAAGCTTTTGTTGTGATGCACCGTGACGAAGTTCGGGTGCTGAGACCACAGTTCGAAGAGCTTTTTATCGAGTGCTGCCGCTTGTCGAATAGACTCAATGCGTGCTGGGTTACCGCCTTCGATATCCAGGCCTCCTACGGCAGCACTTTCGAAGAAGATGACGCCATCATAGCGTGAGAGCTCTTGCTTAAGACTGCTGTCTTGCTCTTCGAAAAACAGGTTCGAATCACCAGGCCAGTATGCAGCCCCGTCAATGGTGCCGCGGTCACAGAGAAGGATGCGCTCAGGGTATTGTGTTGCCTGAATATCCTCTAGGTTTCTCTGCACGTGATAGATGGCGCGCTGAACGGCTTGCAGAGAGTCCTGCTGCTGATGGCGGGGGAAGCCGCCGCTGAACATCATCGTCGCAGCCTCGGGGACGATGACAACGCCTTCGCCGATTTCACGGCGAAACAGATCAGCCGCGGTGGTTTTACCGCCTCCTGGTCCTCCGGTGAGAACGATGCGGCAACGGTGATTGTGGTTAAGGCTTGTATGTGTTTGAGGTGATGAAGGCATGATCAATGATTATTCGTTGTCCTCAGCATAGTGGAGTTAGGCCACCAAGGGAAACGAAATCATGCTCATCGAGCTGGTTCGCAAGCTCGGGGGCTTAGCTGGCAAACTCAGCGATGGTATCGCAGAGCACTTGCATGTTCTCAGGCTTAGCAGAGGGGAGAATACCGTGGCCGAGATTGAGAATGTGGCCGTGACGGCCTTGCATGCCTTGAAGTAGTCGTGTGGTTTCACGGCGAACGACGTCCGGGGTGGAAGAGAGGATAAGGGGGTCAAGGTTACCTTGGACCGAGACGTTGTCGGGCAGGCCGTCGTAGTAGCTGGGCAGATCAATGGTCCAGTCGATGCTCAGAACACTGGCACCTGTGTCAACCAGAGCGTCACGCTGGTGGGCCATGCCTTTGGCGAAAATAATGATGGGGAAGTCAGCAGGCAGGGCATCGATGATGCGTTTGATCCACTTCAGTGACATGCCCTCGTAATGGGAAGATGGGCAGAAGGCGCCAGCCGAATCAAAAATCTGGAGGGCGTCGACACCGGCCTCGATTTCCATCTTGAAGAGGTCGATGACGGCAGAGGTGATTTTCTCCATCAGCAGCTCAAAGGTGGCAGGTTCTGAGTAATAGAGTGTTTTGAGTGCGGCGAGGTCCTTGAGGGATCCACCTTCAGTCATGTAGGCGGCGAGAGTCCATGGAGATCCGCCGAAACCAAGTAGGGTTTTGTCCTCACCGATGGCATTGCGGGTCATACGCAGGGCAGCGGGGAGGTAGGCGAGTTTTTCTTCGATATCGGATGCGTCTAGGGCGTTGATTTTATCCACGGAGTCGATAATAAAGTCCATGCCGATACCTCCGCCTTCACGGAAGTGATAGGGTTGGCCGAGGGCTTCGGGGATAATGAGAATGTCCGAGAAAATGATGGCGGCATCCAGTGGAAAGCGTTTCAGGGGTTGAAGGGTTACCTCAGTGGCAAGCTCGGGGGACTTGACCATTTCGGTAAACGAGTATTTCTCCTTGAGGGCCCTGTATTCAGGTAGGTAGCGCCCCGCTTGGCGCATTACCCAGACTGGAGTTTGGTCAGTTGGTTCTCTGCGGATGGAGGCAAGAAATCGTTCACGGGACGTCATGACGGTGGTGTGACAGATTCCTCATGATTTTCCAGCCCATAAGTCGTAGAATTTATGGATTGTTTTCACTTGCGAACATAAAGATGCGAGGTTACTGCCTAATCATGTTTGCCTTCAGCCTTCGGCTCTTATGTATAAGCATGTTCAGCCTTGTTTTTTGTGCCTCGTGCCGCAAGACGGAACGTATCGTTGTTAATGAGAGGCGTGAGCTTATCGTTGCCGATCAGGGTAATCATTCCCTTGTTGCAGTGATGCCTCCTGAGTGGCGTCAGGTCCCCAGCACAGAATTTAGAATGTTGAACTACCGCTTCGGAGATAGTGGAGAGGTTTTTGTTGGTCGGAGCCGTGGAGGTTTAATGCCAAACATCAATCGCTGGCTTGGTCAGTTTGGTAAGCCCGGGCTAGAAAATGCAGACGAGCTTCCTAAGGTGATGATGCTCGGCCAAGAAGGGGTGCTGGTTATTGCGTCGGGAGACTTTGCCGGCGGTATGGGCCGAGCTGCACGTGAAAACGCAGGTTTGGCGGGTGTCATCGTCGCCATCGGTGATCAATTGATCACGGTGAAAATGATGGGCGATGCCGATGCCGTAGCCGCGGAGCAGGAAAGGCTGATAAAATTCTGCGAAGACCTGCGTATTAGAAGTGCTGACAGAAGTGCTGACAGAGGTGCCGACTCCAAGTAAGCTTAATTAACGATCTATCTCGTGGCCAAATCATCATCATCTATACCCGTTCGACTTTTCCGTTTTTTCTCGGGTTTCGGGTTAGCGGTTACCTGTTTATTACTTCTGCTTATCCTGACCTGGCTCAGTACACTGGAGCAACCCGCTAAAGGCCTCTACGAGGTGCAGAAACGTTACTACGATGCCGAGGCATGGTATGTCGTGCCCGAACTTGATTGGCTGCCCAAGATCAATGGTAAGCCAGTTTCCTTGCCTCTACCTGGCGCCTACCTCGTCAGTGCTGTTTTATTTGTGAATCTCTTTTTGGGAGGCATTATTCGTATCCGCAAGGGTTGGAAAAATATTGGGGTGATTATCTCTCACTTTAGTATGATTAGCCTGCTGATCGCTGGATTCGTCTCCCATCACTATTCCAAAGAGGGCATCATGGCGGTTTACCAAGGTGATACATCTGACTTTGCTCAGAGTTATACGGAATACACCATTGAGGTTGCCGAGATCGTCAATGGCGAGAAAGAAAAACCATATATTCTTCCAGTGGAGCACCTTAAGAATCTTGGCGCAGATCAATCTCGTGTTTTTGAAATTCCTGAACTGGGCATCGAGCTCAATGTGTCTGGCTGGATGAGGAATTCAGCCCGTGTCAAAGTTGATAAGGACGATGCCGGTAAAGATGTGATCGAGGTCGATGGCTGGGCGCTACAGTGGCTAGAGACTAATCCGACCGAGGAGCTCAATCTTGCTGGTTGCCATGTGGATGTTTTCCTTGAAGGAGACCAGGATAAAACAGCACGCCTCGTTCTTCATGGGGGAGATCCTAATGCCTGCACGATTACTGTTGATGGCAAGATATACGGTCTGCGTTTAATGCGTGAGATCTGGCCTATGCCCTTTCAGGTGCGGCTTGATAAATCGATTGGCGAATATTACCCAGGAACTCGAAAGCCGAGCACCTTTCAAAGTGATATAACCCGCATCGCCGATGGCTCAGAGCAGGCTTTCCGCATTAAGATGAACGAACCTATGCGTTATGGTGGTTATACTCTCTACCAGGCGAGGTGGGAAGATAGTGGAGATCGTCCCATGTCTGGGTTTGCTATCGTCAAAAACCCATCTGACCAGTGGCCTAAATACAGCCTCTATATTTCGATTTTGGGACTCACGATTCACTTTGGGATGAAGCTTGGAGGATTTGTTGGCAAATCTTCAAAAACTAAAAACAAGGAGGTAAACTCCGATCAGGCAACGGCATGAGTAAAGAAAACAATAGCAAGCGGCGTTCAAAAATAGGGCGTTGGATAGCCTTCATCTTGGTGGTTTTGTTGTTGGGCGGTTATGGCCTCTACACGCTTAGGATCAACGTAAGCTCAGAAAAACCGCGGGTCATTGAGGGCTATGAGCTCTGGCAAAAGGAAGTGGTTGATGTTGCCCGTGATATTAGTGTGCAAGACGGTGGCCGCATTAAGCCTTTCTCTACCTGGGCAGGTTTCACCATGTTGCAGCTGCACGGTGCACGCGGCATGAAAATTGAGGCCGAGGGCGAAGTGGTTAAGATTAGCCCCGAAGAATTCATGCTGGATTGTCTGTTTCGCAGCGACTTGGCGCGGAAGCTGCCCATTTTCCGAATAGATAACTCAGAGGTGATTAGCTCTCTGGCAACTGGTGACTTGCCCGAGGAGGTGCAGCGTTTATCCGGTATTGATAATGCCAGCAAAAACGAGGTGATCAGAGAGGTAGTAAAGGATAAGGGCCGCCGAGATCGCTACAGCTATGCGGAGCTTGAGCCAATAGCGCCCATCCTACTGGCAAGAGTCCAGAAGATCAGGAAAGAGCAACCTAACAAGGCTAAGATGACCAGCGAGCAGCGCGACACCGTCGATCTTGGTGACAAGATATGGCTTTTCTCGGGCTTAATTTATCACATGGACTTTGCTCGTGCCGATATCGAGATACAAGAGGGTACGCCCGCCATGGACAAGGAGCGGATGAAGAGAATGAGCTATTGGGTGAGATCCTTTCCGCTACTTCGCAAAGCGGTGCTTGAAATGCAGCCTAAGGGAGAGCAGTTGCCACCCGGCATCATGAGTTTATTTAGCGACCTTGAGCGCAGGATGACACGTGCTTCTCAGGATATTCGCATACTGCCTCCTTATGCTGAGGACTCTGAGGAATGGCTGCCAGTGGGTAAGCGTATCGAACAAGTGCTTACTGGCAAACGTGCTCATGCCGAGGCCTTGATTTCCGATATGGAAATGATGGAGGACACCTGCCTCGCTCTGCGCGATGAGGGACAGAGCGCGTTCAGCAAGCAGCTTGGTGCTTGGAAAAAATCCGTTCATGATCGCATGGAGCCGAAGGTGGTTGGCCAGCTTGGATCTGAAGTTGCTTATGGTAAATGGAATTACTTCTATCGGGCACTGGTCATCTTCATCTTCGCATTTGTTTTTGTCATGATCAGCTGGTTGGCGCCACGCAGCAGGGGTGGTAGGATATGCACAGGGTTTGCGGCATTGTTAGCTGTGGCTGCTCTCGGACTGATGATCGCCGGCATTACTCATCGCTCTATCATCATGGAGCGCTCTCCCATTGGTAACCTTTATGATACCATTCTGTTTATTGGAGCTACAGGGGTTTTAGTTTTATTGCTTGTCGAGCTACTCAGTAAACGGGCGGTGGCCTTAGGGCTTGCTGTTTTCATGGGTATGGCCTGCATGTTCCTCGCGCGCCGTTATGAAATCGGTGATGCTAAGGACCACATGGATCCTCTGGTGGCGGTTCTTAAATCTAATTTTTGGTTATCCACCCACGTGGTCACGGTAACCATCGGTTACATGGGCGGGCTTGCCGCGGCAGGTCTTTCAACCATTTATTTGTTTGCCCGTGTCCTAGGTATCGACGAGGGAGACAAAAACTTCCGCCGTGCGATGACGCGTATCGCCTATGGTATGGTTTGCTTCACCCTGTTTTTCAGTCTGATAGGAACGGTTCTTGGAGGTATCTGGGCCAATGACTCTTGGGGCAGATTCTGGGGTTGGGACCCGAAGGAGAATGGCGCATTGATGATCGTATTATGGTGTCTTGTTGTTCTCCACGCCCGCATGGCCGGTTATCTTCGTGAGTGGGGTATACACGTCGCTGCAGTCTTTGGAGCTAACATCGTTGCCTTCTCATGGTGGCATGTGAATTCGCTAAGCACGGGCCTCCATTCCTATGGTTTCATTGATGGCCTCGGCATCATATGGGGATTTTACGGATTGCTAACATCTGTCTGCCTAATGGGCATGATCTGCGCTTTGCTGGAAAGAAGGGGCAAGGCCAAGGCGA
>JAFMDE010000176.1 GCA_017857425.1 Akkermansiaceae bacterium
GCTAAACCTTACTCCACAAGCTGCCAAATCGAATCCTCCGGAATGGAGAACGATCCCTTCAGGCTGTTTTCAAGGTAGTCGTTAAGTCGCTCGAGTTCGGTCGTGCGCTGACCATCGGGTTTTTCGGTCAGGAACAGCGGCCACTGGGGCTGACCCCAGTAGGTGTGTGGATACTCATCCCCCTCCCGCTCGACCATGAGGATTCCCGAGGTGTAGCGGTTGCCCATCTCGCCAAAGAGAATATCAATCTGAACCGGCTCGTCACCGAGCTCGATCCACTCGCCGGAGGCGATGCCCGCCTTGGAGTTGAAACAGGGAAATGACGGGTGTCGCTCGCTCTTCACAGCAAGCTCTTCACGAAGAGCTGTGTCAAAACGGCAGCCGTTGAGCACCGGCTTGCCGTTGATGGCCACCAGCAGGTAATTATCCGCGTAACCCCAGAAACGGTAACGGCCGGGCTTGGGTGCCTTGACTTCACCCTGATACCACATCATCCACGGGTGATAACGCTTGGACTCCGGAGTGCGGGCGTAGTCTGCCAGTTTGCTGTGAGCACCGGCAATGCCGTCAAAGGCGAGCGTGCGCCCCTCGACCAGATCGGCCAGCGCGCGCTCATCAGCAAATCCGGATTCCACCAGCGGCACAAAATGGTGCCCCATGTGGTCTTCCAGCGGGAAGGTCTTGGACCTTAGTGAGGTGGTGTTAGCGAAGGCAAAAAACCGGCCCCGCAGGCTGCCTGGCCTTGCGTCAACTGGGGTGTTTCCAGAAAGATCCGGAAGACCCTCCAGAGCGCGGCGGCGGATGTTGACCCTACCGCCCTTGCTGAAGCTTGCTACCTCACCTTTTTCCAGGGATAGCTGCTCACCCCCCGGGGTGTCCTCCACTAATACCTTACCATCGAGTACAAAAACCTGTGATTGCTGAAAATGCGTACTGACCACAAAGCTCGTGCCCAGATCAATGATCTTGCGCTCCTGCGTCTCCACCTCAAAGCCCACACCCTGCGGCGGCACGTGCAGCTTGAGCTCACCCTCGTCGAGCTTCACTCCCATGTTGCTAAGCACGGTCATCTTCAGGGGCGGCACGGCGATGGCGTGCACATCTGATTCTCGGAAATCCAGCTCCAATAGCCCCTTCTCCATGACGATGACATCACCCGGCTTGAAGCCGGCGTGCATGGCTAGCAATGGAACACCGTTACAAATGACCTCACCCTCGGCGCGGGTCAGATAAACCACCCATTCTGCTTCTGTAGCCTCCTCAGCTGAGACGGTTTGCTCAGCAGAATTCACAGCAGGCACGGAGGGAGAATCCCCGGCAGGAAAAATCAACCTCAGAGTCATCAGACCTAGTGCCACACAGGCCGCCACCGCGAGCCATGTCTGCAACACAGGGCGCGCCTGGTTACTGGCCACCTCATCTTCAATACCCAGCTCCCTGAGGAAGGCCACCTCCTCGGCAGGATCACGGTCCAGCTCTAGGAATTTCCAGTGCAACACAGCGTGGTCATGCAGCATATCCGCAAAAGCCCGGCGTGCGGCAGCGTGATCACGCAGCATGGACTCCAGTGCCTGGTGCTCTTCCCCGCTCAAATGATCGTCGAGGTAAGCGCTGGCCAAAGCCTGTAGCTGCTTGTGTTGTTCCGGGGTCATGATCTTGGTTACGAAGTTGGTTTGCTGTCCGCCTCGTTGAGGGCGAGCTGCACACAATCCTGCAGTGCCTTGCGGATGCGGTAGAGCAGCTGATAAACAGCGGTTTCAGTTTTATCCGTCTGGCGGGAAATTTTTTCAATCGAGGCCTCGTCCCGGTAGCGCTGCTCGATGAGCTCGCGCTGCTCCGGCTTGAGCTTGCGTAGGCAGTCACGCAGAGCTTGCTCACGCTTTACCCAGCGTTTCTCCCGTATGGCCGAGTCCATCTCCGCATCCAGCATCACCATAATGTCCTCATTGAGCTGCCCATGGCGGCGGTGCTTCATCTTGCGGCGGTAGGCGAGGATCTGGCGCAACAGGATCTTACGCCCCCAGGCGACAAAGTTCGTGCCACTCTTAAACTTTCCGAAGTGGCGCCACATCACAATCTTGCCCTCCTGCAGGATATCCTGGGCGTCCTGCAAGGGCTGTACCAAGCCGGTAACGTAGATCGCCAGTGTGCGGTCATGCTCGGTGAGCAAGCGCAGAAATTCCTCCGTCAGCTCCTGGGAGTGAACAATGGGTTCTGGGGCTTGGTTTTCGTCACCTTGCATTCACTTCACAATAGGTCATGATTAGCATTTTTAAACGGAAAAACTGAAGATTGCCGCGCCTGCTGCGGAATGGAGAATTTGGAATGTGGAATTGGGAATGAGCCCTCAGGATGGGTACACTCGCAACTCGGACTCTCAACACGAACTGCCACGAAGTGGTCATTTCACGCCAAGACGCCAAAGCGCCAAGTTGGCCGCAAGGCGGCCATCCTTCATCGCTCATTAGCTGCGCTTGCGGCGCAGCATCAGGGCGAGGCCTCCGAGCCCTAAGAGAGCCGTTGAAGATGGCTCTGGCACGTGCAAGAGCAACGTAATATTTGAACCGGTGCTATAATCAATGAAGTATTGCCCTTTTTCCAGATTGCTAGCATCGCCAAATGGATCAGCACCGAGGGTAAGACTATCCCATCCACCTGTGCCAGTGATTGTCTCACTTGCGAACGTCGTAGTGAGGACGCCAGCATTCGCATAGTCAACAAGTGTCAGCGAGCTCTCCCCCGATACAGCATAGCTGGTCAGATCGACGGTCAACGTATCTAACTCAATGTTAAACTGACCAGCATTCGTAGTGGAATTGTTCCAGGTCGTGACACTTGAAGCATCAGCGATCCATGTAAGATCAGCTGAGAAGCTGCCTAATCCGTATACTTCCGTATCCAAACTTGCACCAGCTTCGATCGTGAAATCGCCGCCAGAACTAAAACGAGGTCGCATAAAAGCGATATCCATGGTGCCTCCGGTCGCTAAGGTCAGACTAGAATTATTCTGTAATACCAGCTCATCACCGAATCCTGTGGCCGTCGTAGTCAGGGATTGACCGCTTTCGATGGTCCAAGCGTAATCCAATAAACTTTGGGCCGTTGGCGTGAGAACAACGGAGTCCCCGTTTACGGGAGCAACGCCACCATCCCAGTTAGCACCGGAGCTCCAATTATCATTTGCAGCACCATCGTCCCAAGTGACGATCGCAGCTTGTGCGGTGGTGAAAGATAAACCAGCGACGGCGCCGATGGTGAGAAGGGTTTTTGTAGTTTTCATTGTTTTCATGGTAGTTTTCATAATCGATTATAGTTTAGGGTTTTAATATAGGGTTTCAGTATTTATCTGCAGATGCGGGCAGCTGGTCCGGGTTGATTAATCGTGAAAATCTGATCGGGATTTCCACGTGGATATAGCATGCCTACACTCAATAAGGTCAATCTCTCGGAATTTTAACGTAATTTTTGTCTGTTTTTTATATTTTATTAATTTTAATGAAATATTAGAGGTGCTGAATTATCAAGGTCTGCCATCCTGCTTCGCATTTCAGGCACAAAAAAACCCCGCTGTGGATCACAGCAGGGGCTTTGAAAGTTGAAGTAGGCAGCCGTCTAAGACCCCGAACCTTGTGTCGGGGCTGCGCGGCTGTTCTTGGTTCCTAGTTCTTAGTTCTAAGTTGAACCGCTTTGCGGCTATCGCTCATCATTCATCGCTCATCATTCATCGCTCAT
>JAFMDE010000177.1 GCA_017857425.1 Akkermansiaceae bacterium
AGCCATGGCACCTGGCCAGTGTCGTTATTACAGAGCAAAGCTCTGAAGCGTTTGGCAAAGAATTTCTGAAAGCGGAGCAACATCACGGCCTAATCAACCAGCTTTCTTCTGATATGCAAAAACATTATCAGGAGCTGCTTTAATAAAATAGGTGTTTCCCGTGATTGGTATGTTCCTGAGTTTTATTGCGCTGCATCCTCAGGCGGCTCTATCGTGAGGCCCGTCTGCTCAGCATACCATAAGAGAGCTTTCACTTCTCCATTCTGCATGGTGTAATCAATAAATTGTTTGATGAGCTCGCTGTCTAGTTGCGCTTCCCAGCGGGTAAGGGCTTCGGGAGAGGGGGCCTCGAGTAGCTCGGGTAGTGGCTCGGGGAAAATCTTGATCGCTAGTTGTGATATTTTCGCTATTTCCTTTTTATCCCTGAGGAGCACCGCTTTCGCCTCTGCCACAGTCATGCCTTGAAAATGTGAGGGGGTATTGTCATCAAGTCCCTTTAAGCTGTTTGATGCTATAGCGATGCCCATTAATTCATCAATAACAAGAGGTGACTTGTTTACATGTCTCATGTTGTGTTCCACGCTCGCGGACAGAGAACGAAGCTCGAGAGCATCTTCCGGCGGGAGGGTTTCTAAATGGGGGGCATAATGCTTTGTGAATAGATGCTGCAAGGACAAAACTGGCCGAGTTGTCAAGTCTTGGACCCCAAGTATCTTTGCAATCAGGGGCGAGCAACCAGCCGCTTTATAGGCATTTTCTAGAGCCTCAACTGTCTGCTCTCTATAGAGCTTGAAGTCAGAGAGTTGCTGCGAGTTACGCATCATGTCGATAGATCCCTGCATATCTCCCGAGCGGGCCAACTCGTGGGCGTAAAGATAAGCTGCCATCGTGTTATTAGGATCCTTGGTCAAGAGGCGTTTACTCAGCTCCAGGCGCTCGGCATCGGAAAAATCGCTTTGGCAGCTGCCGTGCAACAAGAGCTGGGGGTTGTTAGGGTCAGCAGCAATCGCTTTACGCAGCATGTCGCTATCTCCTTTGATCATATACACTGCAAGCAGTGCCTGAGCATAGGCGCGGGGATCTCCTTCATTGTCGCGTAACCATTGGGCAAGCTTCCCAACTGCAGATTTATCCGACCCATTCGAACTTGACGTTGATCTGCGGTCACGCTCGGAGCGTTCAGTGCCGTGCAGCCGCTGAGCAGAGCGAGCCTCATTGGAGAGCCTTTCTGCCGACTCGGAGTCACTGTCGCCTTGCTCAGTAAACCACCACGTTAATGCAAGAATGCCAACAAGGGCTATGGACAAGTAAGTGATGGAGAACTTCATGGTGTGCAGTGGTTGATGAGGGGTTAATTATTAAGAGTCATGGCTTAAGGATGAATCTGCAGAGTGATAATTTGACGTTAGCGCTCTCTCAATTGATGCTTCTTTATATTGCCGCGTTTACTAAGCCCGAGTCAAGCTATAGCCTGAAGATTCCAGGGCACTGGCGGTAGGGCGATTATGCCTTAGCTCAATTTCGTGCTGGTTTGAGAGCTGCTTTTTTCTAACATGTTTTTACATTAGACAACTTCCTGTCTAATTATAAATCATTAATATCCAACTATTTAACTGTTGGGTGACAATACAATTATGAGTACACCACCATCACTACCTACATCCCCTAAAAAAAGACGCGGATTTATAAATCCTCGTTTGGTTAGAGCCGTCTCATTTACAGTTTTAACGATTTGCATTATTGTCTGCATAGTTTCATGCATTTTAGCAATTTGGGATTCTACGAAAACAGATGTACTCTGGAGAACCGTTGCCACATGTGTTGTGATTTCGGGAGGCATGATGGCATTCGGAGTGATAAATATGCTTTATGGCCCCCCAGAAGAACCATAAATGCAGAGCAAAGCCGGTGGATGACTCTGACTGCTAGCTGGAACCAATAAGGAAATGAATAGAATACGATTCATATACATCTTTTGCATTGGAGTCATGCTGTTCATCTTTGGCACTTTCTATTTTGGATTTTTTGCATTTCAGCCCCCGGACACACCTCCCGAGGAGAAGGCCATGCGTCGCCTTCATGGATTAGTATCTGGGTGGTGCATGTTTGGCGGTGTAGTGCTCATTGAAGTGTCGATTGTAGGGGGGGTAATAAAAGCTCTTGGTAAGCGCCTTGCGTCCCCTTTGCACAAGACGCTCATAGGGATTTCTTTTTTAATTGTAGGGGGGCTCTACGGATCATATCTGGTCTTAGAGCTATCAAATCCGACACCACCAGAAATGCATTGGGTAGCTCAATTTTATGTCAGTGTTACTTTGTTATTAGCCGGCTTAGGCTTGTTGCTACGAGTTGCTGTTAGTAAAATCCTAGATAACAAGGCGCTCCGCAAGACAAGCCGGTCAGCTTTACGTCATGCTGAGAAGTGTCCCTGAAGCCAAGGTAGTGTTTATCCTTTAGACTGAGATACTCCAGCAGCTGGGACAACCACCTTTAGCGCAAACTTACTATGAATCTTCTGCGTAAATCTCTGTTTTTTGAGTCCCAACGCCGCGGTCGCTGGAGGTGGCCATGGCTGCTTCTTGGCATCCTTCTTGGTGCCCTCGCCGCCATTATCACAGGCATTGGTTTCTTCTGGTCTTTTAAAATCCTTGGAGAATTGATGGAGTATTCCTGGGTCAAGGACTTCTTGCTGGATTACGAGGGGTTTGGAACTTCCCCGTCGACAGTATCGCTCAATTTGCTCTGGGTCGGCCTTGTATGTTGGGTGGCAGCTATCGTCGGAACTTTGGTTCAAGGCCGTACGATCAGGTCGTTGGTGGCTCCCGTTCACGTGTTTCGCTGGGGCTTGGTAGGAAAGACTTTTTTTCTGGTGCTATCGCTATATATCCTATTGCAGGCGATTCCAATTCCGGGAGTAAGCCACCTTGAACCAAAGCTTGAATTTACTGGTCTTGGTCTGGAGCACGTCTTTTGGTTAGTGCCTCTATTTTTGTGCATCTTCCTGCAAACGAGTGGTGAAGACGTATTTTTCAAGGGGTATCTGTTACGGCAAGTCGGTGCGGTCACAGGTATCTTCTGGCTCGCTCCAGTGGTGGTGATAGCGGCGTTTACCATTATCCATATCGGTAACGATGACTTTACGGAGAACTTGTGGATACTGATCCCATCGTTTGCCGTTACTGAGCTGCTGGCCATCTACCTTCTCATGCGTTCAGGTGGCATGGAGATTCCCTTCGCACTGCACGGGGTCAACAACGTCTGGGTCTTATTGTTGGTTGCAGAGAAGGAGACTCAGTCTAACGACCTCAGTTTATGGGTATACGAAAGAATTGAGGACGAGGCCATCAGTCGTGCGAACGATCTCATATCTTTGATCTACACCTTGATTTTTGCTGGTCTCCTTTTGCTTGCGTTTTGTTGGCGTCGCTCACCGTTCTACTTACCTACGATGGCCGAACAAGCCGGCACTGAAGATCCCGCCAGCCGCTAAGTAGTTTAGTTTAAGAAACAAGTCTGATCACAAAGCTGCTCAGTCTTATGAATGCAAGCCAGCACAGTAAGTTAAGAGCCAGCAGTGCTAATAGATTCAAGTAAGGGGGCATGCCTTCTCGTAGCAGGGAAGATGCCAGTGCAGAGATTTATATTGTGACTTTTCAGTCTTTTTTCTAGGGGTGCAGGGTGTCTCTTTGTCGGGGCAGTTTACAAAGCATCATTTCTC
>JAFMDE010000178.1 GCA_017857425.1 Akkermansiaceae bacterium
CAAGTAATAACTGGCAGCCTGCGTATTGACGTGATCGGGATAACGCTCAATGTATTTCATCAGGTGAGGGATAACCCGCTGATAAGCATCCACTTTGAGTGCCTGATCTTCGGTGTTGTTAGCTTCTCGATAGAGCTGTTTACAAAATTCAAATTGATCCTGTACTGGATCGGAAACCAACGGAGCATTTTGAGCACTTAACGTGCTATAGCTTAGTCCCAGAGTGAGGATGAACCACATCGCTAAAGGAAGTATTCTCATATTAATTTTCATAGAGGATATTGGTTAACTCTAAATTTTCGATTGTTTAGTTTAAAACAGAAACCAGAACTCACTGCCGCCTTTTCTGCACCTGAGTGGCAAATGAAATATTCGGGATGCCCGCTTTCTGACACACGTCAATGATCTCGACAATTTTCTGATACTCGACCTTGCCATCGCCTCGAATCCGGATTGCTTGGTTTTTATATACGGCAGCAATACGAGTTAATTTCTCATAGAGCTGATCTTGTGTCATCTCGCTACTATCCACTACTACGCTTCCATCGTCGCGCACATTGACGATGATTTCGCCAACGGTCTGCCTGGCATCAGCGCCCTCCTCAGCAACAGGTACCGACACATTGAGTTCCCGCTCTTTTTGAGCGTACTGCATGGTTGCGATGAAAAAAATCAACAATAGAAATACGACATCGATCATTGGCGCCAAGGGAAAGTCGGCAGATTCAGGTTCACTTGTTTGAAATTTCATCTATTTGAAAAAGTTTCTCTAGATCTAAATTCCATGAATTTCAGGACTATCATTAGACGGTCTTGAAGAAGGGGAAGGTGCTTGATCTCGATTCATCCCATGACTTAATCCACCATCATTGCCATAGCCTTGGTCATCTGGTTCGTTTGAATAAACAGGCTGTGGAGCAACACCGCCTCGCCGATTATATTGAGCTGCCAGCAGCGCCATGAGATGCGTAGCCGCTGCCTCCAGTTCAGCGATATATTTCTGAACCCTGCCGCGAAAAATAGAATAAAAAATAACGGCTGTAATACCAATGACTAAGCCACTGGCCGTGGTAACGAGCGCCTGATACACTCCCTCTGCAAGCTTATTGGCATGTGCCCCTGGTTCATGATTTCCGTCTGCGATCTCCATAAACGCTCGGATCATTCCGATGACGGTACCAAGTAAACCAGCCATAGGTGCAATCGTTCCAACATCATTGAGATAGCTGATGCGGTGAGTAAGGATGCCTGCCTGCCGGGAGCCCTCAGCCTGAGCGACTTCACGCACCTCCTTAAATGTGGTGCCCGTATTCTTGGTCATGAAATCGAGCGTTTTCTCTGTGATGCGAGCTACACTCTGATTCTGCCTTTGACACTGAGCCACTAGCCCTAGGTAATCACGTTTTCTAATGAGCGCTTCTGCAGCACTCATAAATTTGTCACTCACCACGGCATTACGGCGAATGGTGAAAAAATAAACGAGAATCAAAACCACGCAAATCACTGACAAGAGTGCCAGAGGATACATCATGAAACCTCCCTTCCATAGGATTTCAAGAATGTCCTTGCTCTCTCCGGAATTAGGATAATCAACTACTCCGGAATCTGCAGCCAGCACATGAGATGCAGAGGCTAGAATCATTGTCAGGCTCAAGCCAAAGGTAATCAAGTTGGTTTTCATAGAATATTGTAGTCATTATTGTAGCCTGTTTTGCCACAGGCGCAAGCACTGGGAACCTCGAGTCATGACAGCTCAGCGGTTTCGGGTTGAGGCAGCCTGACGATCAACAAAGGATAATCCTTACTTGCTGGGCATATCTGCCAATAGCGGTGCTGTCACCGGATTCATCCCGATATGTTCAAAAGTAGTGATCCTGGCATGCCCTTGCATATTTGACTGCCCGACTAGCATAAAAACCTTGAGCGGCTTGTTATCACCAGCCCGGCTCACGCCATAGGCCAACAGCACACTTGCCAGCAACAACATTGATAGTAAGCTGCGGGCTGCAACAAATTGGTATCGTCTCATATCGCTTCATTTACACGGCATACACCCTGATGCATATTCTACTCACTGTCCAATAGCCATGCCAGATATCCAGCAAAAATTGAGTCAAACCCCCCACAAACCTGGGGTTTATCTGATGAAGGATCGCTTGGGCGGTATCATCTACGTGGGCAAAGCTCGCGACCTCAAAAAACGTGTTGGCAACTATTTCATGCCATCCCGCAAAATGCGGGCTGACCGCAAAACCCGCGCCCTCATTGACAGCATTGAGGACTTTGACATTCAAATCGTACGGAATGAGCAAGAAGCCCTCATTCTGGAAAGCAAGCTCATCAAGCAGTATCGCCCACGCTACAACGTCAGCTTGCGCGATGACAAACGCTTCTACATGGTGAAAGTTCAGCTCAAGAATCCTCTGCCTCGTTTCATGCTGACTCGCTTAAAAAAAGACGACGGCGCTCGCTACTTCGGCCCCTTTGTTCACTCCGTTGCCATCAAGGCAACCCTCGAATGGATTAACCGTGAATTTGGCCTCCGCACCTGCAGACCCCAGCATCCCGGCGAAAATGAATATCGCCACTGCCATGCTGATGTCATCCGCTCATGCAGTGCCCCCTGTGTGGGCAAGATCTCCGAGGAAGATTACCGCTCTCGTGTCATGGAGGCCGTCGCCCTGCTCGAGGGAAAAGGCAGAAAAGATCGTCTTCAAGGACTACGTGAACAAATGCAGCAGGCCTCAGAAAAGCTCCAGTTTGAAAAAGCGGCCCGCCTCCGTGACATCATCGACAACTTAGAAAAAACCCTCAGTCCAACACGAAGTTTTGTCCGTAGTGGAGGTGCTGTGCCCAGCACGGTGAAACCCAGCGAAGACCTGGCAGAACTGCGAGAGGCCCTCAGCTTACCTGATCAACTCAACATCATGGAGTGCTTTGATATTTCTAATGTTTCCAGTAATCACATTGTCGCCTCGATGGTTCGATTTGTAAATGGAAGCCCTGAAAACAAGAGTTACCGGCGCTATCGCATCAAAACAGTCCAAGGCCAAGATGACTTCGCCAGTATGGCAGAGGTCGTCAGGAGGCGCTACTCACGCATTCTACTGGAAAATAGTATTTCTGACCTTGAGGGTAGTCAGGAACAGCCGCTTGAGGCGCTTCGACGACTTGCTCGAGAGGGCAAATCTCCCTTGCTTATCCCTGATCTTGTCATCGTTGACGGCGGCAAGGGCCAACTCAGCATGGCTGTGCGAGAACTGCAGCGTCTTGGTTTACACGACCTGCCCGTTATTGGCCTTGCTAAGCAACGAGAAGAAATCTTCAGACCTGGCATCAGTGAACCATTGCTGCTCTCTCATGACTCAGGAGCGCTCAAGCTCATGCAACGCATGCGTGACGAAGCTCACCGTTTTGCCAACAATTACAATGAACTACTCTTACGGAGGCGGGTCCGAGAGAGCCTTCTCGATGACTGCCCTGCGATCTCAGCAAAACGCAAAGAAGCGCTATTGAGACGCTTTGGCTCCGTTAAACGCATCCGAAACGCCGATGCCAAGGAGTTAGAATCGGTTCCTGGAGTCGGCAAAAAATCAGCCCAAGAAATCCACCTCTGGCTGCAGCAGCAGAGGTAATCGCTCTGTCATACCGTGCTATCTAGATTGTGGCTTACTAACTGGCAAAATCCAGTGCGCGCTGTTTCATCTGT
>JAFMDE010000032.1 GCA_017857425.1 Akkermansiaceae bacterium
TCCTGTCGGGAGTGCTCTGCACGAGAGATAGGACGAGAACCTTGGTTCGAGCGCATAGCGCAGGCAAATCAAAACACAGCAAAGCCCTTATCATTGAGGCATTCACAGCCTCTCTCATATAGAGCATAACGGAATCTAATATATTACAAACACGATATCCAACTTGACTTGTAAAAGTGATTAGTGATCATAATGACTTGATTATGAAACTGCTGATAGCGCTCACCCTCTTAATTGCCAACACAACGCTTCATGCGCGAATTGGTGACGACTTACTTAAATTATCCGCGGACTTAAAGGTTGGGACAACACCTGCAGGCCCGTTTTTAGAAAAAATAATTTGGAGAGGTAATCCCAACCTTGTCAATAGACCTCTTCTAAAAGCTCTAGGACAGAATCTATGGGAAATAGAAGCGACTGCATTTGTAGATCTGGACAAAAACTTAATGACCGTAATTGAGATAAGTTATCACAAACTAGTCGGAGGGCCCATAAATGCCGACGAGCGAAAAAAAATCATCTTTTATAACAGCTCCCCGCAACAATTACTTAACATTGCGGAGCCGGAATTTGCTCCTCAAAATCGTCCCGAAAAAATCACCATTACATATAATAATTTAGAACAATTGTTAGACCTTAAGGGCAATCAACTGATAAAGTTTGAGAACCATTGGCGGTGTATTGGATTAACACTGGACGAATTGAAAAAGAAGTTTGGAAATCCCGTTAAAATTAATCATGGCATCCACTATTTTACACGCCCAGACGATAATAAAAATATTAACTGGAATATTCGTGTCAAGTTATGGAAAGGCTTCGATGACAAACAAGAGGTGGCACACAGGGTTGTATATGAGTGCCTTGCAAAATTCTCTACCGAAGAACAGTCATGGTTGAGACTCATCAATTCCGGTCACGTAAGATGGGATAGAGGAAAACAGGACCCTAACAACGTAAATCACTTTATTACAAAGCCCGCGGCAAGACCTCAGTTGAGAGCTTGGGTTAAGCCTTTGCTCGATGAGGTAGGGGTAGAAACAGTGGAGGCAGCTGGAAATTGAGGACAAAAGCTATAGTCTAAATATACCCAAGACTTCGAAACAGCGAAATCAGGGAGCATTACACGATACGATGCTCTGTGAATCTTGAAGTCGCACCTCACCCTGCAATACATTAGCCGAACCATTCTACGGGCTCACAGCTTACCCTAAACCACTCCCCTACTCCTTTTTGGCGGTAAGCAGATCATCAACCACCGCACCAGCAAAAGAGCCCACGGCTCCTTTATATTGAATAGCTCCCTGCTGGTCTAAAACCATGCAGTAGGGCCAGGAACTGACCCGGTACTGCTTTGCCACTATTTGGCCTGGATCAGAAAAGTTTCTCCAGGTGACGATTCTATCTGCCTCTAGGGCGCGCAAGTTGAGTAATGAATCTCGGTTCACCCCCAGCATGACAAAGGCATCATCAACATGGCTTGCAACACTCTCACGAAGCAGCTCAAGTGCTTTGGCTGCCTGAGGGTCCCAGCTTGACCAGAAAACGAGCATGACAACCTTACCGCGGAAATCATTGAGCCTGATCGGCCGCCCACCTGAGTCCTTACCCACGATATCGGGCGCCGTCCTACCTTTGGACAAGTGATTAATTCTAAAAAGCTCATCTCTCGCCATCTCTGCGACCGATGTATTACCGATGCGCACGTCCGCACTCTTGATAATAGCCTCGCGTAGGTTTTCAATACGCTGCGCCATGATCCTCGAATCATCTCCGAGAGAACCCAACATCATCGATAGAGCAAGTGCCGCCTGCCCCTGAACCTCAACATGGGGATTGGTTTGCTTAATTTGCTCAAGTAGCTTCATGCCCTGAGATCTGATAGGCAACTTTCCTGCTGGAGCTAGCTCGCCTGAGTCATTGAGCTGAACCATCGCCACACAAAAAGGCCCGAGCATGGAGCTTCGAAGGTGATGACCCTGCACTGCGTTGAGTAAAGCCCGCTGAGAGCCAGTTTTTAATGCCCTATCATACTCCAGTAACCAAGCACCGTATTTCAAGGTCCATTCATGGGCCAAATCTCTACTCAAAAGTTTTTTCAGTCTCGTGGCAAACTCTGTGGGATCAGGTTGTTTTTGGGCGATAATCTCACGCGCTCGAGCATCTGGCGCCAGCCGCATTTCAGAGAGCCATAAGCGCTGTAAACGATCGTATTCCTGGGTGATCTCTGCGGCTTCCGCCTCGGTAGCTGCTGACGCTGGCACTGCCACTGATAACACAACCAGAATCATCATGGTGGTGATCCCTGTTAATCTAGAACCTCTCAATTTACTCATCGTCATAGCTTATTCTGATTCTTCAGCTGGTCAAGAAGCGGATAAGCGATACAGGTGGCAAACCTAGCGAGCATCCATGACAAGCTGCAATTCGCGCTGGAAAGCCATGATGTCAGCCTCAGAAGGCTGATAGCCCTCTACTTCAGGGTCAATGCCGAGACGCCCCATCTCATCAACATACCACATTCCGCCCTGTCCACCGGCAAAGGTCACGCGACCACTTGCCATAAGCCCTGGGCGCGCAATATCATCAACACTCACCTTGACGTTACCGCCAGCTGCTGGCGGCAATACTTCGATGTCATCCTCCGTAAGTTCCTCGCCGTTCTTTGCATCACTCTCTGACTTGGCTACTTCATCTTGCTCTGATTGCTCTGTCTCAGCCTGCTCTTGAGCTAGATTCCTGATTTCCACACCCAGATCAAGAATCAAGAAGCGGGTATCCATATAGCTGAGGCGGAATTCCATTTCATCCTCGAGACGTTTCTGAATATCAGTAAGCTGGGCTCCATTTGCTGCCCACTGACTGATCAATAGAACCTGATCTTCGCTAAGTTTTTTTGCATCAAACATGGTTGCTCGTATTTAAGGCCGCGGTTTCTAGGATGCAAGACATTGCAGAGCGCAATGTTTCTTTTCTTTCCCCTATCAATTTTGATGTTGGGTTGAAATAAGATTTCCCTATACATTAAGCCCGTGCCGGATCTGGAATCATCACCCGCAGCTTCACCCCCACGCGCCTGGGCAGAGATCAACCTTGCCCATCTGCGGCATAATCTAGAGGTGGTCAATAGCCATCAGCCTGGCGATGTGATGGCCGTGCTGAAAGCCGGCGCCTATGGCCACGGAATGGAGGAAATCGCTGGCGCACTGGAGGCTCTGCCCCGCGACATCGCTCCTATTTTCTTTGGCGTTGCCAGCGCGATCGAGGCAAGGCGCCTTGCCCATGCAGGCATGCAAACCCGAATTTATTTGCTTGGCGCAACCTGCCCGTTTGAGCGTCGTGAAATTGTAGCTTACAGATGGACACCCTGCATCTCCAGCATGGATGAAGCCGCTGACTTCAACCGAATCGCACAACAAATGATCCCTAGCGACAAGCTGAAGGTTCACCTCACCGTAGACACCGGTATGGGCCGAGGTGGCTTTCTTCCCAATGATTTACTTCAGCTACAAGACAAGCTCGAAAAACTAGCCTATCTAGACATTGAGGGCATCGGCTCACATCTCCCATGTGCAGATGAGGACGAGGCATTCACACGCGCCCAGTTTGAGCAGTTTGATACACTCATCGAAGAACTCGGGGCAGAAAAATTTCGTTACATCCATCTGGCGAACAGCGCCGGCATTTTAGGTTACCAAAGCCGCCACACAAATCTCCAGCGTCCGGGTTTAATGCTCTATGGTATTTCTCCTCTCGCTACCAATCAGAATGAGCTTAAGCCAGTGCTCAGTCTCAAATCAAAAGTTTCACTCGTGCGCACACTGCCGGCAGGTCAAGGTATCTCCTATGGCAGGGAAACCGTATTGGCACATGATACCCAAGTAGCAACTATTGGCATTGGCTACGGCGACGGCTATCCCCGCTCCATGCCCCCCAAACTGGCAAGCGTGCTCGTCAACGGCAAGCGCTGTCCACTCTTGGGACGTGTCACCATGGATCAGATCATGGTCGATGTATCCAGCTTACCTGACTGCAGCAGCGGTGACGAGGTTGAGCTCTTTGGTGAAAACATCCTCGTCAGCGAGATTGCGCAACTCGCCCACACTATTCCATGGGCTGTCTTAACCGCTATTACCCCACGGGTCACGAGGGTCTATAACCCTTAATCAATCAGTTTAAAAAAAAACGGCGAGTTGCTCGATTGAGCAACTCGCCGTTGATTTGATTGTTTATCTGGCTTTTGCCAGACAGCGTTATGCTTCGACGGGTGTCTCTTCGGCAGCTTCCTGCTGCTTTGCCTCACGGGATGCGGCACGGATAGACATCTTAACGCGTCCACGGTCATCGACTCCGATGCACTTGGCCGTTACCGTGTCACCCTTCTTCACAACGTCTTCAGTCTTCTCGATCCGGCCTTCGGCCAACTCTGAGATATGAATGAGACCGTCCTTGCCGGGCATAATCTGCATGAAAGCACCAAAGTTGGTAGTAGAAACAATAGCTCCGGTGTAAACCGCGCCTACTTCCACTTCTGCGAACATCTGCTTGATCATCTCCATAGCACGATCGAGGCTTTCCTTCTTAGCCGCGTAGACGTGCACTGTGCCATCGTCCTCGATGTTGATGTCAGCACCAGACTCAGCCTGGATGCCTTTGATGTTCTTACCTCCTGGCCCGATGAGTTCACCGATACGCTCAGGATCGATCTTGGTAGACTCGATGCGCGGTGCATACTCGGAGAGAGCAGCTGGCTCGGAAATGGTCTCGTGCATCTTCTGAAGAACCTTCTCACGTCCACCAGCGGCTTTCACCACGGCTTCTTCAAGAATGGCAAGTGGGACACCTGCAAGCTTGAGGTCAAGCTGATAGCCGGTGATGCCTTCACTAGTGCCACAGATTTTGAAGTCCATGTCGCCGTAGAAGTCCTCTGATCCAATGATGTCGAGCAAGGTCTTGTATTCTTTGATGTTATCATTTTCGTCCATCTCAGTAACGAGACCAACGGCGATCGCACCGACGGGGCGGATAAGCGGCACACCTGCGTCAAGCAGGGCCATCACACCGGAACAAACAGTAGCCATGGAGGATGAGCCATTCGACTCAAGCACCTCGGAGGTCACACGCATGGCGTATGGGAAGTCCGCTTCAGCTGGGATGACTGGCTCGATAGAGCGCTCAGCAAGAGCACCGTGACCGATTTCACGACGATTCAGGCCACCGAAGCGGCCCGCTTCACCCACAGAGAATGGAGGGAAGCTGTAGTGAAGGATAAAGCGTTTGCTGTCCTCACCACCGGCGTAGTTGTCAAAGTATTGACGCTCGTCAGCTGGTGCGAGGGTCGCTGTTGCCAGTGCCTGGGTCTCACCACGTGCGAAGATGGATGAACCATGCACACGAGGAAGTGTTCCAGCCTCAGCATAGAGCTCACGGAGGGTGTCGATGTCACGTCCATCAGCGCGAACGCCTTTTTCCATGATCGCAATACGGAATGCTTTCTTCTGGATGTATTCGAAACACTGCTCGATTTCAAACTCGGATACATTAGGAACGCGCTCCTTGAGGGTGGCTTCCACCTCATCGCGAAGTGCCCCGACTTTCTTACCACGCTCAACTTTGTTGGGGGCGTAGATAGCGTCTTCGATACGGTCGCCAGCAACTTCGTAAGCGATCTCAAGGAGGTCTTCCTTGGCAACGGTCACGGTGTAGTCACGCTTAGGCTTACCCACCTTAGCGGCAAGTTCCTCGATGGCGGTTACGATAGTAGCAACGTGGCCTTGAGCGAAGTGGAGAGCTTTGACAAATTCGCTGTCAGGGATCTCATTAGCAGCACCTTCGATCATGATACACTCGGTTTTGTTACCGACGTAAACAAGATCAAGATCACTGTCTTCGCGCTCTTCGAAGGTAGGGTTGACGATAAACTCACCATCAACACGACCGACGCGAACAGCACCGATAGCGCCTGCGAAGGGAATATCAGAGATACAAAGGGCAGCGGATGCGCCGTTCATGCTCAGGATATCAGCATCGTTAACTCCGTCAGCGGCAAGCATCAGGGCAACAATTTGAGTGTCGTAGAGGTAGCCTTTTGGGAAAAGCGGACGCAAAGGACGGTCTGTCATACGGCATGTGAGGATTTCCTTTTCAGTAGGACGTCCTTCACGCTTGAAGTAGCCACCGGGAAAAACTCCAGCAGCAGCAGCACGCTCTTTGTATTCAACGGAAAGTGGGAACCAGGTCTGGCCCTCACGAATTTTGGTTTGGGAAACAGCGGTGACAAGCAGCACGGTTTCTCCAGATTGCACCTGAACGGCGCCGTCGGCCAACTTGGCCAGCTTACCCGTCTCAATGGTGATCGGGTTCGACCCCACAGGGATCGTTATTTTTTCAATATTCATTTTCATTTTCTTATTTTCTTCTTTTGTTGGTTTGCCCTCGTGTGACGCAATGTGCGTTCTGATTGTTTTTTATTTATATTAGCAGATGAGGGCAGGCGTCTCTTGGTTTTGTTTTCGGACAAAGCCTCCAACTTTACAAATTAAAGTTGGGAAAGGGTAATCAAGGTCATAGGAACGACCTGATGAAAATTTTCTAAGGCTGAGCCGAAGCCCGAAGACAGCGTGAGACAAAGGACGCTGAACTGAAGGCTTAAGCAAAACGGCCACAGTTTATACCGTGACCGTTTTAAAAATTGATTTAGCGACGAAGCCCAAGCCCTTTAACGAGCTTAGCATAGCGCTCTTCTGACTGACCTTTGAGGTAATCAAGAAGCTTGCGGCGCTGAGCGACCATCGTAAGCAAACCACGACGGCTTGCGAAGTCTTTCTTGTGCTCACCCATGTGCTCGGTGAGGTGCTTGATGCGCTTGCTAAGAAGCGCTACTTGGAAGTCAGCACTGCCAGTGTCACCTTCGTGCAGCTGGTAGTCGGCGGGATTAATTTCGGTATTTGTACTCATGGTAATATTAGTTTCAAACCAGCTCCTTGCCAGTCAGCCCTTGTACGGGAAGCGGGAATAAAGCAGAATCCTCCTAAAATGCAAGGTATATCACGACAAATATTGTAGTCACCTAGTACCCAATCAGCCAGCCCGACTAGATAATAGTCTATAGCAGCTGGACCCACAGCGCTCCATATAAGCCCAATAAGCAGACCTCCTAATTCGAGGAAAACGCTGCCCGTTCTCAGAACGCGGCACCATGGGCTAAATCATGATTGATGTCACAAGCCTGCTCGACTGCAAAAGTCGTTATCAACTAGCTCTCTTTGATGAAAACATTCTGGTCAGTGAAATAGCAGAATTACCCAACACGGTTTCTTGGGCTGTGTTAACTGGAAATATCCTACGAGCGAAACGCATCTACACCTTAAGACAGATAGTGACCGACCGCCACCGCATAAGGATCTACAGGTCGTCTACCATAGCGAAGACTGCCTGACTGCCTTCAGCTAGAATTTTTCCGTCTTTATCAACCAACATATAGTATGGCACAAATTTCTTGGCATACTTCTTGAGTCCCGACTCAGCATGCTTGTCTGCAAGAACGTGGGCCCATGGAAAATTTTCTTTTTTTGCCCATTTCAAGGCGGCTTCCGACGTGCGGTCTAAGCTGAAATGGATAAACTCAACCTTGTCGTTAGTAGCAATTTTTTTGTTGAATGACTCCACTAACTGTGGGGCCGAAGAGCGGCAGGGTGGTCACCAACTGGCGGAGTAATACACCACGTAGTAGTCCGGTGCATTGCTCATGGTAAAATCGAAAAAGTGATCACCCTCAAGCTTGGATAGCACACCTTTTTTAATTTTACTCCCGATGACCTGCTTATCGAGCTCCTCGAAAATCGCTGCCGCCTCAGCTTTTCCCTTCAGAGCCTGCTTCTCCAGCCACTTTCGGTTCGCCACTGACAACTGGTCGATATCGAATAATAGCTTGCCGGCACCGTCGTCTATTGTGACAATACCCGTGTCCTCGTCGTAACTCTTGAATTTTCCATAAGCCGTCTTGGTTCCGTCAGCACTCGTCCAGCTCCTTGCCCACTCTAATTCTTCCCTAGTGAACATGAAACGCTTAACCCACTCGGAGGGAAGCTCATGCAAAGCCAATCCTCGTGCACCTGCTGCTCCAGCAGCTCCATGCCTGAATGAAATACCATCGGGACGAACTTCTATAATTTCTACGTTTTTATAATGCTTGCCTTGTGGCGTCGTCATTTCATCAAAGTATGCCCCTTTCGCTTGCCTACGCACTTGTTCTCGGTATTCCAAGAAAAGAGCCTTCTTACGTTGCTTAAGCGATTCAATCGCGAGTTGTTCGGCGCTCACTGACTGGCGGATTTGGGCAGCTTCACCGCTGAGACTCTCCAACTTCTTGTTAATTTCAACAAGCTCTTGTTTAGCATAAGTTAGCTCCCCTTCTTGCTTACGCAGTTCCATCCACTCGCTATTGAGATCAGCCAGCTCAGTTTTTAATTGGGCATTCCCATCTGCGAACCTTTTTCTGTTGATGTGGAAATAATAAGCTATCGCCAAGCCAGCAATAAGAAGGACGAGATAGCGCACTGAAAAAAAACGTTTCATAATATTACTGCGATTCTTTGTTGTGAAACCCCTGCCCCAGTATTCTTCCGTGAATCATTGCTTCAGTTGTAGTCATTACTTAATAAGGTAGTTTTTCTTATCTACAGCATACTGTTTTTCAAGCGCAGCATGCTCGCGCTTTAGCTCCGTGATCGTTGATTGGAGTGCTCGGTGATCTTGATCAGCCTGCAGGAGCACTATTTCTGCCTCCTTGAGTAGAGCTAGATAATCAACCGGGTCTTCTTCAATCTTGACTTTGAGCTTCTCTACACTCTCTGTGAGCTCAGCTTTTTTATTTTTAAGCTTCTCATTCTCTTTCGACAGCGCACGGTAATTACACGAGGAAAGCAAACACAGAGGCAGCAAAAAAAAGATCAGCTTAGTGGATCTGAGTGTATGGGCCATCATGAAAAGGTATATGAATGAGTGAGATGAAAATAAAGCTAATGACTACATTGGCAATGCCATTAGATTGTCGTCATACAATATTGAGATGCCTCATTTGGTCAAGCTTTATGAAAATAGGCATCAGGTCAAATTCTGACAATCTCTGGCTTTGACAAGACCCTAAATTCGAGAATACTCACCCGCGATGTCTGCTACCAATCATACCAAATTACCGAAGTTATTCATCCCCGGCCCGGTGGATATTGCCCCAGAAACCTACGAGGCAATGTGTCAGGGCATGATCGGCCACCGAGGTGGCGATTTCGAAGCCCTTTACGCCAGCATTCAGCCTGGTCTGCAGAAGATCTTGGGAACCAAACGCCCTGTGTATCTCTCTACTTCCTCAGCTTGGGGGGTCATGGAAGGCGCTATTCGCAACCTCGTGCAAACGAAGGTACTCAATCTGTGCTGCGGAGCATTTTCTGACAAATGGTATGACGTGGCTCAGCGCTGCGGCAAGGAAGCAGACAAAGTGCAAGTTGAGTGGGGTGAGCCCATCGACCCTGAAGCCGTGCGCGCCAAGCTTAGCGAAGGCGGATTTGATACGGTCACCATGGTGCACAATGAAACCTCCACAGGTGTCATGAATGACCTCGCTGGCATCGCTGCAGTTGTGAAGGAGTTCCCAGGCGTGCTTCTTGTCGTGGACACTGTTTCCTCCCTATCTGCAGTACCCGTCGAAATGGACAAACTTGGCATCGATGTCGTTCTTGCAGGTGTTCAGAAAGCACTCGCGCTTCCTCCGGGCCTCGCAGTCTTTGCCATCTCGGAAGCCGCATTAGAAAGAGCCTCACAAACGGAAGGGCGCGGGTATTACTTTGACTTTGTCGAATTTGAGAAAAATGCGGTCAAAAACAATACCCCTTCGACCCCTGCTGTTTCCCTGATGTATGCGCTCAAGCAAAAGGTCGACAGCATCATGGCAGAAGGCCTTGAAGCACGTTTCGCGCGCCACGCCAAGCTCAACGACATGATTCATGCATGGGTCGCAAAACATGGATTTAGGAACTTTGCACCTGAAGGCTATCAGTCCAAGACCTTGACAGCGATTGATAACAAAGATGGCAAATTCGATGTGGCCGGCTTCATTAAAGCACTACGCGCCAAGCACAACGTCTTGATCAATGGTGGCTATGGTAAGATCAAGGGCATCACATTCCGCATCTCCAATATGGGTAATGAAACGGAGCAATCCATTCAAGAGCTCATCGATCAACTTGATGATGTGATCGTTGACTTCAAATAAGCCCTACGCCGTCGAGCTGAGTCTCATTTCGAGGCAATTAGATCAACGCTTCTTTCGCGTTGATGGGGCTCATTGATATGTTAGCATTGTAACGATGGCTAAAGGTTACGATGCGCACCAACAAAGGCAGATGACGCTATCTGCTTTTGGCAAGGATCTTGCACGCCGCTCCAAGTCAAAATGCGAGCTTACTGGAGCCTCAGGTGTGCCATTGCACACCTATGAAATCCCTCCGGTGACAAGTGAACCACAGCTATCGCGCTGCATCATGATCTGTGAAGATGCTTTTGATCAAATTAAGCAACCTGAACTCATCGCAGCTGATCAATGGCGCAACCTGGGGGAACTCATCTGGAGTGATATACCCGCGTTGCAAATCATGGCATATCGAATACTTCAGCACCTTGCTAAGCAGGAAAGCTGGGCGCGTGACATGATTGAAGAGGCCTACCTCGATGAGGAAATACTTACCGAGGCCAACAAGGAAAAGCTTTGACCATCGCCTGACAGGCGCAATCTACTTTTGGCTAAGCCCATTATTGGCTAACCCCATTAGCCACGCGGATGAAATTTCCGGTGCATAGATTTAAGCCCTTTCTGATCAACGTGCGTGTAGACCTGCGTCGTTGCGATATCGGCGTGGCCCAACATATCTTGAATAACACGCAAATCCGCCCCGTTTTGCAGCAGATGGGTGGCGAAAGAATGACGCAGTAAGTGGGGATATACATTTTGCTCAATACCGGCATTGCTCGCACGCTGCTTGACAATTTCTCTTACCCGCTCAGGACTCAGTCTACCCCCCCGAATACTGAGAAATATCCAAGACGACGTTTTGCTTTTCACCAGCTCTGGACGTTCGTTTTTCATATAGTCGGTGACGGCTTCCCTCGCCTTGCCGCCAACTGGGACAATTCTTGTTTTACCGCCTTTTCCGGTGACTCGGATAAAACCTTCATCAAGGTCCATATTTTCGATGCGGGCATTACAAAGTTCAGACAAACGCAAGCCAGATGCATAAAACAACTCCAAGATGGCAAGATCTCTGCGCCCCAACAACTTTTGAGTATCAACCGCTTGGAGAATCGAACTTACATCATGCTCGTTGAGCGTCTCCGGCAGATGCTGCTCGGCTCTTGGTGGCAATAGTGGCTCAGCAGGATCAGCATCGATGACTTTTAAGCCTGCTAATCGACGAAAAAATATCTTCAAGTGGACCATGCCGATACGCAGTGAAGAGGCAGACATCCCCTGGTCCTTCTGTCCTGATAAATAATGAGAAAGGTCCTCAGTGCCGACATCATTCCAATCAGACACGCCCTTGCCCTCAAGCCACTTGACTAAGGCATCCAGTGTTTGGCGCACAGAGAGCTGGTAAGCTGTCGACAAGCCACGTTCGGTGGCGATGTAGAGCAAAAATTGATCAATGTGCGAAGTCACAACACCATCTAAACTGATTTTGAAAGAAGATCAAACTCTTCAAAAACTAACATGCCAGATCAATCAGCTTATTGAGCGCTGCCGGACTACTATTAGGCATCTTGCCTTAAGCCATTTAGGAATCATCGCTATACGCAGCACCTTGTGCATCAAGCTTTCTAAATAGAACCTGCTCAACTCGCCGGCCATCAGTGCTCATCACCTTAGCTTCATAACCCTCAACGACGAGAGTCTCCTCTAGCTCAGGAATCCTTCCTAGCTCACGTGTGATATAGCCGCCAACGGTTGAGACCTCACCACTTTCCAGGTCAAGTTCAGGAAAGTGATCAGAAAGTTCGTTAAGAGTCAGGGATCCTTCTGCCAGAAACTCAGACCCATTGATCCGCTTAATTTGACTACTCTCAGTATCGAACTCATCCTGAATATCCCCCACCAGTTCCTCCATGATATTATCCATGAAAACGAGACCTGCAGGGTCACCATGTTCATCAACCACCATGGCAAGATGCGCGTGTTCCTTGAGGAAAAACTGCAATAGCACATCCAAGGGCATGGTTTCTGGAACGACCTTAAGAGGACGTTTGATTCTCATCAGGTCAGGATCTGGATTATTAACCAAAGTCAGGATGTCCTTGATGTGGATTAGCCCCAAAGCTTGATCCAAGTGCCCCTTTACCAAGGGAAAGCGAGTATGCTTGCTGCGGATAGCAACCTCTAGGTTGTTTTCGAAATCAGCATCAACATCGAGCACGGATACCTCACTGCGCGGAGTCATCACGTCTTTCACATTGATATCATTGAGCTCAAGTGCGTTGATAAGAATCTCGCGCTCAGTGTCAGTTACCTCGTCATGCTTGCCGCTCTCCTCGACTAACATCGCCAACTCCTCGGCCGAATGCACATCCTCGTGCCCAGCAGGCTCAACACGAAACACCTTTTTAAGGATTAGGTTAGCCGAGCTGTTGATGATCCAGATTGCCCAACCAAAAAAAACATAAAACAAATGCAATGAGCGGATAAGCTTCAAGGTTGTGCCCACCGGCTTTCGTATCGCCAAAACCTTGGGGACTTGCTCACCCAAGACCACATGCACAAAAGAAAATGAAATCGCAGCAACAGTAATGGAAATCGCTCGAATCACCCACTCGGGAGCACCGGGACTGACTTCATTGAGCAACGGAGCCACAAAATGCAACACCAGTGGTTCACCCAGCATGCCCAAAACCAAAGATGCTACGGTAATACCCAGCTGGCCCGCTGAAAGGTAACCATCCAACTTCGCCAATGCATGCAAGGCAAGATTGACTTTAGCTGGATTCTCGCCGTGAACCTCGATGAGCTGACTTTTGCGCACTTTGACCAGCGCAAATTCAACAGCAACAAATAGGGCGTTAAGAATCAGAAAAATCGTTATCCCAATAAGATACTTCAGCACCAAATCCCATGAAGGAAGTCCGGTCGGCAAAGCGCCAGAGGATGCCAAAAATTGGTAAGTCAAATGCATTACTGTTTCTCGTAGACCCCCTCATCACGCTTTTCCAGAACGGTGAATCCTGCTTTTTTAGCATCACTGATCGAGAGCGGCTTGGTTATCTTGGGTGTATTGACCCTGCTAATCACTTTTTTTATTGGATTTTTGCAGAGAGGACAAACTTCCAAGGGAGCTCGGTCTACTGGTCGGCGCAATTCAAAACCTCTGGCACATATGCGGCAAGACTGCTGCTGATCATCAGCATTTACAGAAATGTATTCGTAGAGCGGCATATCAAATTAAAAGCAACAAAGAGGAAATGAGAACGGCAAAATGAGAAAGACGCAAGACGGTGACCCCATGCGGGAACCATCTTGCGTCGAAAAATTATCACAATTTAGCCAAGCTTACCAGCTCGACTTAGTCACTCCGGGGATCATGCCGTGCGATGCAAGCTCACGAAATGCAATACGTGAAAGCTTAAAACGACGGAGGAATCCATGGCGACGGCCTGTGTATTCACAGCGGTTCACCAAACGGGTGGCACTTGAGTCACGCGGTAGCATGCTGAGGCTTACGTAGTCCTTCTCTTGCTTGAGCTGCCTGCGCAGATCTGCATACTTAGCGACGGTTACTTGTTTGCGCTTGTTGCGCGCGATCCATGATTTCTTTGCCATAACGGGGGGCTTGAGATATCTGTTTAACCCAGCAAATCAAGCCATTTTTAATCAAATTCTCACTTTTCTTGCAGATTTGCCCCAATTACACTGTTTCAGGTTGCCTACAAGGGCCCATCGACGTTAATTGGAGGCAGCATGTCAGACACTCCATTTCACTACCAAGACCCCTTTCCACTTGGCCCAGACACCACCGAATACGAGCAAATTGACAGTGAAGGCATCTCCACGATTGAGTGCGATGGCGAGACCATCCTAAAGATCGCTCCAGAAGCTCTGACCCTACTGGCTAACGAGGCATCGAAGGCCATCTGCTTCAAACTCCGCACCTCACATCTCAAACAGGTAGCTGCGATCCTCGATGACCCCGAAGCCTCAGACAACGACCGCATGGTCGCCCTGATGCTGCTCAAGAACGCGGAAATTGCCTCCCACGGCATCCTCCCAGCCTGCCAAGATACCGGCACGGCGATTGTGATGGGCAAAAAAGGCCAGAATGTGCGCACCACCGGCAATGATGCCGAGCACCTCTCTCACGGCATCCACAAGACTTACACCGAGGAAAATCTTCGCTATTCACAAACCTCGCCCTTAAGCATGTACGAGGAAGTCAATACCCATACCAATCTGCCTGCCCAAATTGATCTCTACGCCACCGAGGGTGATACCTACAAATTCCTCTTTATTGCCAAAGGTGGCGGCTCGGCAAATAAGACCTTTCTCTATCAGGAAACCAAGGCCCTTCTCAACCCCACCCGGCTCAAGGAATTCTGCATCGAAAAAATGCGCTGTCTCGGCACCGCAGCTTGCCCGCCCTATCACCTTTCACTGGTCATTGGCGGCACCTCCGCCGAAGCCTGCCTGAAAACCGTCAAGATGGCATCTACTCGCTATTACGATGAGCTTCCCACCAAGGGCAATGAACACGGCCAAGCATTCCGTGATCTCGAACTGGAGGAGGAACTCTTAGCTGCGGCACGCGTAATCGGTATCGGCGCACAGTTCGGCGGCAAGTACTTCGCTCTCGATGTCCGTGTCATCCGCCTCCCTCGCCACGGTGCCTCCTGCCCAGTCGGAATCGGTGTATCTTGCTCAGCTGACCGCCAAGCCAAAGCAAAAATAACCAGCGAGGGTATCTTCCTAGAAAAACTTGAAACCAAGCCAGGTCAATTTATCCCCGAGAAATACAAGGACTGGAAATTCAATGGTGTCGGCATCAACCTCGACGAGGGCATGGATAAGATTCTAGAAACCCTTGATAAATACCCAGTGACCACTGCCCTTTCACTTACAGGAACGATCATCGTTGCCCGTGACAGTGCCCACGCCAAGCTCAAGGAACGGCTCGAGGCAGATGGCGAGCTACCTCAGTATTTCAAAGATCATCCGGTCTATTATGCTGGCCCGGCTAAAACACCTGAAGGTTACGCATCCGGTTCCTTTGGGCCCACCACCGCTGGGCGCATGGACGGCTACGTTGATCTATTTCAAAAGCACGGAGGTTCCATGGTCATGCTGGCCAAGGGAAACCGGTCCCAGCAAGTGACCGACGCGTGCAAGGCTCATGGAGGCTTCTACTTGGGATCTGCAGGAGGACCCGCCGCCTTGCTAGCAACCGATCATATCAAAAAACTCGAAGTGTTGGAATACCCAGAGCTGGGCATGGAAGCCGTCTGGAAAATCCAGGTTGAGAACTTCCCTGCCTTCATCCTTATTGACAACAAGGGTAATGACTTTTTCCAACAGATCAACCAGTGCCCAGTTTGTTAAATACCTAGCTCCTAGCCCAGAGCATACATCGTCCTACCTCTGGACGACGATCACCATAGTGGCGTAAGCAAAGGCGACAAAAATCAGCACCGCCCCCTCCTTACGATTCAGCTTCATGCTGGACCACATGAGAGGCACGATGATGATGGTGAGCGCCATCATCACACCTAAATCAAACCAGGCAATGGCTTTGCCGCAGACTGGCTTCACCGCTGCCGTGACTCCAATAACGGCCAAAATATTGAAGATGCACGAGCCTATGGCATTCCCCGTAATAATGTCACCCTGACGTTTAAGTGCCGCCACGATCACTGTCGCCAACTCCGGCAGAGAAGTGCCAAGAGCAAACAAGGTTAGCGAGATAACAACATCGGGAACGCCGAAAATGGTGGCAACCTGCTCACCGTGATCCACCAGCCAATCGGCGCCAAGCACCAAGGCCACTATCCCGAGAAGAATTAAAACAATATCGAAAAAGACTCGAAGGCCTCCTTTTTTCGCTTGTTCAATTTGCTCCTGCTCGAACTCCTCAAACTGCTTAGCATACTTCGCTTTTCTGGAGAGCATTACATTATCAATGATGTATATCAGAATGCCTACCGCCAAGACAACGCCCTCCCAGCGAGCAAGGTGCTTGTCACTCATCATGACGAGAAAGACAATCGAGCTGCCAAGTAAAATAGGCAACTCACGGCGGATTAATTGCATGTGTATAATCACCGGCCTGATCACCGCAGCCACTCCAAGAATGAGTGCAATATTGAAAATGTTGGATCCCACAATATTGCCAAGCGCCATGTCTGGGCTTGTTTTACCTGCATCAATATTAAAGCCAAACCACCCCGCAGGCACAGCAAGCACCTCGGGTGAGTTTGCCTTCAAGCACACCAGAAGCTCTGGCATACTCGTACCAAAAGCAACCACGGTAAGCCCTACCACCAATGGGGAAATCCCCAGGCGTAGTGCGATTTCTGACGCGCCTTTCACCAGCCACTCAGCTCCAAAATAGAGCAGAACGAAGCCACCGGAGAGCCACAAAAAATGTATCAACAATTCCACGGGCAGAAACATGTACACGCTTCGCCGTTAATAAAACTTCAAACTTTCTCGAATTCTGCTTACACACCGCTCATGTCAACGACTCATAAGATCAGCATACTCGCCGGAGACGGCATCGGACCCGAAGTCATGGACGCTTCAATGCTCGTGCTAGATGCCGCTGCCAAGAAGTTTTCCATCACCTTAGAAAAAGACAGCCAGCTTGTTGGCGGAGCTGCCATCGACGCTACTGGCTCTCCCCTGCCTGAAGAAACCGTGGCCTCCTGCCAGGCATCCGATGCTATTCTCTTTGGCTCGGTCGGCGGCCCGAAATGGGAAAACCTGCCCCCGGATCAACAACCAGAACGTGGTGCGCTGCTACCACTGCGCAAAAAATTCAACCTCTACGCCAATCTCCGCCCCGGAGTCTGCCTGCCTTCTCTTACCCATGCCTCACCGGTCAAAAACGAGCTCATCCCCAATGGCTTTGACGTGCTCTGCGTGCGTGAACTCACAGGCGGCATCTACTTTGGCCAGCCCAAGAGCATCAGCGAGGTCGATGGCGAACTCGTTGCCATTGATACCATGGTTTACAAGCAGAGTGAAATCGTGCGCATCGCCCACATCGCCTTCACCGCCGCCATGGCTCGCGACAAGCGACTCTGTTCGGTGGACAAGGCCAACGTCTTGCAAAACTCCGTGCTCTGGCGCCAGACCGTGATCGAAGTCTCCAAGGAATACCCCGAGGTCGAGCTTTCCCACCTCTACGTTGATAACGCCGCCATGCAGCTCATCAAGCAGCCCGGCTCGTTTGATGTCATTGTCACCGGCAACCTCTTCGGCGATATTCTCTCCGATGAGATGGCCATGATCTCCGGATCACTCGGCATGCTGCCCAGTGCCTCGCTCGGGAATCCTAAACCAGTAGGCACGGCGGACGACGGTGCGGACGATAGAGCGGACGACGGTGCGTCCGGCGAAGCTGGGCGGGAGGAGTGCAAGCCCTTGTACTTCGGCATGTATGAGCCATCCGGTGGCTCAGCACCTGATATCGCTGGCCAGGGAGTCGCCAACCCCATTGCCCAGATCCTCTCCGCTGCAATGATGCTACGCTACTCGCTCGGTGAAACCGCCGCAGCAGATGCCATCGAGGCAGCCGTAGATAAAGCCATCGACTCCGGCCTGCGCACGGGCGACATCTTCACTGGTAAAGAGGGCGAAACCAAAGTCGGCACTGTAGCCATGGCGGAGGCCATTGCCGACGCCATCTAGACCCTCGGAGGCCATTGCCGACGCCATCTAGACCCTCGGAGGCCAT
>JAFMDE010000179.1 GCA_017857425.1 Akkermansiaceae bacterium
GAGTTTGTGCCGTGGTCATCGGGGCTGCGCTCCGCCAATGGTATTGGTATGAATCTCGAGGGGGATCTGTTTGCAGCTGATAACCAAGGTGAATGGGTGGGCACCTCGATGCTGCATCATCTGGAGCAGGGAGACTTCCATGGTCATCCGGAGGCTTTGAGATGGGATGAAAGATTCAAGGGCAAGGGTGATCCTGCAAAGCTGCCGATCGAGCAACTGGAGAAAATCAGGAAAATGCCGGCGGTGTTTTTGCCCCACGGAGAACTGAGCAACTCACCCGGGGCCCCGATCTGTGACACCACCGCAGGAAAGTTCGGCCCCTTTGAAGGGCAATTCTTTATCGGTGATGTGGTGCATGCCAATCTGATGCGGGTCGCGCTGGAAAAAGTAAACGGCCAGTATCAAGGGGCGTGTTTTCCCTTCATCAAAGGTGGCTCGAAAGGGGCGGGAGAAGGACTGAAGGCGGGTATTTGCCGGCTTGTCTTTGCTCCCGACAACTCGCTGCTCATCGGCCGCGTCGGTGAGGGCAACTGGAATCGGGGCTTGCCCGGCACAGGACTACAGCGGGTTGTTTATTCAGGTGAGGTGCCCTTTGAAATTCACCACATCGAACTGCAGAAAAACGGCTTCAAGCTTCACTTCACCAAGGCTCTTGATGCCGATCAAATGCTCAGCTCGGATCAATTTGCACTGAGCAGCTACCACTATGCCTATCACGCTGCGTATGGCTCACCGAAAATGGAGCTGAAAACCATTGCCGTGAGTGGCGTGGAACGATCGGCTGATGGTAAATCCGTCACGCTCGATGTTGCCGAGCTGGTAGCTGGTAAAATTTACCAGTTTTCTCTCAAGAGCGTCACCGATAGCTTGGGCAAGGCGCTGCGCAATGCCAGTGCCTATTATACGCTCAATGAGCTGAAGGAATAGGGTCTGAAGGAGTAGGCTGCGAGGAAAGCTAGCGTGGGTCGTTGGCGAGGATTTCTTTATACTGTGCGTAGGCGTCGAGTGCGCTCTGGCGGCCGTCCTCGTGGCTGATGATCGGGTAGGGATAGTCCTTGCCTAAGGTGATGCCAGCGCAGGAGAGCTCCACAGGGGTGGCTTCCCACGGGGTGTGGATCTGTTCTTTGGGGAGTTGGGCAAGCTCGGGGATCCACTTTTTGACGTAGTGGCCGTCGGGGTCGAATTTTTTGCCCTGGATGATGGGATTGAAGATGCGGAAGTAAGGTGAGGCGTCTGCCCCAGATCCTCCAACCCATTGCCAGCCCATGGAGTTGTTGGGGAGGTCAGCATCAACGAGGGTATCCCAAAACCAGCGGGCGCCTTCCTGCCATGGTTGTAGTAGGTGTTTGACGAGCAGCGAGCCGGCGATCATGCGCACGCGGTTGTGCATCCAGCCAGTGTGCCAAAGCTGGCGCATACCAGCATCAACGATGGGGAAGCCGGTCTCGCCACGTTGCCAGGCGCGTAGGTAGGTTTCGTTAAAGGACCAGGGAAACAGGTCATAGGCGGGCTTGAGCGCGAGGTCCTGGCTGTGTGGAAAGTGGTAGAGGAGGTGGGCGGAGAATTCTCGCCAATAAAGCTGACGCAGGATGCCGGTGTCCGCCTTTTCTTGGTCAGGACAGCCACTGCGTATGGTGTGGAAAAACTCCTGTGGGCTGATCTGACCAAAGTGCAGGTAGGGGGAGAGTCGGCTGGTGCCGTCCGCATCAGGTAAGTCGCGCTGGATGTTGTATGGCTTGCTTTTTGCGATGGCGGCATCGAGTAGTTTTAGGCCACCTTTTCGAGTAGGGTCCCAGAAGGATTCCATGCCCTTGTCCCAGGGGATGTTAGGCAGTAGTTCCAGAGACTCTAGAGGCTCTGATTTAATATCAACCGTGGTGCTGGCCTGGGAGAGGGTTTCAGGCTTAGCAAGGTCATGCTCTTTGGTGTGTTTCCAGAAGGGGGTGAATACTTGGAAAGGGTTGCCTGACTTGTTTTTGATGATGTGAGGATCGAGTAATAAGGATCCGTTGGTGCTGTGGGTTTCGATACCAGAGGCTTGCAGGGCTTGTTTGATGGCGGTGTCACGTTTGACATAGGCGGGCTCGTAACAACGGTTCCAGCAGACTGCCTGGGCATCTGAGCTAGCGATGATTTGCTGTAAGGTGGTAAGTGGGTCCTTGCTGCTGCGGATCACCAGTCGGTTGCCATGCTCTCGGAGCTGGCTGTCGAGGTCTTGTAGGGCGTGGTGCAGCCACCAGTTCGATGCGCCGCCTCGTTGCCAGACGCCATCATTGCTAGGTGCATGGATGTAGAGGGCAATGATCGGGCCTCCCTTGCGGATTGCCCAGTTCCACGCTGGGTTATCATCAATTCTGAGGTCGCGTCTGAACCAGACGATGGTGGGTTTAGCTGGCATGTTTTCCTAGGTGTATTTTTTGTGAATCAGAGCGATGATGCGTAGCCGTGTGTATCTGAGGTTGATGATGCACGGTGCGTTGGCGAGGATGGCGTAGATGATGATGATGCTGCTAGCCGGGGAGGGCGTCCAGATGATAAACAGGCTGATGGCGAGTATTTGAATCCAGTGGGAGAGCTCGCCGCGCCGCGTTTCGCAGACAAAGGTTTGCAGGTAGTCGTGATCGGTTGACTCGAGCTTGCCTTTGGCAAAACCTTTAAACCAGGGTGCGGCATCTGGCAGCATGTTTTTCCAATAACGGACGAGGAATAACTTCTCATGAAAAAAGTTTTCACAACCCGCGCTGTCGTGAGCTCGTTTGGGCGGCAGGGGACGGACAAACATTCCAGCCGGTAGGCAGGTGCTGGCCCAGGCGATGGCCAGGTGACATAGCGGGATGCCAATGATGTTGATCGCAGCGATCCAGAAGTTGGGTAATTCAATCCACATGTTATTGTACTGCGCGCCCTTTCCAGTTGGTGGTTTTACCGCGTTTTTTGTCGATGAGCGCGCTGAAGAATAAGGTCTGATAGAACAACAAACTGAGCGGGAAAAAGAGCGCGTTCCAGGCGGAAAAGGTGCCGGCCAGCTTGAAGACACGCAGGGATTGGCAGGCGTAAATGAGGTAGGCTAGAGCGGTAACTAGGACAAAGGGATCTGAGGCGTATGAAGTGAAGCTTAGAATCAGGCAGACGATGGTCAGCATCATGCCGCTGATCCAGAGCGAGGAAAGCAAGAGCGCGCGTGGAGCGGTATGAGCGGCACCACTGGTGAAGCCTTTTTTCCAGCTGCTCCATAACTCGCCGATGCCATTGGGGAACATGCGCATTTGGATCAGGCCTTTGCCGAGATAGCATGAGCACTGGATGCCGAGCTGCTTAAATTGGCGTGCGAGGTGGAAGTTCTCCAAGGCTTTGTCTTTGACGGTTTCGTGTCCGTTGACCTGTTGGTAGTGCTTTTGTGAGATCAGCAGGCATTGGCCAAAGAGGGCGGCGTTATCAGTGGCGGATTTGCCAATGCCGAAGGCGTTTACACCGGCAAGCATCAGCACGTTGAAGTAGGCAGAGAGCTGCTCGTAGGGGTGTTTGATGACATGATGTGGGCAGACAGAGTGAACCTGATCTGAGCCGGCGCAGACTTGGCTCAATGCATGCAAGGCGGATGGCTCAAGGATAAGGTCGGCATCAAGGAAGAGCAGCCAATCTTCCGTGGCAGAATTCGCAGTATTTGTAGCATTCGCAGCATTGGCA
>JAFMDE010000033.1 GCA_017857425.1 Akkermansiaceae bacterium
CGAATCGTTTGCTGAGCAATGGGCTCAACAGAGAAACCGATCGTGATCACGAGGTAGTATATTCCTGAGAATGCAAGTAATCGGTTCATGTGTAACATGGTGGACAATCTGACGATGAAACAAGCCAGATTAGGAATAGTTGCTAAAAAACAATGATTTGTGAATGAAATTTCCTCTGGGGCAAGAATAGGGGAGCTAGGTTGATGGTCTCGTAAGTGATGATCATGGCATCGGGGCGAGTAACTGAGTGAGCGTATCGTCGTCGAGCTTGAGCTGATTGATGGAGGATGTGAGAATGGAGTCAGCGACGCTGGATTTTTTTCGCTGCATTTGTTGAATGCGTTGCTCCACGGTGCCTTTGCAAATGAGTTTGTGCACAAAGACAGGTTTGTCTTGTCCGATACGGTAGGCGCGGTCTGTGGCTTGGTTTTCAACGGCGGGATTCCACCAAGGGTCATAATGAATGACGGTGTCGGCATTGGTGAGGGTGAGGCCCGTGCCACCTGCCTTGAGCGAGATGAGAAACACCTCGGCTTCGCCGGCCTGGAATTTTTCAACGAGATCCTGTCGGTTTTTGCTCGCTCCGGTAAGTTTGAGGTAGCTGGTTTGTTGCTCGATAAGGTATTCTTCAATGATGTCCAACATCGATGTGAACTGTGAGAACAGTAGCACCTTGCGGTTTTCTTTTTTCAGGGTTTCTAGGAGATCTTTGAGATAGTCGAACTTGGCAGATTGCTTCGGTCCCTGTGGAATATTTCCTGATGCTGGATCTGATTCTTTATTAGCGATTAAGTCTTGGTGGCAGCAGATTTGGCGCAGCTTAAGTAAGGCATCAAGAAAGACGATTTGAGCTTCTTGGCCGCGGATAGCGAGTGCTTGGCGAACGTGTTTATCCATGGTGGAGCGCACGGTTTCGTAGAGATCTTTTTCATCTGTCCCCAGTTCGATGAGGTGGGGGATTTCTGTTTTTGGAGGCAGCTCGGTAGCGACCTGATCTTTAGTCCGGCGCAGAATAAGTGTACCGATTTTATTGGCTAGGGCATCAGCGCGTTGCTGGTTGCCGTCTTTTTCGATAGGTGTGCGGAAGGTTTCACGAAAGGTCTCGGCATTACCGAGTAGGCCGGGCATCAGAAAATCGAAAAGACTCCAAAGCTCGCCAAGATGATTTTCGATAGGGGTGCCCGATAGGCATAGGCGATGACGCGCATCGAGCTGGCGAACGGCCTGAGAGACTTGAGCTGCTGGATTTTTGATATGCTGGGCCTCGTCAAGCACCAGCAGGTGGAAGGGCTGTTGGCTGAATTGCTCGAGGTCACGGTGCAGCAGGGCGTAGGAGGTGAGCGCAATATCCGTATCGGAGAGATCAGAGAAACGACGATGACGGTCTGCACCCTGAAGGATGGTGACCTTCAGTGAGGGGGCAAATTGAGCGGCTTCACGTTGCCAGTTTTCAACGACACTTGTTGGGGCGATGACGAGATTTGGCAAGGTATTGCCTTTTTGTTTTTCAGCTAAGATGTGCGTTAGCGTCTGCATGGTTTTACCCAGCCCCATATCGTCAGCTAAAACGCCATGAAGTCCATGACTAGCAAGGAACTGCATCCACTCATAACCCTCGCGTTGGTAGCTGCGTAGCGTTGCCTTGAGTGTCTCCGGGACGCTTACCTGCTCCTGCTTGAGGGAAGAGTCCCGTAGGGCTGCGATTTCTTTGGGTAATAAGAATTCGGGATCCTCTTCGCTGAGTATTTCGGAAAGTGAGGCAGCCTCTATTTTGTGAAGCTTCACGGCTTTGCCATTGAAATTAAAATCCATCAGCTCGCCGAGGTGCTTGAGGATGCGGCGGAAGCGGCCTACCGGTAAGGTAATACCACGGCCAGCGTGTTCTCCTCCTGTCAGGAAAACGAGGAATTCTTGCCCATCAGGCATGCCCTCAGTGAGTTTGAGGAAATTGTATTCAACCAGAGTGGCCAGAATAGGCTGCAGATCCATTGCCTGACCATCGACCTCGAAGCCAGCAGAGAGGCTGAACCAACCCCTGCCTTCATCGATGAACTCAGCTCGCCAGCTGGAGGCTTCAAACTTAAGTGGCGGATGGATAGCTCCTGGTGCGATGGTGACTTGCCAGCCTCGTTTCTCGAGTGCGGTAATGGCCTCGTGGTGAAAGCGCTGCCAGTAGAGTGAGGGTTGCCATTGCTTATGGTCAGGTGACCAGAGCGTGCCATCTTGATGAGGGCTTGAGAGTTTTTTTAGTGATGGCGGTGGTTGTTCAGCACCTGGCAGGAGATCGAGAGCGTAGAGGGTTTGCAGGGCGGTCATTTCAGACGCTCGCTGACGTGGTTTACGGATGTTGCCAGCAGGATCAAGCGGGTATTTATCTTTGTTGTAGATCGCGTGTGCAGTCGCATAGACATCGGGTAGCCAGTTGAAGTTTGTGCCTTGAGGGCGTTTTTCGATGTGGAGTTGAAAGGATACCTTGGCTTCGGAGTTTGAGTCGCTTTGGCTTGTCAGCGAGGGAGAGGGAGGGGTGGTGGTGGGGGCGGCTTGTTGATGGAGAGTTTTTGTTGGTGGCTGCTCGGTTATTTCTCCGTAGGCGCTTTCCAGCCTGCCTGGTCGTGTCAGGTGTTCGAGCGTGGCGGCTGCATGCTCACAACAGACGCCAACAGAACACGAGCAAGAGGCATCAAGCTGCATTACGCTGCCTTCCTGCCATAGAGCAATGGTGGTTTCCTCTTGATGGCCAGAGCGCTCCATCACGGATGCAGTGATCTCAATATCGCCTGTGTCCAATTCCTCAATGAGGCAGCTGGTGACCTGCTTGGCACGGGCTATTTTGTAGCCTGCGGCAAGGTGTGAATTTGAAAACGTGGTTTTCCAATCTGCTGAGGAGAGGAAGAGTTGGATGGAGTCTCGGCTGAGTCCTTTATCGATCATCGTATCGCTTTCGACTGCTCGGGATGGTTCTTTTGTCTCCGAGTTTACCGCTTTTTAACAGGGACTCTCTAGCTGCCTGAGGTTTGGCTGGGGTCGCTTCGGGTGAGGTTTTTGCTGCCGGCTTTTGGGTTTTCAACTTTACGCCGTAATGCTTGGCCATATCGAGAAGCATTTTGTAGGCATCTTGCTGCTGCGACTGCAGAGCTGACTGCTTGATCTTTTTTCCAAGTGTGCGGTAGTAAGTTTTTTCATCGTAATGGGATGAGAGGTCGAGCTCGGCGATGGGTGAGAGCACCCACATGCGATATGAGGCCTCAAAGGCCTCCTCGTGATATTTTTCCGCTTGTTCGATGAGAAAGAGCTTAGCGTTGTCATTATAGCCTTCTGCTAGCTCGATGAAGCGGGTTTTCTGCTCACTACTAGTGTTGGCTTTTTGCACGTATTTATTGGCGACCCAGCCACAGCCGCAAAGAATGATGATGAGTAAAATGAAGAAGTCTTTCATGGTTATAAAACCCTCTCAGATTATGGCTCTTAAGGCAAGTGTGGAGACTTGTTGCAGGTGGGAGACCTAGATGTAGGGTTCATCAAGGCCAGAAAAGCAGCAGTTTTCATTATTTAACATATATTAATCATTGCTGTATGCGCCGCTTTTCCGCATACTAAAGAGGAGATAATTACATTTTGAACCATGTAAATCATTTGATCTCTGCATGTCTGATACATTCAACATATTGATTGCCTGTGGCGGTACTGGGGGGCACCTGTTTCCCGGTGTTGCTGTTGCCGAGGAGCTGGATAGGCGCGGGCACGAGGTATTGCTATTGATTTCAGAAAAGAAGGTGGACGCCCAAGGGGCTAAAAAATACGGCAGGTTGGCCTTTCATACGGTGCCTGCCATAGCAAAGCCGTCGACCTTGTCGCCGAAGATGATTCCCTTTCTTTTCAAACTCTGGCGCACCGTGCGTCAGTGCCGTAAAATCCTACTGCAGAACCAATGTGATGTCGTGCTCGGTATGGGAGGCTTCACTTCTCTGCCCCCTGTGCTCGCTGGTAAAAAGCTCGGCTTGATGACTTACGTGCACGATTCAAATGCTCTACCGGGTAAGGCGAACCGCACCACCGCACGCTGGTGTCGTAAGGTGCTTCTCGGAATGGAGGCGGCATCTTCTTATTTTCCTGCTTCAGAGGTGGTTGTTACGGGAACTCCGGTGCGGCATGAGCTGACTTCACTTCCGGAGCGGGCAGATGCGCGCAAGGCATTTGGCATGGATACTGGCGGTCCTGCGGTTTTGGTGATGGGTGGTAGTCAGGGGGCTCAAGCATTGAACACTCTCGTTATTGAGGCCGCTAAGGCGATGCCCGGGCTGCAGTTTATCCATATCACTGGAGCCTATGATTTTGACCGAGTTAAAACCCTAGTGGGTAAACGTGAAGGCTACCGCGTGCTTGCGTTTTGTGATGATATGGCGACTGCTTATGCTGCGTGCGATGTTGCTGTTTGCCGGTCCGGAGCATCAAGCATGACTGAGCTTGCTTATGTGGCGATGCCATCAATTCTCGTTCCCTATCCTCATGCAGCAGACGATCACCAGACGGTCAATGCTCAGGTTTTTGAGACTGCCGGCGCTGCTGTTCTCAGGCAAGAAGCTGAGCTCGATGCGGGTCAGTTGGTGGCTGACCTCAGCAAGATGGTTGAAGATGACGAGTATAGAAAAGCCATGTCAGCACAGGCAGCGGCCCTTGCCGTTCGCGATGCTGACGCGAAAATTTGCGATCTGATCACTGTCGATGTGATGACCAAATAGCGTAGCCAATTTCCAGATATAAAAACCGAGTATGAACATTGATGAGCTTAGTAAACGATTAACCGACCGGGAGAACCCCGTGAAGGTCCACCTTATAGGGGTGGCGGGCTCTGGAATGAGTGGTCTGGCATTGTTGTTGTTGGGCATGGGTCACCATGTCAGCGGTTCGGATATGGTCACCAGCGGGGAAACCCAGCGCATGCAGGGTTTGGGTTTGAACTTCTCTAGTCCGCATCGCGCAGATGAAGTGCATGGTGCCGATGTGGTGGTGTATTCATCTGCTGTTCGTGAAGAAAACGTTGCCCGAGCTGAGGCCCGAGCTCAGGGTATTCCCTGTATCAGAAGAGCAGAGTGCTTGGCGGCGATCCTGCACACTAGGCAAGGGGTGATTATCTCAGGCACACATGGCAAAACCACGACCTCCGCGATGTGTGCGCATGTTTTGAGACGTGGCGGCATGATGCCGTGTCACTACGTGGGTGCTGAGATCCCCGTATTGGGTAACAATGCTCACTGGGAGGAGGATTGTGAGGTGATGATCGCAGAGGGTGATGAGAGTGACGGAACCCTAGCGCTTTATCATCCGCAACACGCGGTTGTCCTTAACATCGAGGAGGAGCATTTGGATTTTTATCGTGATATCGATCACATCAAGGAGGTCTTCACCACATTGCTTGATCAGACGGCGGGCAATAAAATCTATTTTGCAGGCTGCCCCGTGGCCACTGAGCTATGTGCAAGCCGTGAGGGCGCGCTGTCTTATGGCTGGCACGACGCTGATTTCACGGCAAGTGAAATCCACGAGAGCGGCGGCATGGTGTCATTTGATGTCGTCAAAAAAGGAGAACGATTAGGCAGGGTAGAGCTGGGCATTCCCGGCAGGCACAATGTGCTCAATGCACTGGCCGCGATCACCGTTGCTGATACCTTGGAGGTCGATTTTCAGCTTGTGGCACGCGCGCTAGCAACCTTTGCAGGTGCACGCAGGAGGTTTGAAAACAAGTATGTCTCGTCCCATTTGCGTATCGTTGATGACTACGGTCATCACCCTACCGAGGTTGATGCCACGCTGCAAACGGCCCGTTCACTCAAGCCCGGACGTATGGTGGTTGTTTTTCAGCCGCATCGCTATAGCCGCACGCAGAAATTAGCCGATGATTTTGGTAAGGCCCTGCAGGATGCAGATCTTGTTTTTGTCACCGATATTTATCCAGCTAGTGAGTTGCCGATCGAGGGAGTGAGCGCGCAAACCATTGTTGATGCTATCGCGGCACATGGGAATGTTCCTGCTCAGGTAGTAGGGCCAATTAAGAATGCTCATCACGCGGTTGGCAATGCTCTCAAGTCAGGCGATTTACTGGTTACTTTGGGTGCGGGTAACGTGCACGAGATTGGCACAAAAATTGCGCGTGATATGGCAGTCATCGAGGAAATGAGGCGTTGCTGCGAAGAGGGGGGCGAGCAAGAAGAGGGTTCCTTGCTCAAAGCTAAGCTCTACGAGCCGATGAATCGCCACACCACGATTCTGTGTGGTGGGCCGGCGCAGTATTGGCTGGAACCGCATACCTTTGAAGCGTTTTCAAGAATCGTCAAATACTGCCGAGATCGTGGCATTCCACAACGTATCGTAGGAAGAGGTTCTAACCTGTTGGTCAGGGATGGCGGCATACGTGGTGCAGTTATTCACCCTGTGGGGGGTGAATTTTCTGAAGTCCGCGTTGAGGGCGATGTGATCGTGTCAGGAGTGGGGGCGCGGTTTAAAAAGATAGCAAGTGTGGCAGCGGCGAATGGATTGACCGGCATGGAGTGGATGGAGGGCATTCCCGGTAATGTTGGTGGTGGTTTGCGAATGAATGCAGGAGCGATGGGAATAGAAACCTTTGATCAGGTCGTCGAGGTTACTTTTCTTGATGAGGATGGAGAAATCAGGAAACGTGACGCTGAGGAGATCAAGGCACTTTACCGTAATGTGCCAGAACTGCGCAGAAACTACGCTCTCGAGGCGAGCTTTCAGGCTGAGGTTTCAGGCCCCGAATTGATCGAAGAGCGCACTCAAGAATCAAAGCAAAAAAGACGATCCTCTCAGCCGATCGCAGCGAGTGCGGGATGTATTTTCAAAAACCCAGAACAGATGCCTGCAGGCAAACTTGTCGATGAGTTGGGCTTAAAGGAGGCGTCTGTCGGCAAAGCCCAGGTATCCAGCGAACATGGGAACTTTATTGTCAATCGAGGCAAGGCGAGCTCCTCGGATGTTCTTGGCTTGATCGACCACATCCGGCGCGAGGCCAAGGCTCAGCGAGAGATCAACTTAGAGACGGAAGTCCAAATCATCGGGGACGATGAATTTACATTTTAAACAACGGCCCACATTTTAATACAAGCATATGAATAAAGAGATACTCATCGCCGTACTTATGGGTGGCCCCGGCTCCGAGAGGGAGGTGTCGCTGGCATCTGGTAATGCGGTTTTGGCAGCGCTCAAGGAGCAGGGATTAAACGCCGTTGCGGTTGATGTGAGCGGCCACTCATTGGAGCTTCCTGCGGGCACGGGACTTTGTTTCAACACCATTCACGGGACTTTTGGTGAGGATGGTGAAGTGCAGGCAATCCTCGAAAGCATGCAAATGCCTTACACAGGTGCTGGCAGAGAGAGTAGCAAGGTCGCTTTTGACAAGGTAGCTAGTAAAGAAGTCTTTCTAGCCCACGGAGTGCCAACACCAGCATCGGAAATCGTTGATTGTTCAGGTGGTGCCAAGCTTCCCGTCATGTCACTACCGTACGTGGTCAAACCACCTTGTGAGGGTTCCAGTGTGGGTGTGCATATTGTGCGTGATCAGTCTGAAGCCACGGCGGCCATGGAGGATGCGGCAAAATATGGTGATAAGGTTTTGGTCGAGCAGTATATTGACGGTTTAGAATTAACAGTGGGTGTCTTGGATGGCACTGCCTTGCCTATTGTTCATATCGCGCCTCGCAGTGGTTTTTATGACATGAAAAACAAGTATCCGTGGCTCAACGATGATGGCGGCACGGATTACTACTGCCCAGCTGATCTGGATGAGTCTACGACGGTAGCAGTTCAGGATGCTGCCCTTGCTGCCCACTGTGCACTGGGCATTGAAATATACTCACGGGTAGATGTCTTACTGGATAAAAAGGGAAGGCCTTATGTTCTCGAGGCGAATACTATTCCCGGCATGACGGCCAGCAGTCTTTTGCCCAAGGCGGCTCAAGTAGCTGGTTACGAATTTGGCCCCTTGTGTGAAACAATCGCCGATATCTCACTTAAACACCGGACCTAGAATACGACCATGGCAAGATCAAAAGCACGAAGAAAAACCACCGCCGTCCAACGCAATGTGCGCCAAGGGGGAGATCTCCAGCGCCTGCATATTAAGGTGAGCTCACCCCGAATCGTGATGTATCAAGTTATGCGAGGTATGGGTAAAAGCTTAAAAGTCTTGTTAGGTTTGATGCTCGTAGCCGTCATTGTATTAGGCAGCTACCGAGGTGTGCAGAGCTTATTCTTGGATAATGAAAAATACAAACTTCAAGAAATTGACCTGCAAACCAATGGCTACCTTGATCACGCAAGGGTGGTGGATTTAGCGGGTATTGATTTGGAGGCGACCATTTTTGCTGTCAGTGTCGAGGATGTCCGTGAGAGGTTGAGCGATTTACCTGAGGTCGTGCAATGTGAGGTCCAACGCCGCCTTCCTGGAACCCTTGAAATTGACATTCAAGAGCGTGTTCCAGTGGCTTGGATTCAGTGTGAATCTGTCGGTTTCTTAGGGCGTCGTGTTAATGGCGTATTGATTGATGAAAATGGCATTACCTTTCCTTGTGGAGGAGCTCGTTGGCAGGCGTCACAGAATCTGCCCGTCATCACCATGAGAACGGCCAAAAGCGAAAACTTTAATCATGGCACAAAGGCGCAGCACGTGGACTTGATGAGAGCTCTACACTTGATGAAAACATTTAGTGAGGCCGACGTCCGAGATGAATGGTTGCCTGAGAAAATCACACTGATTAATGACTACTCTATGGAACTCGTATGCAATAACGAATCAGCAGCCATTTTTGGCATGTATGATCATAAAGAACAGGTCGAAGATTATATTACCATTCATGAGCACTGTTTGGCAGAGAATCGGAAGAGGAAGAATCCTGCCATGAAGCAGGAAATCAAAAAGATGAACTTGATACCTCGTAAGAATATCCCCGTTGAATTTAAAAAACAGCCTGCCCAACCAGAAGAGCCAGTTCTTGTTAAACCTCGCATACGGACGACTCACTAGAAGCATCATTCACATTTCTATCAAGCTAATCTCAAGGTAATTGACACCCGCCGCATTCGATGGCATTTCATCAAAGCTGTAATGCTAAATTAACACATTTTCTATTCACCCAATGGCAAAATCAAAAATACATGTAGGCCTCGAAATTGGTACTACCAAAACCTGTATGGTAGTTGGCGAGGTGAAGCCTGATGGCTCCGTCAAGATCCTCGGTGTGGGAGAAACCCGTAGTGCCGGCATCAGAAAAGGTGAAATTACTGATTATCCGCAGGCGAGAGCTGGTGTTAAGGCGGCCCTGCTTCAAGCTGAAGATATATGTGATGTAGACATTAGCAGTGTTCTGTTATCCGTCACGGGATTACATATCGAGGGTGTCAATAACCGTGGAACCTATCGTTTGCCCGATGAGGAGGAAGAGGTGCATCATGGACACCTTGCTGAGGCCACTGAGATAGCGCGGGATCTGGCAATCCCAGGTGATCATGTATATCTGCACAACTTCATCCGTCATTATCGCCTAGACGGGCAAGAGCATGCGGTGAGCCCAGTTGGGCTACTGGGGCGTTCGCTCGAAGTTGACTTTCACATTGTGCACGGTGTTCGGACCCGTATTCAGAATAGCATTAAGTGTGTGAGGGAAATTCCACTTGATGTCGACGACGTCGTGTTTGCCCCGATCGCGACAGCTCAAGTGGCATTGGATAGAGAGCACAAAGATGCCGGCGCGCTTGTCATCGATATCGGTGGTGGCACGGCGGATTATGTATTGTATCTGAAAGGGGCTATCGCGGCATCTGGCTGCATTCCCGTGGGAGGAGATCACATCACTAACGACATCCATTTGGTCACAAAAATCCCCTTAAGTCGTGCTGAAGACTTGAAGAAAACAGAGGGTGATTGCTCCGGTGATCCAGCTAGAGGTATTGGTAATGTCTCCATCAAGGATGATCAGGGCCTTGTTGAAGGTGACATTAAGCGTTCACTGCTCAATGAAATTATCTATGGACGGCTGGAGGAAACGCTAAGACTTATCCGTGATCGGCTTCCAGAAGATGCCCTGCCGGGTATTGGTTCAGGAGTGTTTTTAACAGGTGGTACTAGCCGGATGCGCGGTCTTACTGAACTTGCTAATGAGGTGTTTGGCTTATCCATTTATGTCGCAGACCAAGTTAACATGAGTGGTGTGCACGCCAGTTTCCGTGACCCTCAATACTCTACGGCTGTTGGGCTTATACGTTACGCTCAGATTCTTGATGCAGAGCGTGAAGCTGAATCTGTAAGTTTTCTTGGCCGAGCGCTGAAATTATTTTGGCCCTTTGGTAGCTAGTCTAACATACTGTTTCAGGTATAATAGAGGGTTAGAAAAAAGGCTACTTGCTTGCATCTGTTTGAGTCTTGCCCTTGAATAGTAATATGAAAATTAAATTTTGTGGTGCGGCGGGTACTACGACGGGTTCCCAGCACCTGTTAGAGGTTAATGGTAAGCGCATTCTGCTCGATTGTGGTCTTTACCAGGGGCGGAGGAATGATGCCTATGAGATCAATTGCTGCTTTCCTTATTTTGACCCTAAGGACATCGATTGTGTGGTTCTCTCACATGCGCACATTGACCACTCGGGAAACTTGCCCAATCTCTGCAGTAAAGGTTTTGATGGTAATATTTACGCTACATTTGCTACCCGTGACCTGTGTCAGGTCATGCTTAAAGACAGTGCTCATATTCAAGAAAGTGATACCAAGTGGCTCAATAAACATCTGAAAAAAAAGAATAAACCCCTCATTGAACCACTTTACGGGGCGAGAGAAGCGGAAAAGTGCCTCAGGCAATTTGTCAATGTTGGCTATGAGCGTCCGATGATGATTGCTCCAGGGGTGACCATGTCGTTTTATGATGCGGGCCATATTTTGGGCAGTGCTCAGATTCTATTAGAGATCGAAGATGAGGAAGACGGCAAGAAGAAGCGGTTTCTTTTTTCTGGTGATGTTGGTCGGGGCGGTAACCACCTACTGAATGATCCGGTTCCGGTGAAAGATGTCGATTACATGCTGATGGAAAGCACCTATGGTGGGCGGGAACATGAGCTTGGAACAGGAGCTGATGATAGTATTGCCGATGTGCTCAACGCCGCCATCAAGCGTGGCGGAAAAATCATCATTCCGTGTTTCGCGGTAGAGCGTACTCAGCAGATTCTCTACGTCGTGCACCAGTTGTTTGAAGAAGGGCGCGTGCCCGAGATCCCCGTGTTTGTCGATAGCCCACTGGCAGTGAATGCTACGGAAATTTTCCGCCTGCATCCGGAGTGCTTTAACAAGGAAGTAAATGATTTCCTCTATGAAAAGCGTAACCCCTTCGGCTTTGAGGGTCTCACCTTAATTAGGTCAGTTGCTAAATCCAAGGAACTCAATGACAGTAAGAGGCAGGGGATTATCATTTCTGCCTCGGGTATGTGTGAAGCGGGTCGTATCCTGCACCATTTAAAAAACGGCATCGGTAATCCGAATAATACCATTCTCTTTGTAGGTTATTGTGCGGAGAATACCTTGGGTTGGAAAATACGCCATCGTCTACCAGAGGTGAATATTTTTGGGCAGCCCTATAAGCTTCGTGCTCACGTTGAGATCATGGACTCGTTCTCTGGTCACGCAGACAATTCGGAGCTTATCGATTATTTTGAAGCAACCACAGGAACCAAGAAAAAGGTGTGGCTTATCCACGGCGAGCAATCTCGTTCGGAGCTTTTGCAAGAAGAGCTCAGGGGTATTCACAATGGTGATGTTGAGGTCGGTGTCCTTGGTAAGGAAATTAGATTCTAGTGTCCGAGTGGCTGTGGGTTAAGGCGCGATTAGCTCAGGGGTAGAGCGCATGCTTCACACGCATGATGTCGCAGGTTCAAATCCTGCATCGCGCACCATTTTAAATACTGCTGATTCAGGGTTTATTTTAAAAGGCCGCCAGTAAATCACCTTCCAGCGAATCAACGCTGGGGTAGGGATGGTAGGCCATGGTCATCATCGTAATCAAAATCATCTTTGCTGGGTAATAATGAGTTTTGATCTCCCGGCAGCCAAGGTAGTTGATGATTGTATTGAGGCGAAATATGATTGCCGTGAATACTGTTTAATCTGCGCGGAGAAGCTTGTTGATCGATCACCTCTCCCTTGTAGACGAGTTCTACGACATAACCATAGAACTCTCGCCGCCCGAATAAATGTGCCTCGGCAAGATCTAGTTCTGCAATCCCATAAGAAAAATGCACTGTCTCTTCACGACTTGCTCCTTTCCAATCAGCGGGCTCATCCCAAGCATAATCGATTTTGGCAAGTGAACTGGCCTTTTTAATTTCGCCACCATTGATTTTATCATAGAAATGAACCTGCACATGAACGTCTGCTGGGTTGATGGCTTTGTCTGGTCTGGCAAGAATAGTGATCGCTACGTTGGTCTGTTTGTTAGCCAGTGCTCCATTGCCTGGGCGTGCATTCATAGGCCCAATCGATATGACGGGCCTGTGCGCATGGGCAACATCCATGCCCTTGGTTAACTTTTTGGCGGAGAGTCTAAAATAGGCTCCGGCCTTGATGCCCATTTGCTGCACTTGTTGGTATTGGTCCGCAGCTTTGGTGTACAAACCCATTTCCTCAAAGAGTAAGCCTTTATGGTAAATGACCGCTGCTTCAGAGGGGTCGCGGCGGGCGGCTTCGTCAAGCTTGAGCATGGCGCGCATCATATCGCCATCGAGCTGAAGAGCGCGGGATTCACGCACAAGCCGTTCGGCGACGGGATCGGCAATCATGCTAGAGCCATACCCTGAGGGGGTCACGGCAATCGCAGTGCCTGACACAGTGCCTCCGGTGGTCGCTGGCATCGTTACTGCGTGGGTTGTTGAGTTTGAACCAGCGGCCGGCGTGGTTGATGGCGGAAGGGGGCCGATGCTCTCGAGTATTTTGGCAACACTCCTCGGCTCAATGGGCTTGAGTTTGTTGAAGCTGACGGGTGCACTGACAGCCTTTGGGGCAGCTGCCACCGTTCTACCTGATGTGAGGGCAGCACCTATGGTGATGAGCTGAGCAAATGCGAGCAGGGCAAGAAGCCAGCATGCAATGAGAAACGTTGGCCTAGAAGATGGATCGCCGGCCGATTGCTTGACGGGCGCATTTTCACTATAGGATCCTTGTGTTTGCATCTAATCAATGAACTTCTATCTCAGCTGGATATAGTAGTCTTAGAGTTGCAACGAGTCAATGGAGGAAAATTGTTCAGGGCAAGGGGGCTGCACCTCTGAGTCAGTGTGTGCCCTGACGATAATAGGTAAGGTGAATGTCACGACAGCCGAAGAATAAATGGAACGGTGTCTCAAGTCTTTCAGCATCGCGGTGAGAGGCAGATGAGATATTGGTCAGCTCAGGCTTTCCAGTTGAGCGCCCCTTTCTTGAGGGCGTAGACATAGGCTACGGTGAGTATGCCCACAAATCCACAAACGCTCCAGAATGCCATGTTTCCTATGGCGTTTAGCTCACGGAATTGCACGGCCCATGGGTAAAGGAACACAACCTCGATATCAAAAATGACAAACAACATCGCCACGAGGTAAAACTTTACACTGAATCGAGGTGCCCCATCTCCAATGGGAAGCATGCCGCACTCATATGGAGTGTCTTTGAATGAGTTTTTACTGCCCTTTTTACCTAATAGAACACTCATGATGAGCATGCTGGCACAAAATCCGATAGCGACCATGGCCTGCATGATAACGGGTAAGTAGTTCTCAATCATCGTTTTTAATATACAGTGGTCACTGAGTTGTGGTGTTAAGCAGCGCAGCTAAAAAGAAAACCCGCACCACCTAGTGATTTGGTGATGCGGGTTTTTAAAACAGTTCGCATGGTAATAACCAGCACGAAATTTTGTTGAGGGATCTTAGATCGCCAAGGTGAACCTAGGCAGAATCTTGAGCGGCCAAGAAGTCACTGTGAGCTTCAGATAGCTTAGCTAATCCTTTATACTCTTTGCCTTCTTTTTCGATCATCCCACGGGTGACAAGGTTTTGTAGTTTTTCGTATGCGCGGAGGCGGAGCATTTCTTCTCCACCACTGACGGCGTTGCGTTCCTTGAGTCGCGCGTAAACAGCTTCAAATAAATCATTGAATCCGAAGAAGCTGTCATCATCCCCTAATACATTGACGATTTCATCGGTCACGTGATCTGGGACGCGGCGAGAGAAACGAGTTCTTTTCGTAATAGCCATGGGAAAATTATATCATACTATTGCGTTTGTGCTAAATGAAAATAAGAAAAAGCAGAAATTGGCAGTTTTTTTTGACTGTGAGAAATGACAAATTGACAAGATGACAGAGTTGACAGGTCCTTATATTTCAGCGATGTCAGCATCTGTCATGACCATTTCAGAAGCAAAACATGTAGCAATCGTGGGGGCTACGGGTGCAGTCGGGCAGGAAATGCTCGATTGTTTGGATGAGCGTAATTTCCCAATTAGTGAACTAACCTTACTGGCTTCCGCCAGATCTGCTGGTAAAGAGATTCCATACAGAGGGAGTTTAATCAAAGTTAAGGAATTAGCACATGATAGCTTCAAGGGGGTGGATATTGCCCTATTTAGCGCAGGCGGCGACTTGTCTCTGGAATATGCGCCAAGTGCAGCAGCAGCTGGAGCTGTGGTCATTGATAACTCATCGGCTTTCCGTATGGATGATCAAGTGCCTCTGGTCGTTCCCGAGGTCAATCCAGAGGCGATCAAGGACAGGCCAAAAGGGATCATTGCCAACCCCAATTGCACAACTATCATTACCCTGATGGCTTTGAGCCCGCTGCACAAGCTCTACGGCCTGCGCAGTATTATTGCTTCTAGTTACCAGGCGGTCTCCGGAAGTGGGGCCCAGGGCATCATCGAGCTCGACGAGCAGATCAAAGTATTGGGTGCTGGTGGAGAGGTCACCGAGGACATGAAAAATGTTTACCCACACCAGATTGCCTCCAACGTCATTCCGCATGTGGACGCCTTCACTGAGAATGGCTACACCAAGGAAGAGCTGAAAATGCTCAACGAGAGTCGTAAAATTCTCAACCTTCCCAATCTCAGAGTCACATGCACCTGCGTGCGTGTTCCTGTGCACCGATCTCACTCCGTCAGTGTCACGGCTCAATTTGAACGCCCTGTTGATGTCGCCGAGGCTCGTGCTGTCTATGCCAACTGCCCGGGTGTAGACGCCAAAGACGATCCTGAGAACAGCCTTTACCCGGTGCCGCTGGACACGACTAAAAAAGACAACTGTCTCGTAGGCCGTATCCGTAAGGATATGGTATTTGATAACGCCCTCGCCTTATGGGTGGTAGGAGACCAGGTCCGCAAGGGCGCGGCACTCAATGCGGTTCAGATTGCTGAGCTTGTCTAATAGAGGCTAATCCGCTATCACCAGCTTGATGGACAATCTCAAACCGTGGCTTAGGGCCAAGCAGAAAGAGGTGGACTCAGCACTTGGTAGATTTTTGCCGCGTGAGAGCACCAAGCCCCAAACGATTCACAAGGCGATGCGCTACAGCATCTTTGCCGGCGGTAAACGTCTGCGTCCTATTCTATGTCTTGCTGCGGCTGAAGCCTGTGGTGGTCATACAGATGACGCGCTTGCCCCAGCATGTGCTACCGAAGTCATGCACACCTATTCACTGGTGCATGATGATCTGCCCAGCATGGATGATGATGATTTACGCCGTGGCCGGCCGACTTCTCACAAGGTGTTTGGTGAGGGCATGGCGGTGCTCACTGGTGATGCGCTTTTAACCGAAGTCTTTGCCATTATTGCCCAAACTCCAGCGACAAAGCGATATGGAGTGAAGGAGTATGTCGAAGAAATAGCCCTTACGGGTGGAAGTCGAAAGCTCATTGGCGGTCAGGTGCTTGATCTCGAAGGAGAAGGCAAAAAACTCGGCAAGAAAGACCTGGTCAAAATTCACGAAGCGAAAACCGCGGCACTGCTGACCACCTCCGTGCGCCTTGGTGCGATGTCTGCCAACGCCACCCCTCGCAAGCTCGAGGCACTCACCACCTTTGGTTATAACCTCGGCCTGGCTTTTCAGGTCATCGACGACATTCTTGATGTCACCCAGACAACAGAAATGCTGGGTAAAACAGCAGGCAAGGACGAGGCGGTGGATAAGTCAACCTACCCAGCAGTTCTTGGTCTCGAGGCCTCCAGAAAAGAGGCTGCCAGACTCACTAAAAAAGCACTCAGCGCCCTCACTGTTTTTGGCAGCAAGGGCAAACGACTCGAGCAGATCGCACGCTATCTCTTGGAGCGCGAATATTAACCTCTAAGGGTTGGCCTCAAGATTCGACCAAAGACTCAGCCCAAGATTGAGCTGAGTGATTAGCGGCAAAGCGGCTTGCAGATCTCTATTAGGATTGGGTCAATACCCGCCGTTTGACCGGTGAGCTCATGGATCGGCACGGTAGAGTAACTGCCTGACTTGTAGACCATGATCTTGTTGGTTTCTCCTCGGTGCAGTGAGTCAACCGCAGCAATGCCAAATTTAAAGGCCATGAGGCGGTCCCGCACGGTGGGAGAACCACCTCGCTGGATGTGTCCCAGGATAGTTAGGCGAGCATCCATTTTTAGTTTATCCTTGATCCATCTGGTCAGGTAATCACCCATCTGGCATCCCTCGGCGACAATCGCGATGAGAAATTGGCGACCATTATCGATATCCTTTTGCAGTCTTCTCTGAATAGCCTCGAGATCATACTCAAGCTCAGGAACCAGACAAACCTCAGCACCACTGGTCACGGCCGACGCCATCGCGAGATATCCACAGTGCCGGCCCATTGTCTCAATAACGAAAGCACGGCTGAAGGAACTAGCTGTGTCCCTTATGCTATCCACATTTTGGCGGATCATGTTGAGGGCTGTGTCGACACCGAGGCAGTAGTCTGTCCCCGGAATATCATTATCAATGGTTGCAGGAATACCTGCAAAAGGCACCTTGAAATCAGAATAAAACTGGTTCAGTGCTCGGAACGATCCGTCACCACCAATAACGATTAACTTGGAGATGCCGTGCTTTTGCAGATTTTCATAAGCCTGCTGGCGGTGCTCATATTCAAAAAACCGCTTAGACCGTGACGAACGCAAAATCGTGCCGCCGCGGTGAAGAATGCCTGACACATCACTGGATTTTGCTGCCTCGATGTTGTCGTCGATGAGTCCTCGTAGGCCGTTGTGTACAAGATATGGCTTGTAGCCGAGCATGCGTGAGTAATCTACTGTGCATTTGATTGCCGGATTCATGCCTGCGGCATCACCTCCTGAGGTCATTATTGCTATTCCTTCCATCGCTTAAAAAAATGATATTCTCAGGCCCTGCGATCCACTGATTGATGCACATCGAGCACTGAGAGGTGCGCTTCATAGTCAGAAAATAATCCTTTGGCAAGTAACTCCATTGAGCAACAATTCAACAATTGTACAGTTGACAAGGTTCAGTATCGCCACTACCACCAAGCCGCTTTGCGAAAGCATTTTCGCAGCAGCATGATGATGTTTCATCAAGGCGGAGTGGCCAAGTGGTAAGGCATCGGTTTGCAAAACCGACATTCGCGGGTTCGATTCCCGCCTCCGCCTCCATCACCACCTTTAATGGGTGGTTTTTTTGTTTTCAGGTGATGTGACCTTAAATGGTGGTTCAACCCTGGCGGATGCGGGATGAGAACCCTTCCGAAGCGAACGCAAGTGAGCGCAGGGCCGGGTTTGAACGCACACGAAGTGCGTGTATCACGCAATTATATAACCAAGTTTCCGGAGGAGGAAACTTGCAGGTTAGCATAGGCTGAGCGGAGCGAGTCCATTCCCGCCTCCGCCTCCATC
>JAFMDE010000180.1 GCA_017857425.1 Akkermansiaceae bacterium
CTATCGCGGGTGCAATTACTCAAGCTACTGCCGAGTGTCTTGCGGGTCTTGTATATGTAAACGCCATTGTCGCTGGCCACCCCGCAATCTTTGGCACTTGGCCCTTTGGGCTCGACTTGCGTACAGGCGCAATGTCTATTGGGTCTGGTGAACAGGCGCTCCTCACCGCAGGCTGCGCCCAAATGCATAAATTTTATGGCCTTCCAGGGGGCGCCGCAGCGGGCGCATCAGATTCCAAAATGCCTGACATGCAAGCTGGATGGGAACAAATGTGTTCAAATGTTATGGCGGGGCTCTCAGGTCTCAATATGGTCTATGAAGCCGCAGGTATGCACGCCTCACTGCTCGGGTTTTGCCTCGAAAGCCTAATCCTCAGCGACGATATAATCGGTCAAGCTCTGCGCTGCGTGCGTGGGATAGAAGTCACCGATGAAACTCTAGCTCTAGATCAAATGGAGCAGGTTTGCATGGGCGGCCCTGGCCACTATCTTGGCACAGATCAAACTTTAAGCCGTATGCAGTCAGACTATGTTTACCCTACATTTGGCGACCGCACCTCGCCCAAAGAATGGGCTGAATTAGAAAAACCAAATCTGCTTGAAAAAGCAACCAAACGCAAAGAAGAAATCCTCTCAGAATGCTCTGCTGCTCGTTTTGATTCCCAACTCGACGCAAACTTGCGCAAAGCACACACAATTCATCTTCCCGCCTAAACCAACCGGAGCTTAGCTACCGTAGAAACTGCTGGGGAAAATCCGGGACGGCTGCCTAGAAGTAGCTACCAAAACACCGAAGAGGGTCACGTGGAAAGATAAGCGCTATGAGCTTAGCCGAGAAGAGTTCAGGAGCTTACTGAGACCCAATGATATAAGTGAGACGGAGCAGACCTTCGCTTACGCTGATCTAAATGTCAGCTGTGCGGGAAAATCAGAAATACAATCCCAAACGCCGCCAAGAAGGAGAGGAAGAAACTTAGTAACTCCCAAGCACCCCAGCCGCCAACGGTTTTTTTGTCAGTTTTGATGTTAGTCTCCTTGGCCATTGGGCGCATGAATTTTCTGTTGTGGTCTGAATTTCGTGGCGCTGTGACGATTTCTCTGAATCAGTGGTGGAATGGACCAAGTTGCTGCTCTTGAACAACTCCTCGCCACGGCTCTGCGCAGGATCGCCGAGTTGGAAGCCGCGTTGGCGAGCATGGCGCAAGAGAATGCGGATCTGCGTCGTCAGTTGGCCAAGAACAGCAGTAATAGCAGCAAGCCGCCTTCGAGTGATGGGTTGAAGAAGCCGGCACCGCGTAGCCTGCGTGGTAAGTCCGGTAAGAAAAGTGGTGGCCAAGCTGGCCACCGAGGCGACACCCTACGTCAGAAAGCAAAGCCTGACTTTGTACACCGACATGAGGCTGAGTCCTGTGGCGCCTGTCAGTATGGCTTGACGGCGGGGATGATCAAGGGGGTGGAGAGGCGTCAGGTTTTTGACATACCGGTGCCGCGCCTGGAGGTTACAGAGCATCAGGCAGCGATTTATTGTTGTGGCCATTGCCGCGCCACGACGACGGCCACCTTTCCCGATGGCGTGAATGCACACGTGCAATATGGTAAGCGCATTCGGGCGGCGGCGGTCTACTGCAATGTTCAGCAGCTGATCCCCGAGGATCGGGTCTGCCAACTCCTGCGTGATTTGTTTGGTGCCACCAGCCTATGCGCGGCCAGCGTGACCAACTGGGTGAACGGCGCAGCGCATACCTTGGGTGGCGTCGTCGAACACATTCTGGCCCGGCTCACTGAAGGCGGCGTTCGGCATCTGGATGAGACCGGACTTCGTGTTGCTGGCAAGCTGCACTGGCTGCACTCAATCAGCGATCCCGCCTTCACGCATTACCGCATCAGCGCCAAGCGCGGTGCTGTTCCATCCTTCCTGACCGGCGGGACAATTGTTCATGACCACTGGAAATCCTATTACGCCCATATGAGTGGGGTGGATGCTCATGCCCTGTGTGGGGCGCATCATTTACGCGAGCTCAAGGCTATCGAAGAGATCGAAAAGGAGCCGTGGGCGTGCGCGATGAGCGCGCTGCTTAACAGCCCCAATCAGCTCAAGAGTGCGGCTCAGGGGCGAGGCGAGACCGAACTCCCAGCGTCGGTTCACCACGCCATCCTCACCAAATACATGGCGATCCTCACCGAGGGCCTCGCCTTCCATGAGCGACAAGACCCACTGGCTAGACGCCCTCGCGCGCGAGGCCGAAAAGCCAAGCGGCCAGGCCACAACCTTCTGGTCAGCTTGCGCGACTACCGTGATGACGTCCTGAGGTTCCTTACGGACTTCACAGTTCCCTTCACCAACAATCAGGCCGAACGGGACCTGCGCATGATGAAGTTGCGCATGAAAATCTCGGGAACTTTCCGCACCCTCGAGGGTGCGCAGGTCTTCGCTGATATTAGGTCCGTCATTTCGACGGTCAGAAAACACGGGGACAATATCAGCGAAACACTCGCCCTATCACCAAAACAGATCATCGCTCGGATCTAAAGTCGCGAGTGCTACCCAAAACTCGATATCCGCTGGGGTGCTTGGGAGTTAAAGCAAAAATATGATTTACATCACCCCTCGCGCTCTAACTTTTTACGCGCCAATTTACGGGCACGGCTAATTGCTTCAGCTTTATTACGCGCTTTTTTCTCTGACGGTTTCTCAAAATGTTGCTTGAGCTTCATTTCACGAAAGACGCCTTCGCTTTGTAGTTTTTTCTTCAAGACCCGAAGAGCTTGATCGACATTGTTGTCACGAACACTAACCTGCATGTAGTTTTCAATACCTTTTTGGGATAAAATTGCAACAATTTGCATTTCATAAAAATTGTATCGGGGAGGCATTTCTTTGTCCAGCCCTATCAGATACGAAATGGAAGCGCCCACCCGAAGTGGCAAATCCCAAATTCAACAGCGCAACCGATACTCCCGGCGTTTCGAGCGGAATGCTCCTTGAAATGCGCTTGTGTGGCCCGTTCTTGTGCCAAAGGCAGGTAGCCCTGACGCTGGCGATCCAACGTAAGACACCCGCAATATATCCAATATACTATGAGGATTGTGACGCTACGGGTGCCTGGGTGGATGTATTGTGCTACTTGAGCGTCTCTAGTGATTTTTTAGGTAGAGCTTGATTTCTCAGAACTCCTAACCATATCGCTAAGATCATCGTGTCCTATGGAAAATTGTATCATGGAAATGGACCTTCAGAGCGCAGTTAATCAGATTCAAACCAGTAAGGACCCTGTCGGGAAGCTCGGAGAGTTGATCTTGGCAAGCGGTTGTTTTTGGAGCTCGACCGAAGCGACGGATCCCAGTAAGATTTTTAACATCCAGCTCTATGGTGTCCACGGTATGGGTATAGGCGCTGCAGCAGCACTGAATGACTGGACGAACAAGGCAAAAATCCTCGTTTTTCCGAGACAGTAAGACGCTGAGACGCTGAGACAGCAATAAACTCTTTAGCGATGTGGGCACTTTTATCCCAACTCCGAGAACTACCTGACCCTTACGGGTCTCCTATATGAGGAAGGTTTAGAGGGACAGTGTAGAACACATAAAATATACGGTGGCACTTTGCTTGTCTCAGCTTGAGCTTTATACTGCTTCGGTTCACCTTATTCACCTGAAATTCTTTGGTCGTCCTGTAATAAGGATA
>JAFMDE010000181.1 GCA_017857425.1 Akkermansiaceae bacterium
TCGAAATACAACGACGCTAAAAAATTCGCTGGCATCCAATTCGAGATGGATCAGACCAAACGCCATTGGACCGGTCTGCTCTACGCAGAAAACCTCGGCGGCTGGCACTACCCGAACCGCGATGGTGCTGCCGGCAAAGAAAAGGCCAGTAAGGAAACCATGCGCGAGCTCACTAAAATCGGGCAAGAAGCCTTCAACCCGACGGGCTGGAACGCGGGTTTCATCCGCATCCGCGGTAATGAGCTGCAAACCTGGCTCAACGGCAAGCTGCGCACTGACTACATCTGGAAAGTCGACAACTTCCCCGGCCAAGGCTCCATCGCACTGCAGATCCACGGCGGCAAATCCTGCGCCGTCTCCTGGCGTAATCTCTACTTGCTGCCACTTGAAAGCGACAGCAAGTAAGACGCCCACCGAGTAAGCGGCTAGCCGAGGCGAGCTACATCATTAGCTTCCTGTCCAGCGTGCGATACTGAATCGCCTCGAGCACGTGCTCTGGCAAAATATCAGCACTGTCGGCAAGATCCGCAAGGGTTCTCGCCACTTTTAAAATCCGGTCATGGGCACGGGCGGAAAAATTCAGCTCGTTCATCGCGTGCTCAAGATAGCCTGACGCGGTCGCATCAATCTTGCAGTGCTCACGCATCACCTTGCTCGGCATCGATGCATTGCAGGTGACATTGCCTTGATCAGAGAATCGCTCCACCTGGCGCTGCCGCGCCGCCTCCACCCGGCCGCGCACCACTGCTGAAGTCTCACCAGACTCTTCGCTCGCCAGCTCACGGTATTCAACCAAGGGCACCTCCACATGAATATCGATCCTGTCTAACAAAGGCCCGGAAATACGTTGGCGGTATTTCTCAATCTTTGGCGGCGAGCAGCGGCATTCCCGTTTGGGGTCACCGTAATAACCACAGGGGCATGGGTTCATCGCCGCCACCATCATAAATCGGCTCGGAAAGCTCAGGGTTCCGGCAGCACGGGAAATCGTCACATACCCATCCTCCAAGGGTTGCCGCATCACCTCCAGGGTCTGCCTGCGAAACTCGGGCAACTCATCAAGAAAAAGCACGCCGTTATGAGCCAGTGATACTTCGCCCGGCCCAGGGTTGGTGCCACCGCCCAACAAACCGACATCTGAAATGGTATGGTGCGGTGCCCTGAATGGTCTGGTCACTAGCAGTGCATTTTCCTTGCCCAATAATCCGGAAATCGAATGCACCTTGGTCGAATCAATCGCCTCCGCCTCGGTAAGATCCGGCAGGATCGTAGGCAGACGTTTGGCGATCATCGATTTACCCGTTCCCGGAGGCCCGACCATCAGGAGATTATGCCCCCCTGCGGCTGCCACCTCCAGAGCGCGCTTCACCTGGTGCTGGCCTCTGACGTCCTCCAGCCCCACCTCATAATGACGACGTGTGTCAAAAAGCCGTTTCCTATCCAGCTCATAAGGAGCAAGCACCCTCTGGCCTGTGATGAAATCCCATGCCTGACGCAGGTTATCCACCCCGTAAACCTCCAGACCCTCAACTACTGCAGCCTCAGCCGCATTCGCTGCCGGCACGATCAGGCGTGTCCTGCCACGCCGTTTCGCCTCCAGCGCCATGGATAAGACCCCACGAACCGGACGCACCATGCCATCCAGCGCCAACTCACCAATCATGGAATATCGCTCAGGTTCTATAATGCACTCGGCACCCGCGGTCTCAGCCAAAGCAAGCGCAATGGGCAAATCAAAACGCGGCCCCTCCTTTTTCAAATCTGCAGGTGCTAAATTGATCGTCTTAACCCCATCTGCCCAGCTCAACGCCGATGTCGCCAGCGCAGACGTCACACGTTGTGCACTCTCCCGCACAGCGGCATCAGGCAAACCCACCACGTTAATCGCCGGCTTTTCCGCATTAAATGCACTTACTTCAACCTCAACCTCAATTCCGTCCACACCGAGTAGAGCAGACGAATACACACGGACAATCATGTGTTCAAACTAACACCTACTGTTAGAAGGTAAAGTCCCAATTTGAAAATCCTCTTTTTGCGCCCTTCAGGCTGACTGCATGCCCCTCACACCAGATTATTCCATTCAATGAGGCCTCCTAGATTGACCATAACAGCCTCACAAAAAACAAGTCCTGTCAGCAGCACTTGGAGAATAGATCACCACAGCAGAAACTCTCCACTCGTTTAAATTAGAATCATTCTAAAAAAATAAACAAAAATCCATTTGGTCACGTTTAAATAACTAGAAAGGGTTTTACAACATACATTCAGATTTACCAAACAAAATGATGTTTAGAGACGCTTAACTGCATGAAGACGATGCCATAGTGACAAAGTAGCACAATTAACCAAAGATCCTTAACACTCACATATAAAGCAATACCAACTCAATACCAACTCAATACCAACCCCCCACACAAATCATGTCCAGATATGAATCAGACAACAGCCTGAGGCTCTACCTCAGAGAAATTGCCAAAACCGACCTTCTCACACCCGAGCAAGAGGTCGAGCTCGCCGCCCGCATTAAAAAGGGCGACAAAGAAGCTCGCTCTCACATGATCCGGGCGAACCTTCGCCTAGTTGTGAAGATCGCACAGGATTATTCCAATTACGGCTTACCACTCGCCGACCTCATCTCCGAGGGCAACATCGGCCTCATGAAAGCTGTGGAACGCTTTGACCCCAACAAAGGGGGCAAACTTAGCACCTACGGATCATGGTGGATCAAACAATCCATCAAACGCGCCCTAGCCAATCAGAGCAAAACCATCCGCCTACCCGTGCACATGGTCGATAAAATCGCCCGCATGCGCCGCATCTCCACCCTGCTCAGCGAGTCCCTTGGACGTGAACCGACGCAGGACGAGCTAGCAGAAGAGTTAGGTATTCCGCTCAGAAAGGTCGCGCTTCTCCAGCGAGCCTCGATGCGACCCACCTCCCTCAACGCTCCAGTCCATGAAGATGAAAGCTCCGAGTTCGGTGACCTCATCGGTGACGAGCACGCGATGAACCCCTTCGAAGCGCTAGCTAGTAAAAACATGCATGGCGAACTCGACGAACTACTCGACACCCTTGACGAACGTGAGCACCGTATCATCGATGCCCGCTTCGGCCTCGATGGCAAATCCCCGATGACCCTCGAAGAAGTCGGCCTTGAGTTCGGCGTCACCCGTGAGCGTATCAGGCAGTTGCAAAGCATCGCTCTGGAGAAAATGCGCAAGGCGCTGCACCGCAAGGAACAGCCCATGCCCGACCCCATGTCGGAACGTTTCGCAGAAGCATCCTGAATAAAAAATTTGGATCTTAAGAGCGTCAGGGTAAAATCCTGACGCTCTTTTTTTATGATTGGCTATGCTACTTACTCTGGACATCTGCGCTTTAACTCACCTCAGACCCTGGCAGCGCTGATTTGCCCACAAGTTCCAAATCGCTCCTGCGCATCGACCCTGCAATCGACAAATCAGCCCTTTATAAGAGGCATCAAATAACGGTCTTCTTTTCTTCCTACGTAGTAGGAAAGGGCCATTCTTAAAAAAATTGTCTTTCCAAGTGGCCTTTCCACGCGTAGTTCCAACTCCTATGTCGAAGACCCTGATCATCGCGGAGAAGCCCTCCGTAGCCACTGACCTCTCCAAATCGCTCGCAAAAGCACCTGAGGTAGGCAAGTTTGAGAAGA
>JAFMDE010000182.1 GCA_017857425.1 Akkermansiaceae bacterium
CGCGCTCAATGCTGGTCGAAGACGTTGCCCCGAACCGCATCAGTCATGCCAAAGCCATGGCGCTCGAGCTGGTGCAAACCTTCCCCAATGATCGCATCGGAGTGATCGCCTTTTCCGGGGCTGCCGTTTCCATGGCACCACTGACCATCGACCATACCGCCGTTCATGAGACCATCAGCCAGCTGGACACCAACGTCATCCCCTCCGGCGGATCCGACCTCGCTGCTGCCGTTGAGCTCGCCATCGAAACCTTTAAAAAATCGGACAAAAAATCCAACGCCCTGATCATCATCAGTGATGGCGAGGACCACTCAGAAAAAATTCAGTTTGCGGGTAGTGAGATTCGAGATGCGGGCACTGCCGTATGCACCATCGGTGTCGGTTCCGCGGAAGGTGGCATGATTCCTGACTTGCGCAATCTGGATGGCAAATTCCGCGACATCAAAGGCGACACCGTCTACAGCAAGCTCAACTCAAGCGCCCTTGAACAGCTCGCCAACGCCGGTGCAGGCTCTTACGTAGCAGCCTCATCAGGAGCAGATCATACCATTCGCCGCGCATTAGCCTCGCTAGAGAGAACCCAAGAATCTGGCCGCGTCATTGATATCCCCAACGAAACCTACCAATGGTTTCTGTGTCCGGCCATTGTTCTACTCATTCTCTCTGTCTTGATCCGCTCCAACCTCTTCACCAGCAAACTCCCGACGCTAACAACGGCCTCAGCCCTTCTTGCCCTGCTGCTCGCCGGCAGCCCGCATCTGCAGGCGGCCTCGACCATGGAGCGCGCCGCAGACGCCTACCAAATGCATGACTACCATGGCGCGATCGAATTATTCAGCGAAGCCCTTGCTGAAGCCCAGGCAGAATCGGACACACGCCAGCAGCACATCATCGAGTTCTCACAAGGCAGCGCCGCCTATCGCCTCAGCCGCTGGGATGTAGCCAGCCGCTATTTCTCCCGAGCCTTACTCAGCGATGATGGCAAGCTGCAGGAAAAGGCGCATTACAACCTCGGCAATACCCTCGTTCAATCGGGATGGGCCACCCTCGACCTACCGCCATCAAGCGGCACGGAAAATATATTCCTAGAATCCATGCGCCAACTTTATGCGGATCCAGCCAGCCAACAAAAACAGGTCCCAGCAGCTCAGGCAGGTCAGGCAGCTCAGACCGACCAAGCAGCCCAAGCCCCCAAACTGACAGCCGCCGATGTAGCCAAGATCAAGACCAACTGGCAAGACGCGATCAGCCACTACCGAGCTTCCTTAATGGTGAATGCCGGCAACACCGAAGCGCAAGACAACCTCCGCGAGGTTGAAAAAATGCTTGAGCAGCTCAAGGAAGCGCAAGAACAAGCCAAGCAGGAAGCCAAACAAAAAAAGGAAGACCAAAACAAAAAGGAGCAAGGCGATCAAGGCGACCAAGAAAACAAGCAGGATGGTGAAGGCGACGGAGACAAAAAAGACTCAGATCAAGAGGGTGAAAAAGACGATGGAAACAAGGGCGATGGCAATGATTCGGATCAGCAAGACAGCCAAGCAGACAATCAGAATAACCCCCAGTCAGGAAACCCCGAAGATAGCGGAGAAGAGCAAGCAGCCGAGCCGAACCCAGAAGAGACCAAGGAGGAGTTCGCAGCACGCATTCTCAAGGAACAGTCTGATGCTGAAGTCCGCCCCGTGAGACGCCGCCTCATGCAGCTGCGCAGACCTGAGAAAGACTGGTAATGACAACCCGCACGGCCATGCCCCATTTTCTAGCTTTTACCACCTTTCAGCGATGCCTGTTTACATGCATCGCCTTGTCGGCTTCTGCCCTGATCTCTCAGGGTCAACAGCAGGAACCCGCGGCTGCCATTTACGCCCAGTCAGAGCTTACTAGCAAACACCTGATCACCGGGGAGCAAACTTATCTCAAGATCAACATCCAGAATGCCAGCCGAGGCTTTCGCCCCTCAGCACCGCAAATCCCCAACACCGCGGTGAATTTCGCCAGTAATAGGGTTGCGATTGATAGCCGGCGACGCATCACCCACTCTTTTATCTATCGGATAAGACCCGCCAAACCAGGCATCTATACCGTGCCGCCCGTATCCGCCACCGGCAGAGCAGGCCAATACTCAGGCCAGGCCTTAAGCTTTGAAGTGCGTGATCCCAATGAGCTTATCAAGGTCCCCTCAGGCGTAGCCGGCCAGGATGTTCTGATCGGCTGGTTCCCCGCAAAAACAAAGCTTTATGCAGGCGAGCAGTGCCCGCTAACGCTGAAAATATACGTGCCTACCCAGCTGCGCCCAAGCAGTTGGGGGCTGCCTGAATCCGAGAAAGACAACTGCCTCGCCTGGCGTTTCAGCGCACCCACAAGGGACAACCTGGGCGAAGTTTTTATCAATAAAGCCTCCTACATCTCCGCCCCCTTCAAAACAACCCTCAGTGGCATCAGCCCGGGCAAAGCCACCTTTGGCCCCACCCGTTTGAGCATCGTCTCAAGAACACGCACCATCGACCCTCGACGTGGCATCAGAATATCCGACGTGCCTTTGAGCATCTCGCTACCCGCCATCGACTTTGACATCCTACCACTGCCTCCAGGTGCGCCCGCAGGCTTTAAAGGTGCTATTGGCAAATTCAACATCGCCGCCGAATCCAAAAAAGCATCGATCAAGGACACCGACACCGTCGAGGTACTCCTCCAAGTCCAGGGAGAGGGCAATCTCGAAAACATTCAGGCCCCACAACTCACCGGCAAAGGCTGGAAAATCATCGACTCCTCAAAAATCACCCGAGGTGGCGAGAGAAGGCTGGCCCAAGGAGCCGTCACCTTCCGACAAATTCTACGACCCGAGTCATCTGCATCATCTGCAGCATCGAGCAAGCTGCCCTCCACCATTCCTCCTTATTCACTGAGCTTTTTCAACCCCGACAATCAATCCTACTACACGCTGACAACCGCCCCGATCCCTATCAGCGTCAGCAGAACCCTTGATGCATCCCAAGTCGCTGAGAACGCTGCCAGCAAGCCCATCCAGTCCGCAGCACAGCGCCCAGAGGACATGCGTGATATCCTCGGCTTCATCCAGCATGCCACCAGCCCAGGGCCCCAAGGCGCCGGCAGCATGCTCAACAAGCTGCAGCAGCTACTACGATCTTATTGGCAGCTGATCCCCGCCCTCATCTGCCTAATCATCCTCTCCATCCCCATCCGCAAAAAAATAAAAGCCTACCAACAAAACCCCTCCAGCAAACACGAACAAAAAAAGGCTCTCAAGGACATTGCCAGCGCCTCAGACACAGAGACCTTTTATCGCCGTGCAGGCCACTTCATCGAGCAGTGGCTGACTCCCGATGACGAGCTCAACCACATCCTTACGGAACGTGATGAGCAATGTTTTTCATCAGACGGGCCACAACAAGACCTCAAACAAATCTCAGCTCAACGCAGACAAGAAATCACCGACTCACTCAAACGCCACGCCAAGCGCAGTATGATGCTTCTGCTCGCCTGCATCACGGGCATGACCATGATTGCAGCAGACCGGCTTCAAGCAGCACAGGAGGCTCTACAGGGCGATACAGGCCCCTTACTGCTCACTGCACAGACCGGCACACAGCCCAGCACTCAGTCCGCTGCACAGACCGCACTAGATAAAGGCCTGTATCAGCAA
>JAFMDE010000034.1 GCA_017857425.1 Akkermansiaceae bacterium
TATCTAGATTGTGGCTTACTAACTGGCAAAATCCAGTGCGCGCTGTTTCATCTGTGTTGCCATCAGATTGAGCGCATTGGCTCGTGTGGGCGCTAAATGCTCCTTCAGGCCGGTTTCATCGATGAATCCCATGTCTGCCTGCAGAATCGCATCTGGCGTCTCACCGTCGAGCACTTGGACAAACAAGGCAATCATGCCCTTAGTGATCAGAGAGTCTGAATCGGCTATATAATGCATTACCCCGTCCTCGTGCGAGGCATCTAGCCACACTTGAGATTGGCATCCTTTGATGAGCCGATCTTCCGTTTGTTTCTCCGCAGGAAATGGTTTGAGCCTTTTGCCCAAACCTATCACATACTCGTAGCGCTCAGTCCAATCATGAAAAAATCCTAGCTCCTCGAGCAGTTCTTTTTTTTTGGACTCAATACTCATCGGTATGCTTGGCTCTCTAATGAGCTTTCTATTGGCCCTGCTGAATGAGGGGCAGGATACGCGCAACCCTCTCTTTCATTTCCTTGCCTGGCTTAAACTTGACGATGGCACGAGGCGGGATTTTCATGTCTTGGCCAGGATTTTTAGGATTACGTCCTACCTTACCTTTCATCTCACGCACTTGAAAAGATCCAAAATTACGCATCACAACGGCATTGCCACTGGCTAGCTCACTGGTAATGGTCTCCATCATGGTTTCCAGCACATTGAGCACCTCAGCTTGCCCAATTCCTGTTTTATTGCTCAATTTAATAACGAGATCGCGTTTTGTTACTGTTTCCATCTGTAATTTATATATAAGGATTATTTAATGTAGCAACGAGAAGGCTACTATCTAGTCGCGCAGCTACTGGAAACCATAGTCTCGTGAAATTGTCTCGTACAAAATGATACTAATTTCTTCTCTCCTCAACCCGCAGCTCTATTTCGGCCAATAAACACTCTATTTCCGGCGTTTTGACTGCTAACAGCTGAGCTTTTAAGAGCGGCTGCCTCCATATAGCATCCACTTCAACTTCACGCCCTTCCATATAGTCAATCATACTGGACGGCCGATATGCCTTCATTGGCCTTGTTATCTCGATCTGTTGATCAAGAAAATCGTCATCAATACGATAACCGAGAGCCTCCGCAACGGCCTGCACTTCCTGCATGATCTTGCGAATGCGGTCTTCCAACTCTGGTCGAGCCAATAACTTTTCAGTATCAAGACCACGCTCGGCAATCGCCAGGCCATTGAAGGGAATATTCCATACCAGCTTCATCCACTGGGCTTTCTCAAGCTCAGGCACAGCACGCGCATTAATTCCTCCGCTTTTGAGCATCTCAACCAGTGCTTCTAGCCTTTCTGAAACCGTTCCCGCTCTTGACTCAAAAGCCCCCACCTTGATCAAACCTGAGGCACTGTGACATAGGTGACCCGGTGCGGTTCGATTGATACACACAAAACAAAGCCCACCGAATACCCTCCAGCCTCCAAAAATGCGCGCTAATTCCTCCGTATTTCCTAAGCCATTCTGCAAACTCAAAATCTCTGTCTGTTCACCGATCAGCGGCCCGACAACGCTTTGATAATGAACATTGGCAGTGGTTTTCCATGCAATGATGACCAAATCAACCGGACCTATTTCCTCACTTGTTTTTGCACACTTTACCGATGGCAACTCAATATCGCCGTCGACACTCTCAATGCTCCAGCCATGGCTTCGTACATATTCATAATCTGTCTTTAACAAGAAATGAACATCCAAGCCCGCCTCTGCAAGCCGAGCGCCATAATAACCCCCGACAGCACCTGATCCAACAATGGCTATGCGATTCATGGTTGTCGATTCATCGGCACACTCACAGAACCTCATCTTGTTCATGGTGCATGCCCACATAGTCCCTGATCGCCGAGGCAAGCCCGCTGCAAAGTATGTCGATTTCATCGATGGAAATCGACAGTGGTGGCATGACGACCAGGGTATCCAGAATAGGCCTTGTTAAAACCTGATACTCACGGGCCATGACCGACACCTTTTCACCTATCCTCCATTGTTTATCGAAGGGTTGGCCATCACGGGCACGCAGTTCAATTCCAGCAATCATTCCACACTGCCGAACTTCATAAACGAGCGGCTCATCATCGGCTAACTTAGCTAGCTGCTCAGACAAGAACTCTATTTTTTGAGGTAATTGTTCGAGTGTTTTTTCCTGCTCAAAAACCCTCAGACTAGCGAGTCCTGCCGCGCAGCCCAGCTGATTGGCTGTGTAGCTATGACCATAATAGAGGGCCTTATCAGCACCCCCCAAAAACGCATTGTAAATTTCACCTCGCACCATCGTTGCTGCCAATGGCAAATAGCCACCACTGAGGCCCTTGGCTAAACACAAATAGTCTGGAATGACTTCTTCATGTTGGCAGGCAAACATTTTACCGGTTCGCCCAAAGCCCGTCATTACCTCATCAAGGATAAGGTGCACCCCATGGCGATCACACCACTGCCTCAACTTCGCAAGCATGCCCTTTGGCCATGGACGTATCTGGTTTACTCCTTGAATCAACGGCTCAATAATAACCGCTGCCGTTTTCTCAATCACCTCATGGTCCAGTGCCTCAAGGTCGTCTAATCCTCCGAGGTGTTTTACTGGGAAACCAAACTTTCTAAATTGGTCAAAAAACTCGCCCACTCCCCCAAGTGACGCCGCCCCCATCGTGTCTCCGTGATAAGCCTGATCAAATGCGATAAAATGAACGCGCTCTGGCTGGCCCGTCTGAATCCTGTATTGGATTTCCATTTTGAGAGCACACTCGACGGCCGTAGATCCATCATCAGAAAAAAAGACCCGCTCCAAGGTCTTCGGCGGAAACATGGCACACAAACGTTCGGCCAGCTCACTTGCTCGCGGATTTGCAAAACCAAGGTAACTGGTGTGGGCAACCTTACCCAGCTGATCGATGATCGCTTGATTAATCAACGGATGCTTATGCCCATGTACATTGGTCCAAATAGACGCATTGCCATCGATATATCTTTTGCCCTCAGAATCAACCAGCCATGAACCATCACCCTCGACCAAGACCAATGGATCAGCAGGCTCTCCCCTCACCCAATCATCTTGGCGGGTAAAAGGATGCCAGCAATGCGCCTGATCCGCTGCGATCCAATGTTCCGTATTCACGAGTGCTATTGCGCCACATTATGTCAAAATTGCAAGCATCGGCATCTCTCTCAAGACGCAAAAAAGAGGTGCGATACCCATGGATCGAATGGCAACGATCATAAAGCCCTATTTTATCGAAACTTGAACACTCTCATAAAAAATTGAATAATACCCGTTCTACAACGTCTATCTAAGTATGAACAAGGTATTCCTCACCACCGTATTGACAGCACTTGGTATCTTATCGCTGAGCTCCTGTGTTGACCCCACTTACTATGAGGGCGGATATAGATCTTCAAGCAGCGCTACATTTACAACCCTACCTTATGGTTACAGCACCATCTATGTTAGTGGAAACCCCTATTACTACCATGGCAGCAGATGGTATCGCCGCAGTGGCAGCCATTACATCCACTGCTCTCGCCCCCATGGATACCATGGCAATATAGGCAGGCCTCATCACTACAGCGGTGTATCGCGTTTACCCTACGGCTATCGTACCATCTATGTGGGAGGCAGCCGTTATTATAACCATGGCAGCACATGGTATCGTAAAAGTGGCAGTCGCTATGTCTCCTGTGCAAAACCATCTGGGCACCACTCTAATACACACAAAAGCGATCACCGCTCATACAAACACAGGGATCATGATACAAAATCAGCCCCTGGCCGCGGCAGTCACAATAGTAAAAAAAACTACGACAAAAAAAACTACGACAAAAAAATTCATAGCAAACAAAGCTACAACAAACAAAATACTCAGCAACATGCTGCCGTCACTCATCATGAGCGGAAGCGCTCCACGCAAAGTTCACCTCGGATAACATCATCCCTCAAGACTGATTCGCATCAACAAAAAATGAGCCGCTCCACAGCCAATCCCAAGATGGCTCATAAGACGACACAGAAAACGGCCAACAAGCCATCAGCTGAGAGAAGGACAAGCTCTGCTAAGCGGCACCGCAGCCCAAAACCTGCCGTCAAAGCAAAGAACTCTTCCGTGAGAAACAAAACGCTCTAAAGTCTCAAAGACGGGACATCAGTGAGCTTACATCCGCTCAGGAACCTCGATACCTAATAAACCGAGACCCTTCTCAAGCACTTGGCTGGTTAGCTCACATAACGCGAGGCGGGTGTTTTGAGTATCTCCGTCAGACTTCAGCACTGGGCACGCCTCAAAAAACGAGTGAAATGCCTTTGCCAGCTCAAGCAGGTAATTGGCCAACAGGTTGGGCCTAAAATCGTCGAGCAATATCGGCACCGTCTCGCCAAAGCGCACCAGCATACGTGCCAGATGGACTTCAGCATCCGCCTCAATCGATAGAGCAGACGGGTCTATATTCATCTGCCCGTCGAGCTTGCGGAAAATAGAACGGACCCTCACATAGCTGTATTGTAAATAAGGGGCGGTATCTCCCTGAAGCGCGAGCATCCTATCCCAGCTGAATACATAATCGGTCATTCGATGCTGAGAAAGCTCGGCAAACTTGACCGAACCAATGCCGACAATCGATGCCACTTCAGCTCTCTGAACTGGGTCCATATCTGGATTTTTCTCACCTATCACCCGATCGGCACGCTCGACAGCCTCATCTAAAACATCGACCAGCTGAACATTGTCGCCACTGCGCGTTTTCATCAGTTTGCGATCCTCGCCAAGAATCGAACCAAACGCGATATGGTGCATGCTGGGATTCTGTCCACGCTTGCGAGTAGCTTCAAAAATTTGCTGGAAGTGCAGCTGCTGAGGAGCACCTACCACATACCATATTTGATCTGCATGCCATTGCTGCACACGGAAATCAATGGTGGCCAAATCGGTCGTCGCATATAAAAAACCTCCGTCAGCTTTGCGAACAATCGACGGCTTATCATCAAGCTTTGCATCACCATCAAAAAACACACAAACGGCACCCTCACTCTCACGAGCCACCCCACTCTCAAGCATTTCATCAACGAGTGGTGCGAGCCTGTCATTATAAAAACTCTCCCCATACCAGTAATCAAAACCAACATCGAGACGGTCGTAAATGCCCTGCAAGCCTTGCTTAGAGAGATCAACACACTTTTCCCAAATCTGAAGGTTTTCCGCATCACCCCCTTGCAGCTTAACGAGCTCCTGCTTGCAGGTCTCTCGCACAGCATCGTCTTCACCACACAGTGCATTCACAGTGCGATACACACGTAATAGCTCGGCGACTGGATCAGCTTCTAGATCAGATTCATTGAGCACCGTTTTCCAGCCATGGATGATCATGCCAAACTGCGTGCCCCAATCACCAATATGATTATCGGTGATAACCTCATGGCCAAGAAAACGAGCAATTCGTGACAGACTGTCGCCAATAATTGTCGAACGAATATGGCCAACGTGCATCGGCTTGGCCACGTTAGGTGCAGAAAAATCAACCACGATCGTCTGCGCGGGACTGACCCAAGCAACCCCAAGCCTGTCATCACCAAGCAAAGCTGACATCCTCTTACTCCATGCAGAATGAGTAACTCGGAAATTAATAAATCCAGGACCGGCGATATCGGCCACCGCAAGATCGCCAAGCTCCATCACCTCAATGAGCTTGGCCGCCAATTCACGGGGATTGGTGCGCAGACGTTTAGCCAGAACCATTGCCGCATTACTTTGGTAATCTCCAAAGCGTAAATCCGCAGCCGATTCGACCTGCACTTGGAAACCTTCCGGTAAATCAACACCCACAGTATTCAGTGCTTGAGACATTACCCCCTCTAATTCTTGCATCATCATGATTTAAAATATTATCTGATTTACCCTACTGATTGAACCACCGCACTAGTTTTCGCCTCCCGCGCGAACGCTGGAGGAATCCGAATCGAAAATACCCAAAACATGTTCTACCGTTTCGGCCTCCTGGAGCTGCTGACGAATAGAACAATTATGAAACATTTTGGCAATAGCTGCCAGAGTCTGTAAATGCATGTTGTGTTGTGTTTTGGGCACAATGAGTAACATCACCAAGTTCACAGGCGCATTATCGATCGCCTCAAAATCAATTCCTTCACTAGACCGGCCGAATGCGGCAATGACATGATCAATGGAATCTGAAAAGGCGTGCGGGATAGCCACACCCGAACCGATGCCCGTACTAACCTGGCCTTCCCGTTCCTCGAGAAGCTGTAGCACCTCATCGCGCAAGCTGGCATCAAGCAAGCCACGCGAGACAAGATGGTCGACCATATGGGCCAGCGCATGGGCACATGTCTCACCCTTCAAATCGAGGATGACTTGTTTGGGACTTAACAAGCTAGATAGTTTCATCACGTAATAACACAGGACTCCGCGTCACAGTGTCGCAGGCGGAGCAGGCACATACCTTGTGGCACTAATGCTTGCAAGCCTATTTGGCGGCTGAAGAACAAGCATAATTACACTGCAAAATACTCATTCTTCTGCCTAAATGGGTCTGTGTCCGACCTGAAAACAGCAGCCCTCGCTACTATCACTTGCTTAGCCGACGCTGGTTATACAGCTTACTTCGCCGGTGGATGCGTGCGAGATATGCTGCTCGGCACAGAGCCTAAGGACTATGATATCGCCACCTCTGCCACCCCTGAAGAGGTTCAGGCGCTTTTCCCCAAATCCAATGCTATTGGTGCTCACTTTGGGGTCATCCTGGTTCACAAAGACGGCTTCCCTTTTGAGATTGCTACCTTTCGGCATGATGGTTCCTACAAAGATGGCAGACACCCTGATCGTGTTACCTTCACCACCCCAGAGGATGACGCTTCTCGACGTGATTTCACCATCAACGGGCTGTTTCAAAATCCAAAAGACGATGAAATCATCGACTTTGTCGAGGGCCAGCAGGACCTAAAAGCGGGCCTCCTTCGCGCCATTGGCAACCCCGGGGAACGCTTTCAAGAAGACGCACTACGCCTGATGCGAGCCATCCGCTTTGCCACCACACTCAAATTCACCATCGAGCCTGTTACTTGGTCTGCTATTTGCGAGCACGCCCACCTATTGGCTAAAATAAGTGCCGAACGTATTCGTGATGAGTTCACCATAATCATCACCTCTGAGAGCCGAGCCCAGGGACTCGACCTCCTCACCGAGAGCGGTCTCATGCGCCATATTGTTCCCGAGGTCTACGATCTCATCGGCTGTGAGCAGCCGCCACAATGGCATCCTGAGGGGGATGTCTACACCCATACTCGCATCATGCTCGAGATGCTCACCGAACAACCATCTGCAGAGCTTGCCCTGGCCGTATTACTTCATGACATAGGCAAGCCCCCCACCTACAGTTATGATAAAGCCGAGGACCGGATCCGATTCAATGGCCATGACCGTGTTGGCACTGAGATGGCTGAGGAAATATTACAGCGGCTCAAATACTCCAATCAAACCACCGATGATGTATGCGCCATGGTGGCCAACCATATGAACTTTATGAACGTGCAAAATATGCGCACGGCTAAGGTCAAACGCTTCATGGCACGCCCCACCTTCGAGCAAGAGATGGAGCTCCATCGTGTTGATTGCGCAAGTAGTAATGGTTTCACCGAGAACTATGACTTTCTGCGGGCCAAGGAAACCGAATTTGCGGCTGAGCCACTTATTCCCCCGCCACTCATCAACGGTAAAGACCTCATTGAGATTGGCATGCATCCAGGTCCAGAATTCACCCAGATTCTTACCAAAATTCAGACTGAACAGCTCGAAGGATCAATCAATACGAGAGAAGAAGCTCTCGATTTTGTACGCCATCATTTCTGTTGAAATTAATCGCTACCCCGATCGGGATGATCATCGGAGTCCTCAGGCTCTTCTTTCACATAGCCTGGCATGTCACCCCCCTTGTCCTTGAGTTCCGCAAGAACTTCCGACATGTCACGGAGCTCGTCCCAAACATGCTGCCGAACATAAATGGATGCGTCTTGCCTAACGGCGAGTGCCAAACAATCACTCGGGCGAGCGTCAATTTCTACCACCTTTCGTTCCATAATCTCGTTTTCAGCCGTAATAAACAAACGGGCGTAAAACACATCGCCATCGACTTTGACGATCACCGCCTTGTCGACCTTGGCCCCAAAAGCATCTAACATCTGTGAGAATACGTCATGGGTCAGTGGCCGTGGAGGTTTCACCCCAGACATCACCGCATTGATCGATGCGCCAATCGCAGGCTCAACATAAAACACGATGACTTTTTCACCGTCTCCAAGGAAGACAGCACAACCAGCTGAAGTTGGCATCAAGGCAACAGGCTCAACTCTGACGTGATCTTTCATAATATATCGTGAAGTTAGGTATGATTTCTGGGGGCAATTTCAGCACCCAAGTTATGATGCTTTCCCCCCATTTGCTCGTGCCAAGTATAGACGTGATATTTTCACATATTTCTCTGCCCAGTGTTTAATGCCCTGCTGCTGCTCCTTATCGAGTGTCTTAACGACCTTGGCAGGACTGCCCAACACGAGCGAACCAGGTGGAATTTCCGTGCCCCCCGTCACCAAAGCATGGGCACCAATAATCGAACGCTCACCGATCACTGCACCATCAAGGATACATGCCCCCATACCGACTAAGACCTCATCTTTTACCGTGCATGCATGAATAATCGCACTGTGTCCTACCGTCACCAGTTCACCAATATATGCACCGTAATCGTCCGCCAAATGTAACACGGCGTTGTCTTGAATATTAGATCTTGGACCAATGACAATTTCATGGATGTCGCCCCTAAGTGTGGTATTATACCAAACACTCGCTTCTTCCCCAATATTCACACGCCCAATCACGTCAGCGCTTTGCGCAACAAAGGCACTATCATCAATGTCCGGACTTATCCCATCAAAGGTCTCAATAGCCATATGCTTACCATATCGCGCGTCTCTATTTTCACAAGTTGCAATCTATCGTCAAAAATGCCACCATACGGCTTGTTACATTTGGCCTCCCGCCTCAAAAAGGCATTCTTTCTGATGCTTGACCGCGCTTCACCCTAGCTGATTCTGTCCCCATTTTTCATGAAGGAACTCTACACCGTTATCGCCTTTATCATCTTTGGCTTTGCCCTTCGCTCCTGCAAAACTATTGCATTACGAAAGCTTGGAGCCTTGGTCATGCTCATCGCTTCAGGATTATGTTTTTACTTTCTTTTTGAATCGGTGTTGGCTGGAATCCTCGCGATGGCTGCCTGGTTTTTCCTGCCGTGGATCGAGCTACTTACCCGCATACGCAATCAACGTATGCCGCTGATCAATAAGCTCAAAGCGCGATCATCTGCTAACCTCAATGCCTTTCCTAATGCGCGACAATATGTGAGCACACTAGAAAGCTCAGGCTTCGAGCACATCAGCAACTGCGGCTGGAACCTCGGAGGAGTGGATCAGCTTTATCAGCTATACTGGAATGCAGAAAAAAAGTCTGTCGCCTCTCTCTGTTTGTGTGAGCAAGCCAGTGCTACTTTTTCTTACATTACCATCACCTCCAAAGACATTGCCAATGGTGTCTGGCGAACGACCAACTTTCCCTTTTCTCCGACATTGAAGCCTTCTCCCTCTGTTCACTGGAACCAAATTAGCTGTGTCAATGAATGCGTTGTCAAACTACTTCAGCAGCACGGCAACTTCCTGCACAAACAAGGGTTCGTTGATGACGATTTAAGTATCCCTGACCCAGACCACCTTGAACAAGAGCTTGAGCACGAACTACAACGCCAGATCGATCATAACCTCGAGCAGGGCATTATTACCCCGGCATGTGAGGATCAATTTCGCTACACCATTCGTGGACTTTTTTACCTGTGGCGCCAGTTTATCCGCGACATGATCAGATTATGCTGAGCTCTAGATCGCTAGCTATCCAGCAGCAAAAGACCCCGAATTTCCTCTAGGAAACCCGGGGTCAAAAGTGTGATGCTTTGTGTGTTTATCTTTGAGCTGACGACTATGAATACATCTTCGTATAGTATTCGTCAGCCATACGGTCCGAATCAAAGAATGGCACTACTTCGTTCATGCTATTAAGAACGATATTCCACCAGCTTCCTTGCTCATCGTAGTATGAAGGCAACACCTCCGTTTCGAGAATCTGATAAAACCCAAGCATATCATGCTGGTCACGAGCTTCATCTGAGAGAGCTGGATCAGCCTCGGGAATAACAAAGGAATTATGACCATCCTTGGAGAACTCACAGACCCAGCCATCGTAGGTGGAAAAGTTAACACTACCATTCATGGCTGCGCTCATGCCCGATGTGCCCGATGCTTCACGAGTAACCACAGGGTTATTCAACCAAATATCAGAGCCATCTTTCATTAGCTTAGAAAGCGACAATTCATAGCCTACGAGCACTGCTGCATTGGGGTAATGCTGAGTCAGGTGGATCAAGCGGTTGAATGTATCGATGGCACCCCAATCTTTAGGATAAGGCTTACCAGCCCATATGATTTGCACAGGGCGATCTGTGTTGTTGAGCATTGCCTCGAAGCGATCAATATCGCGAGTAACCAAGTCAGCACGCTTGTAATCAGCAAAACGGCGTGCCCATACAATGGTGAGATAGTCTGGATCAAAAAGCCTGCCAGTTTGATCAGCGACTTCTTTAAACAATAGTTTTTTAAGCTCACGCTTGCGCTTGGCAAGCGCATGAACATCCCCTGCTGCGCGCGCGGACTCAAGCTGTGGATCTACCCAGTACTTTTTGTTCTGCGCATTGGTAACATGATCGATTTCACAAATTCCCTCGTGACCTTTCCACATCTCTCGAGCAACCTCGCCGTGAAGTTTGGAGACAGCATTTGCCTTACGGCTCATACGTAGCGCGGCGAGTGTGTGGTTAAATTCATCACCCTCAACACTGCAGAGTTGACGTGCTTCCTTCAAGCTCAGGCCATTGAAGAAAGTAAACTTATGCAACAGATCAAAACTCGATTTTTCATTGCCAGCTTCGACTGGTGTGTGGGTTGTGAATACCATGCGCTTCTTCACTTCATCCATTGAGCCATACTTATCGTAGAGGTGGAAAGCCGCTGAAAGCGCGTGTGCTTCATTCATGTGCCAGACGTCAGGATCAACCCCCAGCTTATCGAGCAGCGTGGCGCCACCAATACCGAGCAAGATATACTGGGCAATACGCGTTAAAAAGTCGGAGTCATAGAGACGGTGAGAAATAGTCCGCGACATCGTGTCGTTCTCCTCAAGGTCGGTTGTTAGGAGAAACATGGGTGCAGACCCAAAAATATCCGCCGGAAGATACATGGCCTTTACCCAAACATCATGATCGTGAATCTTAATGGTGAACTTGATGCCGGTTTCCTCGAGGAAGTGATACATCTTCTTCCTTTGCTGAACTGCCATCTCGCGGTGATCTCCACGCGTTTGGTTATAGTAGCCATAGGTCCAGAGGATGCCGATACCGATCGCATTCTGCTTTAAATCGTAGGCGCTCCGCATATGGGAGCCAGCCAAGAAGCCGAGGCCTCCTGAGTAAATTTTCAGGGTCTGGTCAATCGCAAATTCAGAGCTGAAGTAGGCAACGCTCTTTTTATAATTAGGATTGATTTCGTAGGGATGTTTAAAAGGTTCAGGCAGAAAGCTCATAATATACAGGTGTTAATTCTAGTGGTGCCTCGAAGCACGTGCTCGTCCATACGCTCACCCAACAACTAATCCAAGCAGGATTTGTGTCTTATTATGGCTTTGTCATTATTTAACCCATCCGAACAATCCCTTAATGAAGACGGAATATAGTTGATCAGTATAAGGTCAGACCCTCATTCACAGCCGCACCTCAAAAAAATCCAGCAAGACAGCACGATAAACCTGACGCTTAAATTCAGGAAGCCACTTCAATTTGAAATTTTCCGGCCAAATCCATTTATAACGCTCAAATTCTGGATTTTTGTGGCTATCGAGATCAATATCAGGTGCTGATTTTTTCAGCCTGCACAAGTAGTAGGTCTGTTCCTGACCATCAAAATACATTTTCTGTTTCTTTACTTGGTCAGGGTAGAGATAGTTATATCCAGCGCGTTGCTCCAGCACCTTGTAACTGTTCCACGGCAGCCCTATTTCTTCTTCGACCTCACGGGCTAAGGCTTTGATCATCTTTTCACCCTTATCGACACCACCCTGAGGGAATTGCCACGCCCCTTTTTGATTACGGCGCTCACACACCAATAGCTTCCCCTTACGGTTTAGCATAAGCACTGCAACATTGGGTCGATAGCTTGCCATGACGGAACAATAAATACTCAGCTATTTTTCTGCGATCAAGGTTTTGACGAAACTTTGTTTTCCATGAATAGTGATGACTCAACCATCAGCTACTATGAAAACAACCACCTTCCACCTCGCCGTCACCCTTCTTGCCTTGATGATTCTCCCATATACAGCCATTGCCCAATCAGAGGACGGCGCCGACAAAGACAACACATCCGAGGCCACGGGACCCAAAAGATTTTGGCAAGCCGATCTACCTGGAGGCAGCTACACCGTCGCCCTCGACCACATCACCTCTATCAGTAAACACAGCTACATCATTGATGGCAACATCAGCGTCACCGAAGTCGTCATCGATACCAGTGGCAACGCACTCACCCGCTTCTATTACCTCGAACCGGTAGCTCAGGGTAATTCCGATTTAGGAGCCAAGATTAGCCAGCGGGGCAAGGAACTACTCGATAAGGTAAGTGAACGCACAGGGGTGAATGCCAGCTCCGCAGTTGTAAAACAATACCCGGCAACAACTCACGCTAAGACCGTCGAATTCCATATCTCCGACAGCACCGCCCTCGATGCACTCTTCAACAGCGCACGCTCCGCATGGATCAACGGCAGGGGCAAAAAATTCACCATCAAAACAGGCAACGAGTAGCCATCATTCGTCATCCATCGATGATCTAACCCCAGGGATGAGATTCAGCACCCCCCCTACTCCCTCACGGATGATATCAGTGCCTTCCTCAATGATCTCGCCACCCTTATCGATGATCTCACTACCTGTATCAATCGCCTTCTGAGGCAGGTCCGCGGCTGTTTCATGTGCAAACTTCAGGGCCATTTTTCCCGTCTCTGGAACGATCTCAAACATCCTTTCCCCTGCTGCGGCGATCATTCGGCCACTCAAGTCTTCCTTGGGGTTTTCTATCGTTCCCGTGATATGTAGCGGCGCCCAAAGCAGTCCTTTTTCGCCACGCTCAAAAACTTTGGTTTCAGCCCCCGGAATATGAGCCAGAACCCCGGGCATGATACCTACACGGAATCTGCCATCAAGACTGCCATTTTCAATCACCAGCTTACCCAATACTCTTACAAGCCCCTCGCTAGCCAATACAATGTCGTAGAGCTCAAGCCGCTCTCGCTTGGCATCCTGGCGACCCCCTTGGCTACTGATGTATTTTAATCGAGCTTCTGTTAAATGAAGCTGACGAAATCGATATGTGTTTGCATAAGCGGCGATGCGATCCAGCACCGGAAGCGCGGTCAACATCCCCTTACTCAAGCTCAGCTCACCTCGAGTCGTCACAGCATCTTCACTGGAGTTGATTTTAAATTCCGTATCAAGCTCTCCCGAGATTTTTTTCTGCCAATCTTCTGGAACGACCTCTTCAACACCGATATCTCTGAGTGTGCCAAACAATTCAAACTTCTCCCCTTCCAGCTCACCACTGAGAGACAACATCCCACGTTGGTATACTTGGGAACGAAACTCCTGTAGATAGATTCGCTTGTCGGCGTATCTCGCCCTTGCTGAATCGAGCTTCAAAGGGCCTTCAAACCAAGGTGTGTTAATCAGCCCATTTGAGACGGTCATATCATAGACATTTTTGCCAGCCCGTCTCTCTGCCGTCACTGTTGCATCAATGACCTCGACGCTACCGCTCTCAGTAAGGAGATTAACATCTAATCTTGATATTTGTAATGCTTGAAGCTCCGTTCGGTTTGGCAATAAAGACACCCAAAATCCTCTCCCTTGATCTTCACTCTTATCAACTGAGGGCGACACGCTTAGGACATCTTGCTTTTCTCGTAAATCGATTGCCACCTGCAGCTCTGCCACCCTCAGATCGCGAATCAACCAAGCACCATGAACCAGCTCAGACAAACTCATATCCGCTTCCACTTCCCGAGCATCTAATCTGCGAACAACGCCGCTCCCCTCAGCATTAAAGCCAACCGTTCTAACTCTCATTCCTTGCCAGTCTAGTGGCTCAAACTGGGCATCAGAACGAATGACATCGCTCGTCACGTTACTGATAAAAAGTCGAAAGTCATCACTATGTAGATAGGACCGCAACCAAACATAGAACCCAAACCCCATGAAGATTGCACCCAAAGCCAGGATCAATGAAACTCGCAGAATATGATCCATGATAGACCCCGAACGGCGGCTGTTTTTCACCTTTGCCTCCCTTCGCCTGTTCGCCCTGCGTGACATCCTCGCAGCATAGCCTTAGCAGATAAATTCACAAGTTTTCTTCTCGCCAGACAATGTCGTCTTCTTTAAGATTTTTCATTACTTTAATGTATTTGTCTTAACCTTGCTTGAACTCCAAAAAGTCTGCTTCACTATCCAAAAAGAAGGTGAAGATTTCAACCTCATCGATGAGGTATCTCTCAGGGTGCCCAGCGGTCACTTTATGGCCATTGTCGGACCATCTGGGTGCGGCAAAACCACTTTACTCAAGACCATCGCTGGGCTCAATGAAGAATCGGACGGTGATCTTATTTGGAACGGTAGAAACCTAGCCAAAGAGAAAGACTTTGAACCTGCCGAAATAGGCTACGTTCCGCAGTTCTCGATCGCATACGATCAACTAACCGTTGATGAATCCATCGAGTCCGCAATGCGACTCAGAGTTCGAACCGAGAACTTTGACGAACTCGACAAACGAATCGACACCATTTTAAAAGAAACAGGCCTAACTAATCTCGCGGATCACACCGTTAAAGTTCTCTCAGGAGGACAGAAACGGCGCCTTGGCCTCGCCTTGGAACTCGTGACGAGCCCACCGCTCCTCCTCTGCGACGAGGTCACTTCAGGTCTTGATCCCCGATCCGAGCGAGACATTGTTCACTTGCTGCATCAACTCTCACAACGCAACGGCCGCACGGTTGTATCTGTGACTCACTCACTAGCCCATCTAGAGCTCTATGACTCTGTTCTTGTTCTCCACGAAGGACGTGTTGCTTACCACGGCCCCCCTGAAGAAATCACTCACTACTTCTCTGTTGATGATACCGAGGAGATATACCCTCGACTGGCAAGACAGCGATCAGAAAAGTGGCATCTGTCATGGCAAAAGCATCGTGAAGCCTATTATCGTAAAATAGAAAAACGACGCGATGAACTCACCGATCAGCAGGAACCAACGATCAGCGAAGAGGACAGTTCACAAGCTGCAAAATCTGCTAGCAAACCAGCGACAAAACCTGCCAGCAAACCAGCCACCATTTTACTTGAGGAGAACTCCGCCGAGGACGATGAGGTCATTGTTAGCGCTCCATCCACGGTCATCACACCGGGAGTAACTAGCCAGTTTTCCACTCTGCTAGCCCGCCGCTGGAAAATCTTTTTCCGCAACAAGGGGCAAGTCTACCTCCAGCTCGCTATCCTTATTTGTTTCCCTCTTCTCGTAACCCTCTTTCACGAGCGAGGTAATGAAAACATCAAGCGATTTTCCGATCGCTATGAGGGAACCATACGTCAAATTCAGGAACACTCGATGGTTGAAAAGAGCTACCTCAGTGTGGGTTCAGCCGTTTCTGGCATTGTCATGTTTCAGGTTATTCTGCTCTCCTTGATGGGGTCGAATAACGCAGCAAGAGAGATTGCAGGAGAACGCCTGATTTATGAAAAAGAAAAATTTGGCGGCATCCGCCCAGCTGCCTATTTAGGTAGCAAAGTCGCCTTTCTCGGGATTCTCATTCTCATCCAATCTCTCTGGATGGCGATCTTTGTGCAGCAATTCTGGAAATTTCCAGATGGCAGCGATACCGGATTCATCGATCACACCGTTTTTCTTATTCTCATCAATGCTGCCATGACCTTTGTGTGTTTGGGTATTTCATCGCTAATGAAAACAGCCGAGCAGTCCTCATTATTGTCAGTATATCTTGTTGGTTTCCAATTACCGCTTTCAGGAGCCATCCTGGCACTGCCTGAAAATATAGAGTCCGTGACCCGCCCTTTCATCTCAGCCTACTGGGCATGGTCGGGAAGCATTGAATCGATGAGCCCCAGCTATCGCAATGCTATTGATACGGTAACAGAAACCTCATTCGAATCCGTTAGCGTATGCCAATACATCTTGATCATTCATGTTTGCGTAGGCATTACTGCGGCCTATATTGGCTTACGTCGCCACCAGTGGGATTAACCCCCTGCAGATCGATTGTTTTACGAAGCACCTATCACCAGCCGCCCCATCTCAATCAACATTACCCATGCCAAGAAGATCATCATCCAACAGCAAGAAAAAAAGTCAGCTTGCTCTCTATACCTTAGCAATTTTGTTTGCCATTATCGCTCTTTCCATCGGTAAATCCTTTCTTAATCAGCAAGCTCAACATTTTACTGGTCTGAACGAGATGTCTCTTGCTGACCTCAAAGAAAGTGGCACCAGCCTCAGCGGTAATGAATATCGTATTAGCGGAGAAATTGCGGATAGAATGATTTTAGCTAACAATCGAGGTCTTCTTGTCAGCATCAAGTCAGAAACAGCTAAGGGAGAAGCGGGCTTAATCCCCTTACATATTCCTCCTAGAGTTAATCAAATCAACCTAGAACGGGGACACAACTACACCTTCAAAGTAGAGGTCAACCGTGAAGGCTTACCCGTTGCCCAAGATATCAAGGCTGACTGAGAAATAGAATGTCACCTTTTGTCCATCTACCAAACCAACAAGCACTCAATCATCACACCCCTTTAAAAATCATGAGATTTCTAACAATCTTCATCACTCTCACTATTCCCATCAGCGCGCAGGTCTATAGCCCCAGCAACGGAAACGGAAACAGAGATGGCAATGCAAACGGAGATGGCAACAATACAGCCAATGGCTCTAATAATGGCGCATCCACCACTGTTGAAAGGAAAAATACATCCGCCTCAGTTTATGGGAATGAGTTGCCCTTTGTTGACCCTACCCAAGAAACCATCACTATTATGGGGCACACCTTCGGCCTAGGAGACAATAGGATCGGGGGCATGTTTGAGTCATATTTGGCAGACTCACCCAACACATCAGAAGATGCACTCGAATACCGCGCCACCATCGATTCCATTCTTAAAGCTGTATCTCCTTATACCAAAAATATTACCGTTTCTCAAAAAATAAGGGACGGCTTTTCCTTTCTACCGAGGGCAGCGAGCTACTCAGGAGATGGCCGCATCTGCGACTCCTTATCGAACGCGATCTATGCAGCGATGTTATCTAAAGGCACTGTCAAAAACTCAAAACAATACATTGCCGATTTAGAAAAAGAAAAAAAACGCATTATCGCTAAAGCTGAATGGATGAGGCGATCTGGCAGCACCGCTCTTTCTAGCAACACCAAATTAAGAATCGGTCT
>JAFMDE010000183.1 GCA_017857425.1 Akkermansiaceae bacterium
TTGGCATAATTTCATACTACCAGCGTACTAATATAGATCCTCATCCGCTTCTTGGCTAACTGCTACCTGGGCTGATGATTTTTTGGGGCTCTCCTTGGGAAGCTCTTCCCCTGTTGTGGGGGCATAATACGTATAGTAACTAGTGTAATATTGATACTGGTTGTCACTTCGTACATCCACGTTATTTAATACAACACCAACAACTTGACCTCCTACGTTTTCAACTGCCTGCTTTACTCTAACCAACATGTTACGAGGCAATTTACGATGCTGAACAACAATCATCGTGAGGTCTACCTCACTAGCTAATACAGATGCATCACTAACGCCAAGAATCGGAGGTGAGTCAATTAACACCAAATCAAAGCGCTGTTTAACATCCTGGATAAGCTCTGACATACGGCGGGAGTTGAGTATACCTGCTGCGTCTGTCGGAAGAATTCCGGAAGGCATAAAGTAGAGATTATCAACGGGTGTTTGGAGAATCACATCCTCTAGAAGAAGGTCCGTGGTTAGGTAGTTAGTCAATCCAACCGAGTTACTAATATCAAAAAAGGTATGCAAACGAGGGCGGCGTAAATCTGCATCAATCATCAGAGTTGTATAACCACCCTGGGCACAAACATAAGCTAAGTTGACAAGGGTTGTCGATTTACCTTCACCAGCACCGCCTGAGACAACCGTGATCGCATTATCTTCAGGGTCTTTTCGATTAAACTCAATGTTGGTACGCAAAATGCGGTATGCCTCCGCATCTGGGCTTAGGCCACTTTGTTTATGTAATACACCAACATCTCTGGGAATAACCGCCAGCACAGAAACGTTCAAGAATCGCTCAACATCTTCGAGGCTCTTCACTGAAGTATCCATGTGTTCTAAGAAGAAGGCGATACCAGCACCGAAAACCAATCCCACAACTGCACCCAATGCCAGATTCATGGGAACGTTCGGGCTGACCGGGTTATCATTGATTTGCGGCACCTCATGAACAATGATGTTTGTGGGATTCAATCTAGTTTTTGTTTTCTCAGAATTATAGGTTCGCTCAAGCCCCTCTTTTAGCTCAAGAGCTTTATCATACTCGTGTCGCGCCATATTATACTCAGAGTAACCTCTGGACTTCACTGTTCCTTGGCTTTGGTAAGCTTCAACCACACCTTTTAATCCCTGCACTTTCTTATCGAGAATATCGAGGTTGTGTTTGAGGGCCTTCTTTGCGTATTTGGCTTTTCTGGTCAAGCTGTCCTCTAAGCTAGAGATACGATCTTGGTGCATGAAAATATCGGGGTGTTTTCTTCCTAAGCCTGAGGCCAACATCCTCTCAAGATCTCTTTTTGCATCTTCGTATTTTACAAAATCCTCCTTGAACCCAACATCAGGAAGCTCCGCCGCTACTGCAATCAAGTCAGCTTGATCTACGGCTAAGAGCTTGTTGATTTGAACAGCTATCTCGTCTCTTTTTCGATTAGCTTCGTAGAGGTCGTTATCTGCCTTTTCCTTCAACGGCAAAGTACTACCAATCGTTTTACCCCCCCTCTCATCTTCAACAAAAATAAGACCGTGTTTTTCAGCAAGATCTTCAACCCGCTTACGCAGTAATGTGATACGGTCATTTTGATTTGTCAGCTCAATCTTGAGGGCCTTCAACTGGTCGCCCCGCACGCTCATTTCAAGATTATTGCGGCGGTCTCTATATGCCTCATAAACCGCTTTGGCGATAGCTTGAGCCTCAGCCTTCTTGCCGTGCCTCACTGATATTTCAATAAGGTCCGTGCCACGCCTTTGACTGGTGCGCACAATTCCCTTCAGTTGAGCGAGCACTGATTTACGATCTTCACCCCATCTAGCCTCAAGTTGAATTTTATCAATTGCCAAACCAAGTGTCTCTGGCGCAACAATGATTTCAAACTGAGTATTAATAAATTGCCTAGACATCTGAGCCCCCATGCCACCCTTTACTCCTCCCATTGTGGGGTCAATATCAACAATCTGCTTCACCTCAACCAAAGCAATACTTTCATATTTTTTGGGCATTACATAGGTGATTACCGCAGCGGTCAGAAAGACTAAGAGAAAAGTCAGCAACAGCACTCCATAACGATTCTTGAGAATCTGCCAATAATCGATCGCTTGTTGCGCTGCCTCACTTTGGTTAGTATTTTGCATCTTTATAAATTTAGAATATAGCTTATATCAAAGTATCGAGGAGGTATGTGCGCATGCTGCAACCGGCTGTAACACCTTAAGCATAAATTATAATTAACTTTATTTAAAAATACAACTTTGTAAATAAAAAAACCGCTCAATGTGTAACATATGACCCGTTTAAATATGATGAGTCAAATAGCTTGTATCAGAACTCGGTTCTTAGACCGATGGAACCTCGATTGCGCTCCGCCCCATCTGTGCTGAGCATCTGCCTTCCTCCTCCGGAAGGCATGGAGTATGAACTGGCGCGTTGGTGCAGAATCGTGGCATTTCAGATTCCCTGTTAAATTTGCTGTTTCCCACCGTATACATCGCTGTATAAGTTTTCACTTCAGAAGCTATGGCTAAAAAAATCACGCTCAAAACTAATGTCGAACTGGGGGTTGTCCCTACCCATATCAAATTTGTAGGGGGTCTGGTGCCTGATGAAAATGGGCTGCTGCCGAGAGATGCAAACGGCGAGCTTATTGTTCTCAGTGAAATGAAGCTGCTTACTAAAATGTCTCCCGTAAAGATTGGCAGCACTCAAATCTCGGTATTTCCAGGGGTTGCTGATGAGGATACTGAGGAGATGATTAACGGCCTCAGGGGTCTCGACCTAGCCGTGCACCTTATTCTAATGGTAGGAGGTGCTGACCCGATGAATCCTGCCGACGAAGACAAGGTGGTGGAGATGCTCAAGTCCGGACTTGAGGTTGCTAAAAAATACAACATCAAGGAGGTTGCCTCCACCTCGATTGAGGAGTGGATGCAGCCAGGCGCGAGCCCGAAGACGGGAGCTGATTATGATGCCGCCATTGCACAAAATGTGAAGTTACACATCAGAGCACTCAATGAAACCAATGCCATTGAGGCAGGCATCCAACATTGGCATATCGAGTTTTTACGAGGTGGTGAGTTTCAGACCTTTACCAACGTGGCCAAGTGCTGGGATTTCATCAAGGCGATCAATGCCGAGATGGGATCGAAATTCTTCAAGGTGGTGGTGGACGCTGCTCATTGCGGCGACTCGGATTTATCCATCCCTGAAAATGAGCAAAAAATTGCGGAGATTGCAGCCTCAGATGAATTCAGCATGTTCCACGCATCGGCCAAAACCACCCGAGGCTGCTTAAGCACAGATGATGGCTGGATTGGCGCACTACTCGCTGCCGCTGCAAAGACAGGCAAGCTTGAAACGGTTTTTGTCGAGCTGTTCCATCACAACGATGTAGCACTCGAAGCGCTGCGCAATCTAGAGCCAGGGCACGGGGCGGATACCACTGACGGACGCAGCTATAACGAGGTGGTCGCTGACGGCCTCGGGGACACGGCACACAGACTCAACAATCTGGTGGCACGCGGGTTCCTCAGCTAGTGGTGCTAGAGGCTTTAGCTGCTCTCAATGTATTTCTCGATGATGGGCCGCAGCCGCTCGACGGTCTCTGCTGGCCAG
>JAFMDE010000035.1 GCA_017857425.1 Akkermansiaceae bacterium
AATGAAAGACGTCTACCAGCTCGCCGATTTATCCAGCCGTGAAATACTCGATGCAGGCGCCGACAAGCCGGCACGCCTTGCCGTCATCGGCCATCCAGTAAGCCATTCCGCTTCCCCTGCGATGCACCAGGCTGCACTCGACGCCCAAGGCAAGGACGTCCGCTACATCCGGCTCGAAGTCGAACCCGGCCAGGTCGCCGAGGCACTCCAGCAGATGAAGCAGCTCGATTTCATCGGCTGTAATGTGACCGTGCCACACAAGTTCGAGGTGATGGATTACTGTGACGATCTTAGCGAAGACGCCCGTGCCATGGGTGCAGTCAACACCGTGATCTTCGGTGATCAAACACTAGGGCACAACACCGACGCTCCAGGACTCGTGCGAGCTATCCGTGAAGACTTCGGTATCGACCTCGCCGACCTCAAGGTGATGATCGTCGGTGTCGGCGGAGGTGCCGGCCGAGCGGTCGCCACCCAGTGCGCGCGCATTGGCTGTGATCAAATCTGGCTGGTCAACCGAACTCTGGAAAAAGCCCAAAATCTACTCACTGAGCTAGAATCCCAAGTCGGCCAGATCAACCACCTCGCAGGACCAGGAGAGCGATTCACTGCCATGACGCCAGAAGACCCTGGCATTGTCGAAGCCGCTGGACATGCCGAGTTAATCATCAATGCCACTTCTCTCGGTTTACGTTCATTCGACCGCAAGCCCCTGCCCTCAGCTTGCATCCAGCCACATCACCTGGTCTACGATATGATCTACAACCCAGCTCAAACTACCCTGCTTAGCCATGCCAAGTCAGTAGGAGCACGCACCGCCAATGGGCTATCGATGCTACTCCACCAGGGAGTGTTAGCCTATGAGTGCTGGTTTCCAGGTGATACCCCTCTGGAACATATGAGGAAGGGTCTATTGAGCTCACTCTGATTGTTTAGACAAACCCGTGGCCTCAACAATAACGGGATCATACCAGTGGTTTGCCAAAATACGCACCAGCTCTAGGCGTGGTTCCTGTTCTGCGTTTTTAAGTAGCCTCATGCGGACTCGAACCCTGTGGTAGTGCTCTGGATCAAAACCAGAAACCTTCAAGCCCACATGGTCATAGCCATCAGTTACTTCTTCTTGGCTGACCATCTCGCTGACAATCTTACCCTGCACACTGTATGCTGGAATCCGCACCTCCTCGGATGCGTAACCGTCGAAGCCTTTTCCTCTGAAGATATCAGGCTTATAAAATTTGACCAAGACATCACCACCTGCGAGATCCTCACCAACATCCATCACGCGCATATAAAGTCGAAATTCTGCCTCTTCGCCATTAGCTTTTGAGGTGAAAAGTGCCCAATCACTTTCACTATATCGGACGAAAGATTTCCACTCAATCTTCCATTCTTTACCGTCACGAATGAACACAACCTCAAAACGCTCTCCAACGTCTGATTGGCAAATAGTTCCTATCGCATAGACTCCGGGAATATCGAGCGCCTGGGAATATACAGCTCTCACCCGTGTTAGCTGAGGTCGAAAACTTGCTCGCGTTGCGTAAAACGCCTCCATTTCACGTGAAAGCCTGACCCCATTATAAACATATTGAGTTTTAGCTGCAGCACTCGAGGCATTGAGAAAACCTTTGATGGCCTCCATGCATTTGGGCAGTGCTAATTTCATCGCCTGCTTTTCGGTCTCGATTTGCTGCGCATTCTTTTGCTGAGTCTGAGCAGAGATTGAAGGCTCGTCCTTAGCTTGGTTAAAATAAATCACCACAGCTACAGCTGAAACCACGAGCGATATCCACGCAATCGATATTAACCTCAGCTGCCGCGCTATTTTCTTTTTTTCAGTGGTTTGCTCAACATCGACATCGGGCTGCTTATCGTTGTCTTTGTCAACAGACACCACACCACCATCTCTATCGTGATTCTGATCAAGACTGTCTTCGTCGTCCAAGAAAAAATCGTCTTCAATTCCCAACTCGGGCCCAATTTCCACGATCCCTGCCACCGCCTTGCCGCAATGAGGGCAATCCTGAAGATTTGCACCGATAACCTGTGACTCAAAAAGTGAATCACATTCATTGCAGTGGTAATAACCCTTAATTAAATTACTCATTATTTAACGCGCAGCACTAAACGTTGTTAACCCTGCAACGATAAGAAAACAACTCAAATTGCCGATTCATCAAACCAACAACAATGTCACCAAGCCTCGCGTTTCCGACTCAACAGAACTCAAGCCCACCGACAATCAAAATGCCCGTTTATTGCTCGGCAGTTTCTTACTTCTAGGACTCTCAAAACCAGGCATGCGCCGACGATGTGAATGCATGTCACCTATCTCAGGCTTACTAAGCTCGCCATCACCATCAACATCAATTCGATCAAATAGCTTTTTACGACGTTGTTCTGGCCATTTAAAAACCCATGGCATACCTGCGTATTCATCGTAATCGAGGCCTCCACTTGCATTTTTATCGTGGGTCGTAAAATTCCCATCAGAGTGATTAAATCTACGTGGCTTGGTATTTAACTCAAATCGTTCAATGCCATTGTTCTTATTTTGATCTAATCGGACAAACAACTCGGCAGGATCGAGCTTGTTTTCATTTATAAACTTCATCAATTCAGAAAATTCAGCGGCAGTTAGCAGACCGTCTTTATTTGTGTCGAAGCGAGAAAATTCTTTGCGGGCAAACTTCACCCATTTTGGAGTAGGAGGATAAAGCTCACGCATTTGCAGATATCCATCTTTATCATGGTCGAGAAAATCAAATAATTGACGCTGCTTTTTGGGATCCATATTTTGCAGGCGTTTGGCACCTGCAAATTCACTGAACGTTAATTGGCGATCATCATCTATATCCACATCAGCGAATGCCTTCCCTCGTTCCCTACCAATAGCACCCTGCTTCTGAGCGAACCTCAGTGTGCGTGCATCCTTGGGCGGATCAGCGTCTTGCGGTGAGATTACAACTGAAGGACCCTCTGCTGACACTTCACAGAACAAAACGAACGAGACTAGCATTCGAAAGCTTAAATGTAGAGTGGTTAGGTTCATATGATATCCTGAAAAATGAGTGACGTATCGGCAAATGATGGAATTGAAACACCCTAAAGGTGCAAGAGTTGTGAATGTAATGTATTTTTTTATTTCGTTTATCTGCATAATCAATGATAATTCAACAAGCAATGCACATCAGTGATATCATTAAACCCGAGGAACCAACTTTCTCGTTTGAATTTTTTCCACCGAAAAGCCCAGAAGCGTCTCATGCACTCTATGAGACGATCAAGGACTTATCGGAATGTAAACCGTCATTTGTAAGTGTGACTTATGGCGCGGGAGGCACGACCAGAGACCTCACCCACGACCTGGTCCTTAAAATTAAGGAAACCACCGACACGCCACCTGTTCCTCATCTGACCTGTGTCTCGCACACTAAGGAAGAAATCACATCCACCCTTGCTCGATATGCATCTGTAAATATAGGAAACATTCTTGCCCTCCGAGGAGACCCTCCGGCAAACAACAGCAGTTACGACCGCTCGCAAGATGCCTTTCAGCAAGCTGTGGACCTTGTGCGGCATATTAAGTCCTTTAACGAATCGGGCAACCATCCCGACTCTCGCGGTTTTGGCATTGGCGTCGCGGCATTTCCTGAGGGGCATCCTGACACACCGAATCGCTTGTTGGAAATGGACTATTTAAAGGCCAAAGTAGATGAGGGTGCTGACTACATATGCACTCAACTCTTTTTTGATAATCACGACTTTTTTGATTTTCGTGATCGTTGTCAGCTCGCAGGCATCAATATACCTATCATTGCTGGGATTATGCCCATTACCTCAGCCAAAGGAATTCACCGCATGGCAGAACTTGCCGCTGGCGCCCATTTCCCAGCGCGTCTGCTCAAAGCCCTCAAACGTGCTGGAAATGACAAAGAGTCTGTGCAGCAAGTGGGTATTCAGCATGCTGCCGAGCAATGTGCAGGCCTACTCGATCAAGGAGTAGCTGGAATCCACTTCTACACTCTCAACCAAAGCAGGGCTACGCGCGAAGTTTATTCACTTCTGGGCATGCGCTAGCCCCTCTGGTAAAAATGCCTGGGGCTGCTAATAGTCCTCGGTCAATTAGCATGCTGAGCATGGCCTCAAAAAACAAAAGCCCCCTCGAGTCCAGTGGACCCAGGAGGCTTTGATTTAAAGGTAAGTTATTAGCATCCGCAGCCACCGCCGCAGCAACCACCGCCGTCACCTTGCTCCATATCTTCTGGAGTAGGAGTGCGGCCAAGCTCAAGTGTCATGCCAACATATTTTGAGATGGTTTTCTGCAAGGTCTGCAGGCTTTGTTGAGCCTCCATGAAGTCACTGGCTACCTCATTAGAGAAAAGTGACTCACGGGCATCTTCAAATTCTTGGATTTCCTTATCGGACAGCTCTACGCCGGCCTGCTGCTTCTGATTAAGCTCATCACCTCGCTCATGAAGCGACTGGTATTTAAGCTTGGCGTCATCATCAGCAAGAAAGCGCTCAACTTGCCCCTGAAGGGTAACGAACTCGATATCCTGTGCGATCGCATCACACAGCTCTTTGGTTTTGGACATCACATTAGATTCCTTAGCAATCATAGTCATGCACACCCTTATCCCCTGAAAACAGCCAATGCAACCTCTGAAGTTGGCATTTTTCAAAAAAAAGAAAGTGGCCACCAATGAAGCCCCGCTTGCCAATAACGCGCTAGTCCTCAGACTTTTCGATTTGCTCCGTTGTAGCCACCAGATAAGCCATCACCGCAGCCTCATCTTCTTTGTTAAGACCAGCATTCCAAGCCATGCCCGGAACAATCGTGTGCCACTCATCTACCCGCATATTCTCAGGTAATTTAAATTCGTGGCACTGTGAGCAATGAACTTGAGAGAGCGCGTAGCCTTTACCTAAAGTATCTAGAGGCTGCCCTGATTTATGGGCCATTTCGGCATTAGGCACTGGCATCTCAGCGTAATTCTGAGTTGGGGTGCAGGCCTGAAAAGCAAAACCCAGATAGATTGTAAATGCGGCAAGCGCCCCCCATTGCGTAAATCTAATATTTTTTAACATGCTACGGTTAGCCTAGCACAGCCAACTAGCGATATCAATCACCATCTTACTGCTTGCTAGGACAATATTGAGCTTACAGAATCGGTCTATGAGTAAGTTCACAGTAACCGTGCTTTTTGCGCTGGCCATCATAACGGCTTTCTTAGTGTGGTGGTTTAGCCCAAGCCAAGTCGTCAAACGCCAGACTAACACTGTCATTAACTGTCTCGATATACCAGAAACTGCCACAAAAACTTACCGAGCATTAAAAACCACCAGCTTTTCGAACCTTCTAGCCAATAGGGTTACATGCCATGTCGACATCGCTAATTATCAAAAAGATCTCACTCACGATCAACTGATAGAAAGCCATCAACTTTATGCATACCACGTGGACTGGGCCTCTGCAAAAGCCAGTAATATTAGAGTAAGCATTATCGATGACCAACATGCAACTACGCAGGCTGATCTTAACTTCACAATCAGCTCAAAAAAGATGGCTGCATCCAGTGAAATAATCGCACTTAACTTAAGCTGGCAAAAAAATGATGCCGGAAAATGGCAACTCACCAAAATCGAAATGATGGGCGATATAGTTGGCAGTATGTAGGGCTCAAAAACAGCCTCAGCAGATGGCCAGACGGCCTACCAGTCCGAGTTGAATCCCCGAGTGTCAATGTGCACAAAGCCACCGTAAGTGCCAACACCACCCTCGAAGGTGCGCTTTCTATCACGAAGAAAACGAGCAACGCTAGAAACATGTCTTGATCCAGCACCGTGGAACACAACATCAACAGCCTGGTTGAATTGGTGGAAAGAACGAGGATGCCCTCGCACTGCAGCATTGTAGCGAGGACTTCTATAAGCTGAATAGATTGCCTTCACAGGCAGCGAAAGCTCCTTGGACATGCGGTCAATCACCTTGAGTGTGGGCCCCATTTTTTTCCACAGTTTTTTAGGCGGCAAGCTGTTAACGATATTGCCTCGCGTTTTAAAATGAGGCGCTAAAATCATACGTGGCGTGACGTTACGAAGACGCAAACCCTTGACGTAATTAGCATAGCGGTTCACATCATCGCCTTTAAGCCTTACCCATGATTCAGGAATGCCCGCAACCGGCTTACTCGAATAATAACCAAACCATCCAGCGGATGCTTTATCTGCTCCGAGAACTAATCCTGCCGCAGCAGCTCCGGAAACACCCAGAAATTTTCTACGTGGTAATAAAGGCGATTCTTGAGTGCGACTTGCGGGGCAGCCATCCCCATCGAGTATACAGCTATGGTGGTTTGAGTTATAGGATTTCATTGAAAACATGTAAGGTAATTAATCCCATGTATTTTAAACTCCATGCCACCTATATACAATAAAAACTTAACATATATTAAATATAATGAAGTGTTTAAATCTATAAAAACTAAACAGGCGCAATGCGTAGTTATTTGATGGGATTTGCAGTGGCGTGCATACGCTGTCTCACGGCTTCGTAGAGGCAAACTCCTGTGGCGACGCTTACATTCAAACACTCAACCTTACCCGCCATGGGAATCTTGAGTAAAAAATCGCAGTTATCCTCGGTAAGGCGGCGCATACCACTACCTTCCGCCCCCATGACAATCGCCAAGGGGCCCGTTAAACTTGTATCGTAGAGGGTGCTTTGCCCCAGATCACTTGTGCCAACCATCCACACCCCAAGCTCCTTCAGCTTCTTCATACTCCGAGATAGGTTCGTCACTCTAAAAAATGGCACCCGATCAGCAGCCCCGACTGAGACACGCCGCACTGTATCGGTGACCCCGGCCGACTTATCTTTTGGCGCAATCACCGCAGTGACTCCAGCCCCATCAGCGGTCCTCAAAATAGCACCTAGATTATGAGGATCTTGCACACAATCCAGTATAAGCAAAAGAGGGTCCGTTTGCTCAGCGAGCAGATCATAAAGATCTTCCTCAGTCTTCACTTGGGACCGGCCTCGATCATGACCACCTCGCACATGTTTATTTTCTCGTGCAGCTCCCTCTCTGTTGTTCCTTCTCATATAAGATTATAGCTCTTGCTCAATTTCTTTGAGCTCTAGGAAAAGCCTATTCCATTGTTCAAGATTTGGCTGAAGTTCTAATTTTGCAGCAGCAATGTGCCTACGCACGGTCTCTAGTAGTCGAGTGTATTCGATGTAGAGATCGCGTACACCATGTCGATAATCAGAGCCAAGAGCATCAACAAACTGACTTTGAGAATTTATTAGTTGATCGACAAAACCGGCAATCACCTGCTTTCTGGTTCGATAGGTTTGAACGATAAAAACCAGCATGGAGATGGCCCCGCCAGCAAGGCAAGCCAGCGCTGGGTATGGATACATACCCAATCGTAAGGAACCGGCAACACCCGCGCACAACAGCAGCACCAGGCACATATATATCCATATTTTCAGTTTTGACCTCCTCTGAGCCAGACGCATATCGAGCCCTCTTCTGATTTTCAAATTGATCACCGCCTGCTTAGCCGCTAGCCCCATTTTTCTCGTGAAGCGCTTTTTAGTTTCAGTAAAAACACCATCCAACTCCTCAAAATCATCAAGGGTGATTTCTAGTTTTTCTTTCACCCGAGGGAGCACTGTTTGCCAGTGGTCCCTACATTCCCCAATTAGCGTGTCAGCATCTTGATCTGACTGTTGCTCAACTGCCTCTTGAACAGAATCAACCAGTGACCGGACGACCAGCTGAGGGAGTTCATCTGCTACGAACAAACTTTTCAATGTTCCCCATACACCTGTTTTGCGGCGCATGAGCTTTTGACTGCGGTTGCCTTGGTCTGCATAAACATCCTTCATCGAGGCAAATTTAGAAGACACATCCGCTGACTGTTTTTCCCGATTTCCATCGATCTCATTTTCCAAATCATTGAGGAAAGCTTCATTTTCATCCAATAACCGAGTACGATGCTCAATCATATCTTCAGCACTTCGCAAAACCTTACCCGCAGCATCACGAACCTCCCCCAACACCTCACGACGGGCTGGCGAACTAGCAACCACTTCCGCGATGTATTTTTCGAGACTAGGATAACCACTTTCGTGCCACAGGCTCTCACCAAATGGCGTTTCCAATTTTGCCTGTATGGCAAGCTTTCCAGATACTGGATAAATCGGAATTGTCCGACCAATTCGTTTTCTGCAGAGATCACGCATGTGAGCAAGGATAACATCCAAGTCTGCCTCTTCCCGAAGATCGGCCTGCTGCAGAATGAAGATAGACTTTTCAATCATGTCAGCCTTCTGCTTGCTGATAAAATCCCATGTGGAAGCGCCCCAGGGATTACTGGCAGGAAAAACCCAAAAAATAAGATCGGAGACTGGCAAAAAACGATCCGTGATCGCTTGGTGCCCCTGCACGACCGAATTTGTTCCTGGAGTATCTACCAGATTAAAATCCATCAAAAAATCAACAGGACGAAAACGCTCCTCTAAAATAGGAGTCACTTCCTCATCACTGCCCGCATCACCATATCGATACCATTGCACCCGATCGGTCTCTGGCAGCACGTTAGTTTTACATATATTTTCACCAAACAAGCCATTAAGAAGTGACGACTTACCCGCATTCACCTCTCCACAAACGACAAACAAAAACGGGTTCTTGAGCCCCTTGGTGATGTCATTTTCCTCCAAAGGAGTTTTCACAGCACCCGTTTTTTCAGCTAGCGCCAACACCCTTACCACAACGTCGGTGAGACGTTTGCGAGTGGTGAAATAATCCCCGAACATGATGGCAGCTATTAAGCGTGGCTGGATGCAAAATGCAACACTACTTAAACCGACCGTCGCCTTTGAACGTATTCAAGCTCATTGCTTAAAGGCAGGCACCTTGACGAAGGTGAGCGATTCTGACCCATCTTGCCGTGCCCCGCCTGCGACAGCCTTGGGCTGAGCTGGTTTTTTTGTGGAGACATCACTCAAGGAAGAATTCAGCGTGAGTAACTGAGAAACCGTCACGAACTGAAAACCACGTTTTAATAACCCATCTAAAGTGTCGGGCATTGCATCTACGGTGGGTTTGTGCAGGTCATGGGCCAGCACAATTGAACCGTTCATCGTCTTGTCTAGTATTCTAGAAGTCACCACGGACACCCCGGGTCGCTGCCAATCCCTAGGGTCAACATTCCACATAATCGTGGGATAGCCATACTCTTTATGTATCCACGCCCTTTGGCTTTCACGAAGGGCCCCATAGGGAGGACGCATCGTACGTGGCTTCACTCCACAAGCTGATATAATGACATTGCGGGTGCGATCCATCTCTGTGCGTATCGACGCATTGCTCATGCGCGTAAGATTCGGGTGCGTCCACGTATGGTTGCCAATTTCATGCCCTTCTGCCACCATGCGTCTCACGATGTGGGGATACATATCCACACTGCGTCCGATCACATAGAAGGTTGCCTTGATATTACGTTCACGCAGCATATCGAGCAGTCTGGGAGTATTTTCTGGGTGAGGCCCATCATCAAAGGTCATTGCTATGTATGGCAAGTCCGTGCGACCACGACGGTGACTAATGCCTACATCCGAGGGGAATTCGCTGGGCAAGTTGATGTCTGGATTTCGCAAACCCGATCCAAATAGTGAAGGAGAGCGGTAGCCCGCATTGAACTTCGTTTTTCTGGATTTGTCATTGGCTGAGCATGCCACTAGCATCATAAGACCTGACAAGGTCATGAGAAAAAAGGGGTGTCGAGGAACGATCATTGTCTAAGTGTTGGGAAAATAAGGTGAGGAGCTGAGCATTAAAAAACTAAATATAGATACGGAACGAAATGTCCACAGAGTTAATATCAAGCCAGCAACGGCAAAGCTCGGTTAAGCTACACCATGAATAGTGACTTGGGAAGCCACTTATTTGACCAGCACTCCATTTCATCTTGATTGAATTTGGCAAGTATCGAAGACAAAAATGCATGGCAAATTTGACCCAATGGCTGACTGTGCTTTGCAAATAATTTCCACATTTCGCTATTGCAAAGTGCAACAAGTCATCGTAGTTACACGCGCGTCGGGAGTGTTTGCTGTATTTCAAAAAGCATCTCAACACAACAGCCCTATAGTGTAATTGGTAACACACCGGATTTTGATTCCGCATTTCCAGGTTCGATTCCTGGTAGGGCTACTTCCCCACCTCCTCTTAGCTTCACTGGCCAGGCCAGGCCCACCCTCGCTAACCAGCTCGTTTAATGGCTGAAGATGCTCACCCTTTAGCGCGTCAGCTAACCACCGCCTCAGGTAAGCTCGTGTAGATCAGCTGCCATGCAGTGAAAAATAATCTTGGCAACTTTCGTCTGGAGCATAGATTCTGAACGATGATATTGAGTATCTAGATAAGGCTATCTACCGATAAACATACCCCTTGGGTAACCTACCGTAAAAAACAACAACATTACCGAACCATCACATCATGGCAGAAATCGATCTCTATTTTGAAACGATGCTTGAGAACAAGGCATCTGACTTGCACCTATCAACCGGCAACGCCCCCATCATCCGAATCAACGGTGAGCTTGTGCGCCTTGACTCACCGCCATTAGTGCACGAGGAGCTATTGGCCATGCTGAAGGAGATGTGCCCAGAGGATAAGATGGCACGATTCGAAGAAACGGGTGATGTTGACTTTGGTTATGAACTTCCTGGCCAGGCCCGATTTCGTGCCAACTTTTTCAGCCAGAAAGACGGTGTTGCCGCGGTCTTTCGAACCATTCCTTCACAGGTCCTCACCGCAGAACAACTCGGCCTTCCCGGCATTTGTCAAAAATTCGCCAAACTAACCAAGGGGCTTGTTTTGGTAACGGGGCCAACTGGTTCCGGTAAATCAACGACCCTCGCGGCGATTATCGACTACGCCAACAAGATTCGAGCAGATCATATACTGACGGTTGAAGATCCAATCGAATTTGTGCATAAGTCCGTCAAGGCCTTGATTAACCACCGAGAAGTAGGCCTGCACACCAAATCATTTGGAAGCGCACTCCGCGGAGCCCTACGTGAGGATCCCGATATCATCTTGGTGGGAGAGATGCGTGACCTTGAAACTATTTCTCTGGCACTAGAGGCCGCTGCAACAGGTCACCTTGTTTTCGGCACCCTTCACACCCCGAGTGCGGCCAAGACTATTGACCGGATTATTGATGTGTTCCCCGCAAGCCAGCAAAACCAAATTCGGACTACGCTCTCTGAGGCCATCAAAGGCGTCATTGCACAGAACCTTTTCAAACGAGTCGACAAACCTGGACGGGTTGCCGCTCTCGAAATCCTCGTGGTTGACACGCCTATCGCGAACATGATCCGAGAAGAAAAAACCTACCAAATTCCAGGCATGATTGAAGTTGGCCAAAGAAAGGGAAATGTTCCCTTGGATGTGGCTATCATGAACCACTTAGAGGCCGGACGAATCAGCCCTGACGAAGCATTCGAAAAGTGCATTGATAAGAAACGATTCCTGCCATTTTTGACACGCGAGCCTGAACCTTGGGAGCTGTAAGCTCACCCCATCCTCATTCACTCGCCTAATATAAATTCTCAGACAGCTACTCCGGCAGCTGCCTCTGCACACTTCATACCATCTATCGCAGCAGAGATAATACCTCCCGCATAGCCCGCTCCCTCTGCACAGGGATAGAGGTGTGCAACCTCAGGGTGCTGTAAATCATCTTCATTGCGCGGCACACGCAAGGGGCTGCTCGTGCGCGTTTCAAACCCAATCAAACCCGCCTCTTGGGTTATATAACCGTGCATTCCCTTGCCAAACTTTCGCAGCCCCGTCTGCATACGAGTGACGACAAAATCAGGCATGATCTCATGCAGTGGCGATGAGCTCAGCCCTGGAAAGTAACTTGTGGCCGGCAAGCTAGAGGAAATTCTTTTCTCTAGGAAATCGGTAACTCGCTGACCCGGTGCTTTTTGCTTTCCTCCGCCATGAACAGACGCTGCCACCTCCAGTGATTTCTGGAAGGCCACACCGGATAGAATTCCATGTTCCCCTTCGAAGGAAGCCGTATCTTCAGGGTCAACACTAACGACCAAGCCACTGTTGGCGTAGGCGGAATCCCGACGCGATAAAGACATGCCGTTGACCACGACCTCGTCATTCTCTGTTGCTGCCGGCACAATAAACCCCCCAGGACACATGCAAAAAGAATGCACCCCCCTGCCCCCAATCTTACAAGCCAGCCTGTAACTGGCTGCCGGCAATATCCGAGGGCGCTCCTGACCTCTTAGATAGTGGTATTGAATGCTATCAATCAATGGCTGCGGATGCTCAATCCTAACACCGACAGCAAAGGTTTTCTTTTCCATCAGGATATGCTCCTCAGCGAGAAGTTGATAAATATCTCGGGCGCTGTGACCCGTGGCAAGAATGACAGCATCACCTATAAACTCGTTTCCGTCAGCAGTTGCCACACCGCGCATTGTTTTACCATCAGCAGAGCGCAACAACTTAACCACCTTTGTGCCAAAATGAACCTCACCTCCGGCATCTAATATGCTAGCTCGCATTGCCTTAACCACATTAGGCAACAAATTTGAGCCGATGTGCGGATGCGCATCAATGAGGATTCTAGGCGGAGCTCCGTGAGCTACAAAGGTCTCATAAACATCACGAACAGGGCCACGCTTCGTGGCTCGGGTATAGAGTTTACCATCAGAAAAAGTCCCTGCACCCCCCTCTCCAAAGCAGTAATTGGAGTCTTCAATAACTCTTCCTTCTCTGAGCAAAGGAGCCAAATCAAAACGACGGGCTGACGCATCCTTACCCCGCTCTATGATCACAGGCTTACAGCCCAGCTCAAGCGCACGTAGGGCGGCAAACATTCCGGCCGGCCCGCAACCAATAATAATAATCCTCTTGGCTGACTCGGAAACCTTCGGGTAATGCGCTAGGCATTCGGGCTCAGCAGGCAAGGTCATCTCAATCCCTACCTCAATCCTCAACTGCACCTTGATGTCTTTCTGCCTGGCATCAATGGAGTGCTTTCGTAAACGCATTTCCTGAATCTGCTTAGGATGCAATCTAAGCTTACGGGCAATTTTCTTCTTCCAAGCCTCCTTATCCTCAGAAAGATCGATCCCCAGAATGATATCTACTGTCTCGATGCGCTTCATATTAGTGTGACCAAATGCGATAACTTCCAGTTAGGAAATCGCAAGCTTTACTCCATTTTGGTCCACGTTGACAAAGCTCACACAGGTAGAAAAAATCAAACTCTTCTCCTCATTCCCGCCGCGACTTACTTCCACTTGATAAGAAACAGACGTGTGGCCTTGCTTCATCTTATTACAATCAATCTCCAAAATAACACCTTCCTCAACACCGTGCCGAAACTCGACATGATCCATGCCTACGGTAACAAAACGGCTATTGGGATAGTCTAGGCTTGCTGCAATCCAGCACGCTTCATCAACCCAACTCAGCATTCTACCACCAAACAAAAAACCGTATTGGTTTAAGTCACCGGGCATAACAAGATGATGCGTTTTCATAAGTAATGATAAAAAGGAGATTAGGCCTTGGAGACTTCAATGCGCTTGTAACGCGAATCACCCTTAGGTGAATTCGTCACAATACCATCTATTTCGGCCAAGGTATTATGTGCCAGCCGGCGGTAATAAGCATTTAACGGCTTTAACTGGCGCGACTTGCCGTCCCCTACTACCTGAAGCGCGATTTCACGAACAGACGCAAGCATCTTCTGCTCTTGATTAGCTCGATAATGATCGCAATCCACCTTCACCCTTGGCGCGTCTGGGTAGTGCTTGGTTAAGATTCTATTGGTTAAATACTGCAAGTCCTCCAATCGATCACCGTGTTTACCAATCAAGTGCGCTCCCTCGTTGGTCTTGATGTCAAGACACGGACCATCTTCTGCCTCTGATATTTCCAGCTCAGCCTCAAAACCCAGCTTATTGAGCATGCTGATGAGAATCTTACCTGCTGCTTCAACCTCGTTCATATGACAGTGATAACCAAGCGATCAACAAAGGTCAAATGCCACTTAATAGATCACATGCTTTTTACTTAGCCCTCAGATAGTGACTATTACAGACGGAATATCGTTTGTTGATTGGAAATATAATTCTGAAAGTGGCGATGCCAGCATCTCTGTCATTAATTCTCTAATTACCCTCGCATTGCTCTTGCCCAAATGCCGCCAGCTCCTAGTATGCGGCCTTCCAGCTATGAACCGCGTTTTTGTCGAGAAACAAGCCGAATTCAATACCCAGGCCCGTGAACTTCTTCACGATCTTAGGGACAATCTGAACATTCAACACCTCAAAAACATCCGCGTCATTCAGCGCTACGATGTTGACGGGCTCACTGAAGAAGAATTTGCAGAGGCGTCACGCCTTATTCTTTCCGAGCCACAGGTGGACCTTGTATCCGACCAGCTTATACTGGGTAATGATGAAACCGCTTTCGCCGTTGAATATCTGCCCGGTCAATATGATCAGCGCGCAGACTCCGCAGCCCAGTGTGTTCAGATTCTAACCCAAGGCAGTAAACCTTTAGTAGGATCTGCTCACATCATTGTTCTTCAAGGCAAGCTTACTGCGGATGAGCTGGCACAAGTCAAAGCATACACAATCAACGCTGTTGATTCACGCGAGGCTAGCATGGAAATGCCACAATCTCTCGAAGCTCCTGTGACCCGGCCCGATGATGTTGAAATTCTTGACGGCTTCACCGGCGCCTCAGCCGACGAGCTGCGTATCAAGCGTGACGAGCTTGGCTTAGCCATGTCCCCAGAAGATCTCATCTTCACACAGTCCTATTTCCGCGATGAAGAAGGCCGCAACCCGACCATTACCGAGATCAAGATGCTCGACACCTACTGGTCAGATCACTGCCGCCATAGCACCTTTGCTACCAAGATCGAATCCGTCGAGTTTGAACAACAAGACATCATCGCCGAGGCTTACGCCAAATATCAAGCGACCCGCGATATCGTCTACGGCGCTGACACAGAGCGGCCAGAAACCTTGATGGACATCGCCTTGATTGCGATGAAGCAATTACGTAAAACCGGCGAGCTCGACAACGTCGAGGTATCAGAGGAAATCAACGCAGCATCAATCGTCGTGCCTGTGGATGTTAATGGAGTCGATGAGGATTGGCTTGTGATGTTTAAGAATGAAACCCACAACCACCCCACCGAAATCGAACCTTTCGGCGGAGCCGCTACTTGCCTCGGCGGCTGTATCCGCGACCCTCTTTCCGGTCGATCATACGTCTATCAAGCGATGCGCGTCACCGGTGCTGCCGATCCACGCACACCATTCTCCGAGACGATCCCAGGTAAACTTCCTCAGCGTAAAATATGCCGCGAGGCGGCTCATGGCTATTCATCATACGGCAACCAGATAGGACTCGCTACAGGCCAAGTATCCGAAGTCTATCATCCCAACTACGTGGCCAAGCGTATGGAAATCGGTGCCGTAGTAGCAGCAGCCCCGAAGGAAAATGTTTTCCGTGGCAGCCCTGCTACAGGAGATGTCATCTTGCTTATCGGCGGCCGCACTGGACGTGACGGCGTAGGCGGCGCCACCGGCTCATCCAAGGAGCATACTGATACAGCATTGGAAAACTCTGCTGAAGTTCAAAAAGGAAACCCGCCTACCGAACGCAAAATTCAGCGACTATTCCGCAATCCAGAACTTGCCCCTAAAATTAAGGTCTGTAACGATTTTGGAGCAGGCGGAGTCTCCGTTGCCATTGGTGAAATTGCCCCCAGCCTCGACATCAACCTCGATGAGGTGCCCAAAAAATACGACGGCTTGGATGGCACGGAACTCGCCATTTCAGAGTCTCAAGAGCGCATGGCTATTTGTGTTGACCCCTCAACCATCGATTACTTCAAGGCGGAGTGCGACAAAGAAAACCTTGAGTGCAATCATGTTGCCAACGTCACCGACACCGGCAGGCTCACCATCTCATGGCGCGGCAAAAACATCGTCAACTTCTCACGGGCATTCTTAGACACCAACGGCGTAACTCTCTCAGCCAGCATCAAGGTCAACTCACCCTCTACCGAGTCCCCCCTCGAAAAGCCCATTCCCGCCTTAAGAGAATCTGGAGAGCTTACTCACCTTGAACGCATGCAAATCGCTCTGGGAGATCTCAATACAGCCTCCCAAAAAGGTCTTGGTGAGATGTTCGATGGTTCCATTGGTGCCGGTAGTGTGCTCAACCCATTTGGCGGCAAAAATCAACTTACTCCGCCCGATGCCATGGTTGCAAAGATCCCGCTGCTCGATGGTGATACAACAACCTGCACTCACATGTCATGGGGCTTCAACCCCAACATCGCAAACTGGTCACCTTTCCACGGTGCCCTGTATGCCGTTACTGAATCGGTCTGCCGCATTGTCGCTTCAGGAGCTCAATTATCGGATATCAGACTCACGCTGCAGGAATATTTCGAGAAACTAGGCAACGACCCCGCACGCTGGGGCAAACCCTTTGCCGCACTGCTTGGCGCCTTTTTAGCTCAACACGAGCTTCGCCTCGGGGCCATCGGAGGAAAGGACTCAATGTCCGGCTCTTTCAATGACATCGATGTGCCACCCACGCTGGTCTCATTTGCTGTCGCTCCAGGAACAACCCAATTGGCACTGTCACCTGAATTCAAACAAGCAGGTTCTGCCATTTCAATCATCTCTGTGCCGCGCGACAGTGAGGGTATCCCAGACTTCAAGCGACTTCAAGAAATCGCAAGCCTTCTCTATGCTGAAAACAAGGCGGGACATATTCTCTCCATTCATTCTCTAGCAGAGGCTGGCATTGCCGCCGGAGTAGCTAAAATGGCATTTGGCAATAGCATTGGTGCAGAACTCAATACCGAGCTAGACCTCTACCAAGAACGCTACTTCAGCTTCTTAATAGAATCCGCTGACGCCCTCACCGAAGCATTACAAGCCACTCAAATTGGCACTACTACAAGCCTTGAAGAAATTCAAATAGACGGCGAGAAAATCGCGCTCGACGCACTATTGAACAGCTGGACTTCGCCTCTGGAGTCAACTTACCCGACACAAGTTAAAGCTGCACATCAAGAGCTCAGTGAGTTTTCCTATCATGGGAAAGATGCCAGCCTACAGGCCAAATCTACCAACAAGGTCGCAAAGCCAAAGGTCATCATCCCAACCTTCCCGGGAACCAACTGTGAATATGATACTGCCAAGGCCTTCAATCAAGCAGGAGCTGATGCGAACACCTCGATTTTCCGCAATCTCACCGCTGCACATGTTGAAGATTCACTCCGTGAGCTAGCAGAACAAATCAATCAGTCTCAAATACTCATGTTACCTGGCGGCTTTTCTGCTGGTGACGAGCC
>JAFMDE010000184.1 GCA_017857425.1 Akkermansiaceae bacterium
CATGTCACTAGATAGCAAAATACCTGAAGGCCCCATCGACCAGAAATGGACCAAGCACAAGATGGACTCCAAGCTCATCAACCCTTCCAACAAACGCAAATTCACCGTCATTGTTGTCGGCTCAGGACTGGCAGGCGGCTCTGCTGCTGCTTCCCTTTCAGAATTAGGCTACCAAGTAAAATGCTTCTGCTACCAAGACAGCCCACGAAGAGCTCACTCTATTGCGGCTCAAGGGGGCATTAATGCTGCCAAAAACTATCAAAACGATGGTGACTCGGTTAATCGTCTCTTCTACGACACCGTCAAAGGTGGTGACTTCCGCTCTCGCGAGGCCAATGTGCACCGACTTGCTGAGGTATCTAGTAACATCATCGATCAGTGTGCCGCGCAGGGAGTTCCTTTTGCTCGTGAATACGGCGGCCTACTCGACAACCGCTCCTTTGGCGGCGCTCAGGTATCACGCACGTTCTATGCAAGAGGTCAGACTGGACAGCAGCTACTCATCGGTTGTTACCAAGCACTGCAAAAAGAAATCTCCAAAGGTGGCGTGGAAATGCATACCCGCACAGAAATGATGGATGTCGTGCTTGTAGATGGCCAAGCCAAGGGAATCGTCGTGCGAAACCTCGTTACTGGCGAAATTTCATCTCACGCTGCGGACGCTGTCTGTTTGGCAACAGGTGGCTACGGCAACGTCTTTTATCTATCGACTAACGCCATGGGCTGCAATGTTACCGCAGCATTCAAAGCTTATAAGCGTGGCGCCTATATCGCCAATCCCTGCTACACTCAAATTCACCCCACCTGTATTCCTGTCAGTGGCGACTATCAATCCAAGCTCACGCTGATGTCAGAGTCACTCCGTAATGATGGCCGCATCTGGGTTCCCGTATCGAAGGAAGATGCGGAAGCTATCAGAACGGGCAACAAACACCCAGAGGACATCGCAGAGGAAGACCGTGATTATTACCTGGAACGCAAGTATCCATCATTCGGCAACCTTGCCCCGCGTGACATTTCATCTCGGGCAGCTAAGGAAGTCTGTGACGAAGGTCGCGGAGTAGCTCCCACAGGACTCGGCGTTTATCTCGATTTTAAGGACGCGATCGAGCGTCTCGGCGAAGACGTAATCCGGTCACGCTACGGCAACCTCTTTCAGATGTATGAGAAAATCTCAGGTGATAATCCCTACAAAACACCGATGCAGATTTTCCCAGCTGTTCACTATACCATGGGAGGCCTGTGGGTAGACTATAACCTGCAAACAACCATTCCAGGCCTACACTGTCTTGGTGAGGCCAACTTCTCGGACCATGGAGCCAACCGCTTGGGCGCTTCTGCTCTGATGCAGGGACTCGCAGACGGATACTTTGTCCTGCCAACGACCATCGCTAACTATCTTGCCGATCAAAAACCAGGCAGTATTCATACCGATATGGATGAGTTCACCCAAGCCGAGTCAACGGTGAAGGAACGCATCGAGCAACTCGTCAACATCAATGGTAGCCGCACTGTAGACAGCTTCCACAAAGAGCTCGGTTTGCTCGTTTGGGAACAGTGCGGCATGGCCCGCAGCAAGGAAGGTCTTGAGATGGCGTTGAAACGTATCCCCGAAATCCGTGAGGAATTCTGGACCAACGCACGCATCCCGGGAGACGCCAATGGTGTTAACACAGAATTAGAAAAAGCCGGCCGAGTTGCCGATTTCCTCGAATTTGCTGAAGTAATGTGCACCGACGCCCTCAACCGCGAGGAGTCCTGCGGAGGTCACTTCCGCTTGGAATATCAGTTCACTGAGGACTCCGATGAAGTCAAAGTAGGCAAGACCCAAGCCGGTGAAGCACTTCGCCGTGATGATGAGTATGCCTACGTTGCCGCATGGGAATTCAATGGAGTCGGTATCCCGCCCACCCTTCACAAGGAAGAACTTGAATTCGAAAATGTTCACCTCGCCATCCGAAGCTACGCCTAGATCGAGATCATTCCCACTCTTCTACTTCCACTATTTATCCTTCAACCTGAAATTATTTCCCCATGAACTTAACACTTAAAGTCTGGCGTCAAAAAAGCGTTCATGATGATGGCCTTATCGAAACCTATCAGGCCAAAGACATTCCGATCGAAGCCTCGTTTCTGGAAATGCTCGATATCGTCAATCAACGCATCATCCTTGATGGCGGCGAGCCCATCCACTTTGACTATGACTGCCGTGAGGGCATCTGTGGTCAGTGTTCACTCACCATTAACGGCATCCCCCACTCCAAGGAACGAGGTGTCACCGCTTGCCAATTACACATGCGTAAGTTCAAAGATGGCGATACCATCTGGATTGAGCCTTTCAGAGCTAAGGCATTCCCCCTTCAGCGCGACCTCATGGTTGACCGCTCTGCCTTTGACCGCATTATCGCAGCAGGTGGCTTTATCGATGTCCGCACCGGATCAGCCCAGGATGCCAATAACTTACCCGTTGCCAAAACTCGTGCGGATTCAGCAATGGACGCTGCCGCATGCATTGGCTGCGGTGCCTGTGTAGCCGCCTGTAAAAACGCAAGCGCCATGCTCTTTGTCGCAGCCAAGGCTGCCCACCTCAACCTGCTTCCACAAGGAGCACCTGAAAAAGACAAGCGTGTGCTTGGCATGGTGCGCCAGATGGACGCTGAAGGTTTTGGTAACTGCACCAATCTCTACGAGTGTGAGGCTGTTTGCCCGAAGGAAATCAGCACTGAAAACATAGCCCGCCTGAACCGGGACTACGCCGTTGCACTCGCAAAAGAGGCTACCGTATAATAAGAGCTCACTTAGATTGCCTGAATAAAGCCAACGGAGCTCAGGGCATGCTTGATGAGCATACATCATCAATTCCGAGTCCCAAGGGCTTCCCAGCCCCGAGATTAAGGTCGTTTACCCCCTTATAACATCGGGGAGAATAGCGGCTTATTGAGCCATTTCTCTTGAATATCATGCTGGTCTATGCCATCTCCCCGCCTCATGGCCGACAAGTGCTTCCAGTCTCTACCCGGGTTCCGCGACTTTACTCCGCGTGACTGCGCGATTCGCAACTACCTCTTTTCCGTATGGAGAGACGTCGCGCACCGCTATGGATTTAGCGAGTATGAGGCCCCCATTGTCGAGTCCACTGATCTCTACCTAAAGAAAACGGGTGGTGAACTCGCCACTCAACTCTTTCGCTTTGAAGACCAAGGAGGACGTGACATTACACTACGTCCAGAGCTTACAGCTTCACTGGCACGTATTGTTGGGGCTAATCAGCGTGACTTTCCTAAACCGCTCAAATGGTTCGAGATCGGCCCCTGTTTTCGCTACGAGAAACCACAAAAAGGTCGCGGCCGTGAATTCATTCAGTTCAATGCCGACATCATCGGAGAGGCATCTGCAGGCGCCGATGCTGAGCTCATTGCCATGGCCATTGATACCATGCTCGCTCTTGGCTTTAGCGAAGATGACTTTGTCATCAGAGCTTCTGATCGTGAGAGCTGGTTGAGCTTCTGCACCCAGCATGACATTTCCGAACCGTCAGAATTTTTACCGCTCGTTGACCGACTCGAAAAACTCAGGCCAGAGG